>CAXIAD010000012.1:0-45446 GCA_964021645.1 uncultured Cognatishimia sp. | reverse complement strand
CTTCGGCCCGCTGATCCGCAGCACCACGTGGCATCATGGTTTCCTGATCCCAGCCAAGACGCCCAGCAACCTGCCCCAACGCCTCTGTATCATGTTGAAATTGCATCAACTCTTCGAAAGCACTCATATTTATTGTCCTTCACGGATGGAAGTAGAAACCGGGTAATGCGACAAAAAACGCGCCCGCAGAATTAGAACCCAAACAACAACGGCCAGCAATTGATGCAAGATCGCAAGATGCCATGGGGCGATATACAAAACGGTGGTGATCCCCAGAATAACCTGAAGCGCCAAAGCAGCCATCATCGCGTTGAACGCACCACGCGTCATCGCATGGGCAGAGCGACGTCCGCGCCGCCAAACCACAATGGCGAAAATTAACAATAGATAGCCCCAAACCCGGTGCATAAACTGTACAAGTCCGGCATTCTCAAAAAAGTTTGACCAAACCGGTGTCATATAAAACATATCGGGCGGCAGCACGCTCCCCGCCATCAACGGCCAATCGGTATAGCTGCGACCCGCGTCAATTCCTGCCACCAACGCCCCCAGTAAAATCTGGATAAACGCCACATGCAGCAGCCCTGTCGACATCGAATATAGCTTGGCATCTTTGCCACGCCGCGCCTGCATTAGGTCACGTTCAGTGCGCCCCAGCAGCATCATGTTCCAGCCAATCAGCCCAAGGATCACAAATGCCAACCCCAGATGGATCGCCAACCGATATGAGGCGACATCCAACCGTGTCCCCTCCAAACCAGAGCTAACCATCCACCAGCCAATGGCCCCCTGCAAACCGCCCAATGCGCCCAGCAATAACAACCGTCCGGTCCAGCCTGTGGGTATCTGTCGCGCCGCCAAAAATCCAACAAAACCCACAATCCACACAAGCCCGATCACCCGGCCCAATTGCCGATGACCCCATTCCCACCAATAGATTGATTTGAACTCTGTCAGGCTCATGCCTTTGTTTTGCAACTTATATTCCGGAATTTCCTGATATTTGGTGAAGTCTGATTGCCAGGCGGCTTCGCTCAAGGGCGGCATAGCTCCGGTCACGGGTTTCCATTCGGTAATCGACAACCCGCTATCTGTTAGACGGGTTAACCCGCCCACAACAATCATCACCACAAGCATGGAAAACAACACAAACAACCACGCCCTAATGCCGCGCCGCGCTCCTTTGGGACTGCGATCAATACCCCCAGCAGCTTGCGCAACTGGTTCATGCTTTTCGCTCACGTCCTCAAAAATACTGCGCTTCTGGCTCATAGCTTTTTCCTTGCGATGTTGAGCAGAGACTAGGCCCGCGCGCCCATAGCTTCAAGAGCGCTTCACCGCCTAGGTCACATTCGATTGAATTATTCGCCGCGCTCTCTCCAGCGGGCCATTTGGCGCATCATACCGTGCAGCATCTGCACATCCGCCCGAGTGAACGGCATCCGTGACCACATGTTGCGCAGGTTGATCTTCATGCCATCCGCCTTGGCCTCTGGGAAAAAGAAACCCGCCTCCTGCATGCGATCCTCATAGTGCTCCGCAAGTTTTTCAACGTCCTGATTTGTGGCCCATTCCGTGCGCGCCATTTCAACACGCTCATGCACCACATCATTCGCCCCGCGTTGCCATTCATAGGCCGTCAACAACACACATTGCGCCAGATTAAGCGAGGCAAACTGCGGATTAACCGGCACATTGATAATCGCATTAGCCCTTGAAATATCGTCATTTTCCAAGCCGGCACGTTCAGGGCCAAACAATACCGCGACCTTCTCGCCCGCGGCTATTTTTTCGCGCGCGATTTCCATCGCCCGTTCAGGCGTGACAACCGGTTTCGTCAGTTCCCGTGCCCGTGCTGTGGTGGCAAACACATAGGTGCAATCCTCCAAGGCCCCGGCCACATCATCCGACAACAACGCCTCATCCAACAATCGCCCCGCCCCCGAAGACATCGCAACCGCCTTTTGATTTGGCCAACCATCACGCGGCGCAACCAACCGCATCCGGTCAAGCCCGAAATTCCACATCGCCCGTGCAGCACCGCCAATGTTTTCGCCCATTTGCGGGCGCACAAGCACAAACACAGGCTGAGAAAGGGTCGACGGCATTTCAATACTCCCGGCAAAATCCCGCTGCTCATACCGTTCTGCCCCCAGCAAAACAAGCACCCCCTTCTTCTGAGTGAAAATATCCCCGCCGGAGGCATGCCCCGCTCGCAACTTCTGCGCAGATATCTTTCTGCGCAAACTCACCTGTAAGATAGCCATTCATTGAAATCCGCGTTATAGGGGCGCAACTTCCAGTTTGCAGGAGCCAGAAGATGGCCGAAACCGAGCACCCTCAACTCTATCTCATCACCCCGCCCGAAATTGAGCTTAGCCACTTTCCAACCGAATTGGCCCGCGTTCTTGACAGCACAGATGTCGCCTGTGTGCGCCTTGCTCTTGCCACTCGGGATGAGGATCGCCTCAGCCGCGCAGCCGACGCTGTGCGCGAGGTTTGCTATCCCCGCGATATCGCCCTTGTCATCAGCGAACATGTTCTACTGGCTGAACGCCACGGCCTTGACGGGGTGCATCTTATCGATGGTGCCCGCTCCATCCGCAAAACCCGCAAAGATCTCGGCGATGACGCAATCATCGGCACCTTCTGCGGCGCGTCTAACCACGAAGGGCTGGGTGCCGCTGAAGCGGGCGCTGATTACGTCAGCTTTGGCCCTGTTGGCAACACGCCGCTGGGTGATGGCACTTTGGCAGAGGCCGACCTGTTTCAGTGGTGGTCGGAAATGATCGAAATTCCGGTCGTTGCCGAGGGCGCGCTGGATGACATCACTCTGGGCACACTTGCACCCTTTACCGATTTCTTTGCCATCGGTGAGGAAATCTGGCGCAGCGATGATCCAGCTGCCCGCCTGAAAATATTACAACAAGCCTATATTTAAGCGACCTACATTTGTAGGACGACCCGCCGCGCGCCGCAGGCGCGCGGCCCGGCCCAACGCTTCAAGAGACATCTTTGATGTCACTTAAGGGGCGGGAGCGCTCCCTTGCTATGCAAAAACACGCTCAACAAACCACCACGCGCCAGTTAATGCGATCATGCCAGACGCAGGCACCGCAATCCACGCGCGATACCATGGCCGCTTGCCAAACCAATACCCAACCGCTGCATATGCCAGGATGATCACACATATCTGGCCAAGCTCGACCCCGACGTTAAACCCGATTAGCGCGGCAACAAACTGCCCTTGCGGCAAGCCGAATTCTCCCAGAACAGAGGCAAACCCCAACCCATGCAGCAGCCCGAAACCAAACACCACCACCGGGCGCCAACGCGTTAATCCACGACTTAGAATATTTTCCACAGCCACATAAACAATTGAGGCTGCAATCAACGGCTCGACAATGGTGGCAGGCACGACAACCCATCCCATTGCCCCCATCGCCAAGGTCACGGTATGCGCCAGCGTAAAGGCCGAAATTTGCCAAAACAACGCCCGCATTTTCAACGATAGAAAAAACAGCCCCAAAACAAACAGAATATGATCCAATCCCATCGGGATAATATGGGCAAACCCGACAGGGATATAGGCGACAAAACTCTGCAAACCGCTCAATGCATCCCCACCGGATATGGTGATTTCAGGACTGACATCACCACCTTCCAGATAGCCTGTATAGGGATCATCCGCCCCCTGCTGACGCAGGATCAACGTGCCATAGCCCTTCCCCCACCCCAAAGTCATCGAGCGCGCAAGCATCGGCACCTTGGCCTCATAACTCACAAGGGTCTGGCGTGGAAATTCAGGATCAACCCCCTCAGATACTTGCACATTTGTCTGGTTTAACGCCACGCGCACACCAGCAACCGACAGGGTGACACCAGACAAAAACCGATCCGACTGCGCCTCAATCAACGCCGACAGATCCGCCGCGGATACTGCCCGCAACACATCATATGCCTCGCGCGTCTCGGCACCATCGGTATCCACCAACCCATCCAGATCAATATCCGCCAGAAACGCCTCTGCATTCAGCCGAAATTGCAGCCGCGCCACATCATTCTCAACCGATATATCTGCAATCGTCGGGTTGACCTCATGCGCCTGCGCACCCGCGCCCATGCACAGAACAGCACTTGACATCACAGCCAACAAAGCCAGCCTATAGCAACCAATCAGAAAGTTATGCCCCATGGCCCTGCCCCGCGTTTTTTGTCTTGTTCTGGTCCTGCTTTACACATTGCCCGCCCATGCGCACGAGTTTTGGATTGATACCCCGGAATTTCAAGTCGAATCTGGCATGCCCGTCATTGCAAGCCTGCGAAATGGCGAAGGGTTCAAAGGGCACGGCTTTGTTTGGTTTGATCGCCGCATCGTTCGGTTTGATCAATATCTTGGCACCACAAAATCCCGCGTGACCGGGCGCGCAGGCGATGTGCCCGCTATAAACATTCCGCCACAGGCCGACGGGCTATTGCGATTGGCGCATCAGTCCGCCCTGCAAACCATCACCTACCGCGAGGCCAAGAAATTCCGCTCCTTTGTGGATCACAAAGACCTAAGCATCGCCAAAGATATTGCCCCCGCCTTCCCCCTTAAAGAAGGCTACACAAGATACGTCAAAGCGCTCATCGCGATTGGTGCAGGCACGGGCCAAGATGACATCACCGGGCTGGAAACCGAATTCGTCGCCCTCGCCAATCCCTATACAGATCCACTGCCAAACGGGTTGCCGGTCAAATTGCTTTACCAAGGGGAACCACGGGCAAATGCCCAGATCGAGGTGTTTGAACGCCTGAATCCCAAAACCGTCACCGTCTTTACCCTGCGCACCGATGCAGATGGCACCGCCCATATTCCGGTCAAATCCGGGCACAGCTATCTGCTGGATGCCGTGGTGCTGCGCAAACCCTCCGCAGCATTTGCAGAAACCCATGATATCCATTGGGAAAGCCTTTGGGCTGCCATGACTTTCGCCATCCCTGACTGACCGTCACCCGTGTCGCTTGTGACCCCACGACAGCCGCCCCGCCTCCCTTGTCTTGGCCCCCATTACAAGGCACAAGCACCTGATGACAAACAAAGCTGATATTCTCTGCATAGGCAGTGTTTTGTGGGACGTAATTGGCCGTGCTCCGGTGCATATGCGTCAGGGTTCTGACGTTGCAGGGCGCATCACACGCCTGCCCGGTGGTGTGGCCATGAACATCGCCATGACGCTTGCACGCTTTGGCCTGCGCCCGGCCCTTTTGACCGCCATTGGCTGTGATGACGAAGGCGACGAACTCATTACCGCCTGCACAGAGCTTGGCATGATCACCGATCATATTTATCGCTCCGCTGATCTGCCGACAGATCGTTACATGGCGGTAGAGGGCGCAAATGGCCTGATTGCCGCCATCGCTGATGCTCACTCCCTTGAGGCTGCGGGCGACAAAATCCTGCTCCCGCTAACCGATGGCTCCCTTGGCACAACAGCGGCACCCTACAAAGGGTTCATCGCGCTGGACGGCAACCTAACGCAACGCTTGCTGGAAAACATCGCCCAAAGCCCGGCCTTCGCTCAGGCAGACCTGCGCGTTGCCCCCGCCAGCCCCGGCAAGGCGCAACGCCTGCTACCCTTTCTGCGCCATAACCACGCAACACTTTACGTGAACCTCGAAGAGGCCGGCCTGCTGTGTCAAACAGAGTTCACTTCCTCCGCTGATGCCGCATCTGCCCTGCTGGATCGCGGTGCCTTTCGCGTGCTTGTGACCGATGGCGGCAATAGCGCCAGTGACGGCACCAGCGCCAACACCATTGACGCCACGCAGCACAGCGTCATCACCCAAATTCCCCCCGCCGTCATGGTCACACGCGTCACCGGCGCCGGTGATACATTCATGGCCGCCCATATCGCCGCCGAACGCGCAAAGTCAGGCCGCGAAGATGCCCTTTCCCGCGCGCTTCAGGCCGCCGCAAATTACGTTTCAGGAAGCAATGCCACATGACCCTTTTCACTCTCTCTCCCGAAGTTGCCGAGGCACAAACCACTGGCAAACCCATTGTCGCCCTGGAAAGCACAATCATTACCCACGGCATGCCCTACCCGCAAAACATCGAGGTCGCCCATAAGGTCGAGGCAACCGTACGCGCCAACGGGGCGATCCCTGCGACAATCGCCATCCTGAACGGCACATTGCACATCGGCCTAACAGAGGCACAGCTTAACACCCTCGCTCAGGCCAAGAACGTGATGAAAGTCTCGCGCGCAGATATGCCTGTTTGCATGGCAACCGGCCGCAATGGGGCCACAACGGTCGCCGCGACCATGATCGCCGCCCACCTTGCAGACATTGCCGTTTTCGCAACGGGCGGCATTGGGGGCGTGCACAAAGGTGCTGAAACCAGCTTTGACATCTCAGCAGACCTGCTCGAGCTTGCAGCCACCCCCGTCACCGTGGTTGCCGCCGGGGCCAAGGCCATCCTTGATATCCCCAAAACACTTGAGGTGCTGGAAACAAACGGCGTGCCGGTCATTGCCTTTGGCCAAGACAGCCTGCCCGCCTTTTGGTCCGCCACATCCGATATAATTGCGCCTTTGCGGCTCGATACTGCCGCTGACATTGCCGCCACTCATTTGATGCGCGCGCGAATGGGCCTGCCCGGCGGACAACTCGTGGCAAACCCGATTCCGGCAGATGCTGAAATCACCGCTGATGTGCTTGCGCCCATCATTGCACAGGCCACGGCCGAGGCATCAGAGCAGAATATTTCCGGCAAATCCGTCACGCCATTCCTGTTGCAACGCATATTTGAGCTGACAAACGGGCAATCCCTGACCGCAAACATTGCCTTAGTGCTGAATAACGCCCGCCTTGCTGCCCAGATCGCGGTCCAATTGGCCAAAACAACGAAATAACCGTGCCCTAACCGTCAATTTCTTGAAGCGGTCAACGAAACACCCTATCTAGCATCAACAAGCTGCGGGACAGATATGACCACACCATTCATCGAAGAACCACATCCGCGTAAAAGCAGCCTGTTTTCCAGGCTGCGCACCTCGTTTCTGACGGGGCTTGTGGTGATTGCGCCAGTTGTCTTTACCATTTGGCTGCTCTGGAGCTTTATCGGCTGGGTCGACAGCTTTGTGTTGCCCTTTGTTCCCAGTGCCTATCATCCAGAGGCGATTGTGCGGGCGCTGATCGGACATGAAAATTACAATTCTTGGATTGGCGAAGGCGAATCCATCAATATCCGCGGTGTGGGCGTTTTCTTCTTCTTGGCCTTCACAACCTTTATCGGTTGGATCGGCAAAGGATTGATTGGCCGCTCTCTCATTCGCTATGGCGAGGGGCTGGTTGATAGAATGCCCGTCGTGCGCACCATCTATTCCGGTGTGAAACAGATTGCCGAAACCGTCTTTGCCCAATCTGATCGCAGCTTCGAGAAGGCCTGCCTGATCGAATATCCAAGCAAGGGTATCTGGGCGATTGGTTTCATCTCGACCACGGCCAAGGGCGAGGTGAACAAACGTGCCACCCATTCAGGCCAGTTGCTGAGCATTTTTGTGCCCACAACCCCAAACCCAACCTCGGGTTTTTTGCTGTTCTTTCCCAAAGATGACGTGATTGAGCTGGATATGAGCGTGGAAGACGCGGCCAAATTGGTGATTTCCGCAGGTCTGGTCTATCCAAACACCAAAGATCCCTCAGCCCCCCCCGCAACAGACGAAACCTAATCCGCAGGTTTCGCCCTCAGCGGAGCGTATAGAAGCCCGGCTGGGAGCACTTTCTGCTGCCGGGGCTGTGCACTCACACAACAGCCCCCTCAGTCATACTATAGCGCGGTCCAGCCGCCATCGACGCTGATCGTGGTTCCGGTGATCTGCGCGGCTGCCTCCGAACATAGAAACACTGTCGTGCCGCCCAATTGCTCAACCGTGGCAAATTCCTTGCTTGGTTGGCGCGTCAGCATGACGTTTTTCACAACCTCATCCCGGCTCATGCCATATTCTTTCATCGTGTCCGGGATTTGCGCCTCAACCAACGGCGTCAATACATATCCCGGACAGATGGCATTGCAGGTGATCGCTTCCTGCGCTGTTTCCAAGGCGACGGCTTTGCTCATGCCCACAACGCCATGTTTGGCGGCAATATAGGCAGATTTGAACGGCGAGGCGGTCAATCCATGTGCCGAGGCAATATTCACGATACGCCCCCAGCCATTTGCCCGCATATAGGGCAATGCCGCCGCCGTCGTATGGAAAGCAGAGCTCATGTTGATCGCAATAATCGCATCCCATTTATCAACCGGAAACTCGTCAATCGGGGCCACGTGTTGAATGCCCGCATTATTCACCAGAATATCACAGCCGCCCGCATCAATGATCAACTGGCGGCATTGCGCCCCAACTGACATATCCGCCTGAATATAGCGCACCGTCACACCGAACTCGTCCGCGATCCCGCGGGCCAATTCATGATCTGCCGCCGTGTCTGTGAACGAGTTCAAAACCAAATTCGCCCCGGCTCCGGCCAAACCACGGGCGATTCCCAAACCGATTCCCGAGTTAGATCCAGTAACGATTGCGGTTTTTCCAATTAAAGTCATGAACCACCTTTTAATTATATTGCAATTGCAGCATAGCATGCCGCACCAGCAAAATAAGGTGTTTCCTTCGCCTTGATGGGATTTAAGTATTACTACGGGCCAAAAAAAACGCCCGCACGAAGCGGGCGTATAGTTATTGAGGCAGGTTTCATACAGGCAAGAAACCTATCGAGCAGTACAGTCTTTATAAGCAATCCCGCGCTCAGAGTCCAAGCTAAAAGTTTGATCTGCCTGCAAACCCTAGGTAGCTTGACGGTAATGAAAACAAGGGCAGAGCGAGATTGTTCAACATATGCGACCAGATTGTTTCTATAAATTCTTCTGCCAAATCCTCATAATTGTCAGTGTCATGGCCCCCTCTCAGGGAATCACTCAACCCCTTCATGGCATAGCTATGTATGGCGATCCGGCCCTTCCACACGATTTTGTGTCCCTCCCTTATGCCAACCCGGATGCCCCCAAAGGCGGGCGCCTGATCACGGGCAATACGGGGGGCTATGATTCCCTCAATCCGTTTGTGCTAAAAGGCACCCCACCGTGGCAACTTAGATACCTTACACATGAATCTTTGATGATGAGCAGTTGGGATGAACCGATGACAATCTACGGTCTTTTGGCCGAATCGATTGAGGTCGCACCGAATCGCAGCTGGGTTGAATTCACCCTCAATCCCCTCGCACGTTTTTCCGACGGCACCCCCGTCACCGCTGAGGATGTCATCTGGTCCTACCAAACTCTCGGCACACAAGGGCACCCGCGCTACCACGCGCTGTGGCAAAAAATCGCCTCGATAGCCGAAACCGCCCCCGGCAAAATCCGTATGACATTCACAGAACCCAGCCGCGAACTCGCCCTCATCGCTGGACTGCGCCCTATCTTGCAAAAGGCCCAATGGCAGGGCGTCGATTTTGCCGGCAGTGATGTGAATGACGTGCCCATCGGATCGGCCCCCTACATGATTTCCTCCTACGAGGCTGGCCGCAATATCGTTCTGCAACGCGATCCAAACTACTGGGGCAACGATCTGCCAATCCGCCGCGGCACCAATAATTTTGATGAAATCCTGATCGAATTTTACGGCGATAACAACGTCATGTTCGAGGCCTTTAAAGCCGGGGAAATCAGCTTCCTACGTGAATTCAACGCCGAGAAATGGCACAGCCAATTCAATTTCCCTGCTGTCATCGACGGCTCGGTCACTAAAACCGAAATTCCCCATCAAAAACCCACAGGCATCACTGGCTTTGTCATGAACACACGCCGCGAAAAACTACGCGATATTCGCGTGCGCGACGCCCTTACCCATGCGTTCAACTTTGAATTCATCAACGAGGCCATGACCGGCCAGCGCCAAACCCGGATCACCTCCTATTTCTCAAATTCGGTACTGGCCAAACACGACGGCGCTGCATCGGGCCGCGTGGCAACCCTGCTGTCCCCCTACCGCGCCACCCTGCCACCAGAGGCATATGACGGCTACCAGCTCCCCGTTTCAGATGGCACCGAACGTAATCGCCGCAATATCCGCAAGGCGATTAAGCTTTTGAATGCCGCGGGCTGGTCCGTCCAAAACGGCATTATGAAAAACGCCGCGGGCGAGCCTCTGGCCTTTGACATTCTCATACGACAGGCCAACCAACGCGACAAAACCATCACCGATATCTACCGTAAATCACTGGAAAGGCTGGGTGTTTCCGTCACTGTCTCGGCTGTGGATGACGCGCAATATAACCAGCGCATCACAAGCTTTGATTTCGACATCACCGATTACCGCCGCTTTGCCTCCCTTTCCCCCGGCATTGAACAAGAGCTTTACTGGGGCTCCAAGGCCGCCGACCAACAAGGCTCGCGCAATCTGATGGGCCTGAAATCCCCTGCGATGGATGCGATGATCACGGCCCTGCTGAATTCTGAAACCGTGGCGGATTATCACGCTGCTGCCCGCGCGATTGATCGCATCTTGGCCGCTGGCCGCTATGTCATCCCGATCTGGGGCTTTGGCAACGGGCGTATTGCCCATAAATCAGAACTCCGCTATCCCACAACTTTGCCACTATACGGTGATGGCGTCGAATGGATGCCCGCGGTCTGGTGGTATCAAAAGGATTGACCCAATGCGCACCACGCTACTTGTTCTGCTTCTGACATCCCTCACCGCCTGTGCCACGGTTGAGGGTGTGGGCCGTGATATTTCCGGCGGCGCAAAACGCGTTTCAAACTGGTTCTAGACGCGACCGCCCTATCGCCGCGTCAGATGCACCCGAATGCCGTTTTCACTGCGCACCGTCAAATGCGCCACCGGAACCGGTGCTGGCCCCTCAACCGGGCGCACCCGGTAATGCTTTAGGATCATTGAGAGAATCAGCGGCCCCTCGACCATGGCAAACCCGGCCCCCGGACAGACGCGCGCGCCCGTTGAAAACGGAATATATGCCTCGCGCATACAGGTTTTACCATTTTCCGTGGTCCAACGCGCAGGATCAAAATCATCCGGTTTCTCCCACAACCGCTCATGGCGATGCAGATGCCACGGTGAGACCACCATTTGCGACCCCACGGGCACATCACGCGCGCGAAACGTCTCGGGGCAGGTTGTCTGACGCACCATCATTGGCACCGGCGGATACAGCCGCAGGGTTTCGCGAAACACATCTCGGCTTTGGCGCAGCTTGGACATCGCAGAAAATTCGCATTGCTCCAAAACCTGCGCTTCGGTCGCCAAACGCTCCTGCCACTCTGGATATAGCGCCATCAAATACAGCGCCCACGCCAGCGCCGAGGCACTGGTTTCATGCCCCGCCAAAAAGAAAATCGCGACCTGATCCACCATTTCATCGGTGGTAAACACATCCCCCGTCTGCGGGTCTGCCGTGGTCATTATCTTGGTCGCCAGATCATCCGGCGCCGTGCCTTGCGCAATCTCCGCCATCCGCGTTTCAGTCAACGATGTGATCAACCGTCGAATAGATTTGGCCGCCACCCGCGTGCGTTTATTGAAAAACCTTGGCATCCAGCGCGGTAACGGCAAAAACGCCGCCACATTCAAAATCGGCTGGCTGCGTTGATAATCGCGAAACTCGCTAAACACTTGTCCGGCAATTTCATGTTCAATCGGAATGGAAAACAACGTCCGAAAAATCACATCCGCCGCCGCATGGCTGGTTTCCTGTTCAATCTCGACCTCAGTGCCGCATTGCCCCTCCAGCCGCGCCACCGCCGCCTCTGCCGCCTGCCACATCGCCGGAAACGTATCGCGCAACCGCCCACCTTCAAATGCCGGATCAATAATACGCCGCTGCCGCTTCCACACATCCCCATTGGTCAAAAACACCGAATTCCCGAGCAAAGGCCGCAGCCCCTCAGAAATACGGCTGGATTTCGGGAAATCATCGGGCCGCTCTTTTAGAACCGTTTTCACCAGATCAGGCTGGTTCAACAGGTATGATCTGAAAAACGGTGTGCGAAATTCTGCCATCCATGCCCGGTATAGGCGCGCGGGTTGTGCAGACAAAATATCCTGCCGGAACAGCTTCACATAGCGCCACAACGATACCTTATCAGGCCGCGCATTTGGCTTGGGCGGCATCATGACGACACCGACGTGAATTTGTTCACAGGTTTCTCGATCCGCGATTTCGACGGCACCCGCCCCTCATACCGCGCACGCAAACTTAGCGGCCCCGCCGTGATCTGAAAATAATCGTAATCCCCGGGCCGGTCAAACGCGCAAAGGTATTGAAAATGCAGCCTAAAAAACCGCCACCGCAAGGCCTTCCAACGCGCCGCACTTAACGTCTGCGTAAAAGCCGCCGAGATAACCAAGGGCCACAACTTCCCCTCAGCAGGCGCAACCCCACTGACCGCCACAGGATCGCACAGCGCAAAGGCACAACCATCACCAGGTGCTGTAACATCCACCCAACTCAACGCATCCTGTTTGCACAAATAGGCAAGATCACCCCGTAACCGGCTGGCATCCCTCAAGAATGACACCATAGGCACCACTTGCCCCAACGACAAAAATCCCAGCTGCGGCCCACCTTCAGGCACACGCCCCTCACGGATCAAATCCGCCAATATCGACACCGCAATATGCGCACCAGAACTGTGCCCGACCACCAAAACCTCATCAACATCACTCGCCAATGCCGCCTTGATCACCCCTGCAAACTCGGCCATCCGCGCCTCAAGCTCGGGCGGGTTCGCCCCCTTTGACGCCGCCGAATAGGCATAATCATGCATCAGGTAATAGGCGAAAAACTTACCGTCCTTTTTGCGAAACCAGTTCAACAATCCCGGCACCACAGCCAGCCCGGCAAAACCGGCCCACCACGGCAACACAAGCCCGATCGCCAATGCCAACCCGTAAGCTGCCAACAATGCCAACCCCAATTGCACCAGTAAAAACACCACCGGATATAGCGCTGCAATCACCGGCCCTTTACGCAGCTGCATCAATCGCCACAACGCGCCCGACCCAATATAGGTCCACGCCGTACGCGCCAATTGCAGATAGGTTGCGATGATTCCCTGATCCATGCTGCCACGCACAATGTCAGACCAAACCAACACCTCAACATCGGCCTGAACCTCAATTCCATCCACGCAGCTTTCCACATGCCACCCATAGGCACCCTTGGTCGCTTTCGGCTTCAATGAAATTTCATAACCGGAAATAGCAGCCTGCGCGGCCCCTTCTTTGCGATATAGCTCGCGATACCTGCGCGGATGAATCGGGTCATAACCGGGGATGTAAAACACCCGGCGCCGCCGCACTGCTGACTTGGGAATATTGCTCATGCCTGCCCTCGTAACGCAGACAAGGTTAACGGGCATTTACGGCAAGAGTAAGCCCAAATGCCACATCCCCTATCTGGCTCCCCGGCTTCTCTTGGGCAAAAATATCCCGGGGAGCGTTGAATGCGCCCGCATTCCACGTGGGGCAGAGCCCCAACGCCCTTAGCCAAGCAATGCCAGAGCAGGAAACACCTCAAGCAACCAATAGGAAAACGCAGAAAATCCACCCGTCAACATCAACAGACCAATCGTCCACAGCAACAATCCCATCACGCGTTCGATCTGCTCCATATGACGCTTCATCCAGCGCATCAGCCCGCCCAATCGCGGCAAGAACATCGCTACCAACAGAAACGGCAACCCCAATCCCATCGCATAAATTGCCAGCAAAAATGTCCCCTTGGTGACCGATGCCTCACTCGCGGCAATCGACAGGATCGCGCCTAACTGCGGGCCAATACACGGCGTCCAACCAAAGGCAAAAGCCAAGCCCAGCACATAGGCCCCAAAGGAAGATCCCCCCCGATCGCCAACATCAATCCGCGCCTCACGATCCAGAAACCCAATGCGATAAACGCCAACAAAATGCGCGCCAAAAATCATCACCAATACACCGGCCACAGTGTTGAACACCGATTGGTATTGCAAAAACAACGTCCCAATCGCTGACGCCGTGAACCCCAACAGCAAAAACACCGTCGACAGGCCCATCACAAAGAAAATCGCCGGCACAATCGCTTTTCGCTGCGCGCCTTTCCCCTCGCTTAGGTCGGTGACAGATACCCCGCTCATATAGGCAAGATAGGGCGGCACAATTGGCAACACGCATGGGCTCAAAAAGGATACAATCCCCGCCATGAGTGCAACAACCATCGCGGGCAACAACCCGGCGTCTATGATATCGATTCCAAACATATCACCTGCATAGGCCATTGTTTCGCAGCCGTCACCACATCCCCGGTCACAAGATCGTGGAATGGACGAAACATCGCAGCAAAATAATTCGGCCCCCCTTCACCAGCGCCCCAAAACCCACTAAGCGTCGCTCATGACCGATGAAATAGATGCACTTGGGCTTTTGTGCCCGCTCCCCGTTCTGAAACTGCGTAAGCGGCTAAAGCCCCTTGATGCAGGGCAAATAGTGCGCCTGCTTGCGGATGATCCCGCAGCGATCATTGATGTGCCGCATTTTTGCAATGAATCCGGTCACACCCTGATCGACATACAAGAGAGCGATGCTCAGATTATCTTCTCGGTGAAAAAAGGCGGCTAGGGCGAATGCCTGCCGCAAATTTTCGGATCAAGTCACATATAATTCTTGTCTCAAACCAACCCAAACGGTGATGGCAGCCCCAAAAGAAAACGCCGGGAATCTATCCCGGCGTTTTTTCATTTTGGTTACTTGGACCACCAACCGCGCCGCTTAGGCTTGGGCGGTTCCGCAGGTGTTTCTTCAACTTTTTCAAGAACCTGCGTGTCAGCTACCGCAACCACCTCGGGTTTGGCTGTCTCCACCACCGGAGCAGCTTCAACCACTTCCGGGGCTGTTTCGGCAACAACGGGCGCAACCACTTCTGGCGCGGCTTCTGCCACCACAACAGGCTCAGACACCGCTTCAACAACTGGTGCCGCTTCAACCACAGCCTCGGTAACCGGTGCGGCCTCTTCAACGACAGCCTCGGCAACGGGGGCCTCAGCAGTTACAGCCTCAGCAGCAGGAGCCTCATCAACCACCTTCTTACTGCGCGAACGCGTCCGGCTACGGGTCTTTTTCTTCGGCTTTTCTTCAGCCGCAGGCTCATCCGTTGTGGCCTCTACAGCAACCGCATCTGCTGGGGCATCACTTGCCTCACCAGCTTCGGTTGGCGCATTGGCGGGTGCTTCTGAACCAGAATCGTTACCCTCTCCAGATGTCTCTTCGCCGTTTTCACCGCCCGAAGATTTCCGACGCCGCCGACGACGACGCCGCTTTTTCGGTTTCAACTCTTCGTCACCGGTCTCGGTCACGACCGCTTCAGGCTCAGCGACGACAACCGCGTCTTCGATCTCATCATCGACCTGATCCATGATCGTTGTATCAACAGACACAACAGGTGCGGCAACTTCCGCAACAATCCGCGTCGCAGTCTTGAATTTCTCCAGCGCGAAATCAGGTGTAATCAGCGTCGGATCACCTTCAACACGTACCGACAACCCGTAACGCGCCTCGATCTGTGCGACGTGCTCACGCTTTTGGTTCATCAGATAGTTTGCAATCGCAACCGGCGCTTTCACAAGCACCTCACGGCTACGGCGACGTGTACCTTCTTCCTCAATCTGACGCAGGATCGACAGCGCCAAACTATCATCAGACCGGATCAACCCCGTTCCATGACAATGTGGACATGGCTGTGTTGTTGCCTCAATCATACCCGGACGCAGACGCTGACGGCTCATTTCCATCAGACCAAAGCCCGAAATGCGTCCCACCTGAATGCGCGCACGATCGGTCTTCAACTTGTCCTTCATCCGCTTTTCAACGGCGGCGTTGTTCTTACGCTCATCCATGTCGATAAAGTCGATGACAATCAAACCCGCAAGGTCACGCAACCGCAATTGACGCGCCACTTCTTCGGCGGCCTCAAGGTTGGTGTTCAGCGCGGTTTCTTCAATAGATCCCTGCTTGGTTGCCCGACCAGAGTTCACATCAACCGCCACAAGCGCCTCAGTGACATCAATCACGATATAGCCGCCAGATCGCAACTGAACCGTCGGGTTAAACATGCCCGCAAGATAGGCTTCCACCTGATAACGCGCGAACAACGGCAGTTGCTCTTCGTATTTCTTTACGTTTTTCGCATGCGACGGCATGATCATTTTCATGAAGTCTTTGGCGATGCGGTATCCGCGATCACCTTCAACAAACACTTCATCAATCTCACGATTATATAGGTCGCGGATCGAGCGTTTGATCAGATCGCCCTCTTCGTAGATTTTCGCAGGCGCGATAGATTTCAACGTCAGCTCGCGGATTTGTTCCCACATCCGCTGCAAATATTCGTAATCGCGTTTGATTTCGGCCTTGGTGCGTTTGGCACCCGCTGTACGCACGATCAATCCCGCACCCTGAGGCACCTGAATTTCCGAGGCGATCTCTTTCAGCTTTTTACGGTCATCGGCATTGGTGATTTTACGGCTGATGCCGCCGCCACGCGCGGTGTTTGGCATCAATACGCAATACCGGCCCGCCAAGGACAGATAAGTCGTTAGGGCTGCACCCTTATTGCCGCGTTCCTCTTTGACCACTTGGATCAACAGGATCTGGCGAACCTTGATAACTTCCTGGATTTTGTAACGACGCGGGCGCGGTTTGCGCACCGGACGAATATCCTCGCTGTCATCCTCATCCGCAACGGATTCGATGCTGTCATCCTTAAAGGATGCATCAGACCGGCGCGGGCCCGCATCATCATCGTCGTCGTCATTGCTTTCTGCTTCGGAATCGCCAGCGTCTTCACTGGTTTCCTCATCCGCATCCCCACTGGCGTCTTCGCTCACAGGGGCAGCTTCCGCAGGTTCAGACGTTTCGGTTTCTTCGCCTGTTTCAGGGTCACGCGTCGCAACAGCATCGTCACTGTCGCTATTTGCGGCCATTGTCTGACCCGGCTTACCCGCATCATCTTCAACCGCATCTGCTTCGGGTTCAGCCTCTGCAACGGTTTCCGCTTCAGCCGTTTCAACAACCTCAGGTGCCGCAGCTTCTGCTTCCGCTTCTACAGCAGCAACCTCAACTGGGGCTTCTTCAACCGCTTCAACAGCAGGCGCACTTGGTGCCGCCTCAACAGCTTCTGCCTCGGCAACAGGCGCTTCCACAGCAACCGTTTCAGCCGCCGCTTCTTGTGCAACCGGCGCATCAGCGACAGCATCCGTTGCCGCAACTGCATCCGTTTCTGCCGCGTCTTCGCCTAGATCAATGGTTTCCATACCGCTGATCGCATCCGCATCTGCGGCCACTGCATCCTCGGGCTTTTTCTTGGCCCGGCTGCGCGAGCGAGGCTTACGAGCACGTTTGGGTTTTTCATCATCTTCGTCACGCGTCTTGTTTGCTTCTGCATAGGCGCGCTCTTCTTCCATCAGCGCCTCGCGGTCAGCGACCGGGATCTGATAGTAGTCAGGATGAATTTCCGAGAACGCGAGGAAACCATGACGGTTTCCGCCATAGTCCACAAAAGCCGCCTGAAGCGACGGCTCAACCCGCGTTACTTTTGCTAGATAGATATTGCCAGCAAGCTGACGTTTATTTTCGGATTCAAAGTCAAATTCCTCAACCTTGTTTCCGTCGACCACCACAACGCGGGTTTCTTCCGCGTGGGTGGCATCGATAAGCATTTTCTTAGCCATGTTGTCCATGTGCACCCGCGCAACAACGCTGGACCCGGCGGAGCCGAGCCTTGCGTTTGCGTGGGGTGTCTTGTCAAGGCGAAGCTAGGCGCGCGGCCAAGGGGGCCGCGTACGGCCTCTGCTCGGTCTCTCAATACGTTCGCGCGCTTCATCGCGGTTTTTCTCCGACCCAGCGGCATGATTACCGCGGTGCCTGTTACGTGCCCGCCGCAATCTCGCGCGGTCCGGGCGTCTCTCTGACCCCAAAGCGGGGTCCAATCGGTCTGAACAAAGATCGGGCATTGATTAGGCCTGCGACGGTTTCGTTCAGCGAAACTCATGCGGGAACGTGCATCTTATCCACAGTCCCGTCTCAACTACATAAGACCAGCGCATTGCAAATTACAATGGGCAATTCGGCGTGAATAGAAAATGTTCGCGCTGCACTCTCATTCCTACCCGAAATTTTGGCCCCAAAAACGGCAAACGGGCACCAAATCATCGGTGCCCGTAAAATATCGCCCAAAAACCGGGGCCTATGTGGCCAATTTGCCCCGAAAACCTGCCGTCACAGGTAATCCGCGCGCTGCAACCCGTATTTCGCCATCTTTTCATTCAGCGTACGCCGGGGCAGGCACAGCTCCTCCATCACGCTGGCGATGGATCCGCGATGACGGCGCATGGTGTTATCAATCAACATCCGCTCAAAGGCTTCGACGTATTCCTTTAGCGGCTTGCCCTCGGTCGTCATCACCGGCTGCATTTCCTCGTGGTCATTCATCAACAACGAGGCAATCGTACCCCCGCCGCGCCGTGATTGCAGCACCGCACGTTCCGCCAAATTGATCAACTGACGCACATTTCCCGGCCACGGGGCCTGCAACAATTGTGCTGCTTCCTGCGCGCTGACCTTGGGCGCATCACACCCATATTCCTCGGAAAATTGATCCGACAGGCGCGTGAACAAGGTCAGGATATCCTCACCACGTTGACGCAATGGTGGCACCGTAATGCGCAGGGCAGCAAGGCGGTAAAACAGATCCGGGCGCAACGCATCTTCGCAGGTGCGGTCCTGTTCCTGTAGGTTACAAATCGCAATGATCCGCGTTTCCGCCGGATTGCCCTGTTCGTTGATCACACTCAGCAAACGCGCCTGACACGCATCACTTAGGGCCTCGACATCTTCCAATATCAACGTGCCACCACGTGCCTCCTCAATCGCGGGCAGCTGGCTGTCTTCGGGCTGCATCGGGCCAAACAACCGCTTCGCCAGCGCCTCTTCTTCCATCGCAGCACAGCTTATCAGCACGAATTTCTTGCCCGCACGACTGCCCACCGCATGCAACGCATGTGCCACCAGCGTTTTGCCCGTGCCCGTTTCCCCGTCAATCAGAACATGGCCATCCGCCTGCCCCAGATCCAGAATATCCTCTTTCAACCGCGTCATCACGGGGCTGGAGCCGATGAGTTTTTTGATCAACTGTCCGCCATCGGACAATTCCTTGCGCAGCGCGCGGTTATCCAACGTCAATCGACGTGCATGGCTGGCCTTTTTGGCAAGCTGGCTCATCCGGTCCGGCTTGAACGGCTTTTCCAGGAAATCAAACGCCCCAACGCGCATCGCCTCAACCGCCATGGGCACATCACCATGTCCGGTGATCATAATCACAGGCAGCGCACTATCGGCACCCATCAGTTTTTTCAGGAATTGCATCCCGTCCATGCCCGGCATTTTGATATCCGAAATCACGATGCCCGGATAATCCGGTCCCAATGACTTCAGCGCATCCTCTGCACTGGCGAATGTTTCGGTGTCATAGCCCGACAAGGCCAGCCATTGGCTGATAGATTGACGCATATCCTGCTCGTCATCCACAATCGCGATTTTCATAGCCTGAGCCATCTGTCTCTACTCCGCTGCCTCGATCTCATCACTCAAGATAGGTAGCTGCATTTCAAATACAGCCCCCCTGCCCTGACCATTGCGTGCGGTCAGGCGTCCCCCTAGGTCGTTTACGATCCCCGACGAAATGGCAAGCCCAAGCCCGACGCCATTGCCCGGCTGCTTGGTGGTGAAAAACGGCTCAAACAGATCATCAAGGTTCTCAATGCCTGCCCCGTTATCTCGCACCGTCAATGTCGCGGTCTCACCGGCCGCCAATAGCAATTCGATCTCGGGGTCGGTTTCGGCCTCCATCGCATCCAACGCGTTGCGCAATAGGTTGATCATCACCTGCTCAATGCGCACCCGATCCCCCATCACCCGCACCGGCACACCGGGCAAAATGCGGCTGATCTGCACCTTACGTTCACGTAGCTGCGGGGCCATGATCGACAGCGCCGATGTCATCGCATCCCCAAGTTCTACTGGCTGAAAGTCATCTCCGCCCTTGCGTGAGTACGATTTCAACTGCCGCGTAATCGACCCCATCCGCTCAATCAGATCATCAATCCTCTGGAAACTCGATAGCGCCTCATCAGGGCGGTTGCGCTTTAGCAATAACCGCGCGCCCGCCAGATAGGTTTTCATCGCGGCCAGCGGCTGATTA
This sequence comes from uncultured Cognatishimia sp., assembly GCA_964021645.1. Taxonomy (GTDB): domain Bacteria; phylum Pseudomonadota; class Alphaproteobacteria; order Rhodobacterales; family Rhodobacteraceae; genus CANLDA01. The sequence continues at coordinate 25,148 of CAXIAD010000012.1, read as the reverse complement.
AGCTCATGCGACACCGCCGCCGACATCTCCCCCAAGGCCGCAAGTTTAGAGCTTTGCGCCAGCGTTTGCTCGGCCACCGCAAGGCTCTTTTGCATGCGTTCCCGCTCGGCAATTTCCCGCTGCAAGCGTTGGTTCAATGCGCGAAGGCTCGCCGACTCGCGTTGAAACAACGCCATGCGCAGCGCGTTTTTCCGGCTGAGAAAGTAAAACGCCAGCGCCAGCATGATGGCGAATCCCATGATCTCCAACGCCAGCACCGCATTCACCCGTTCGCGCACGCCACTGTAGCTGGTGAAACTTGCCATATGCCATCCCCGAAACGGAATGCGCACGTCTTTGCGCATCACCGCCTCGCCCTGCAAATAGGCATCCGCAGGCAGGGCCGTCCAATCAGATGTGGCCTGAATAGCCCGCTCAATCGCGCCCTGGGCAGGCTGGCGCACCAAGGCCTCTTGCTCGGTCGACCCACGCCACCGCGGCTCGGTCGCAAGAATGATAACACCCTCACTATCCAACACAAAAACCGCATCCGAAATTCCGGCCCATGCCCGCTCGAATTTTTGTAAATCCACCTCAACCACGATGACCCCGGCAGGCTGGCCCTTATTGTCCATGCGCCGCGAGTAATAAAAACTATACCCCGCACCGACAGGCCCCCCCAACACAGTGAAAACCGTGGTATTGCTGCGCATTGCCTCAATGAAATAAGCATCCTGCCGATGCGCTTGGCCGATCCGGCTGCGATCGGTGGCGGCAACGGTGCGTCCTTCGATGTCCAACATCACCAGTGACGCCGCCCCAATTTCCTCCACAAAAGAAATCAACCGCGCCGTGGATTGTGAAAAATCACCCGTGTCCAAGGCCCCGATCAGCGATGGGTCTTTTGCCAACAACTGCGGCACAATCGCGTTCCGGCGCAGCTCTGACTGCAAGTTTCCCGAATATAGCGCCAGCCGTAACTCGGCCCTATTACGGGTGTTTTCGGTGAAACGGCTGGTTAGGAAATTATTGGTCACCCATATGGTCACCCCCGCAACGGCACATAGCACCGATAGCGCCATGCGCACGCGCCATCCAATTGTCCGAGGCTTATCCAATGGCGCATCCTGTTGGCGCGCTGAAGTCTTGGCCCGTGGGCGTGCCTCGGGCTGTTCAGCGGATGTCGTCTGACCCTGGCCATCACTGGTGGCCAAGGCGATATTCGGGGCTGTATCCTGAGGGGCAGCATCAGTCATGCGAATAGATTACGCCGCCAATCCCCCGCACTCAAGTCAGGCTGGTACCAGTTGACCCATCAATGAGCTAAACATAGCCGTGCCATCGGTGCCGCCATGGCCAATATCCGCTGCCCGTTCAGGGTGCGGCATCATGCCAAGAACACGCCGGTTTGCAGAAAGCACACCAGCGATATCCGCAATAGATCCGTTCGGATTGTCCGAATAGGTAAAGGCAATCCGGTCGTCCCCTTGCAACCTAGCAAGCGTGTCTTCGTCAACGAAATAATTGCCGTCGTGGTGGGCAATTGGCACGTTGATCACGTCATCCTTGGTGTAGCCAGCGGTGAAAACACTGTCCTGCGTGGCCACATTCAGGCCAATCGTGCGACAGATGTATTTCAGCCCCGCATTGCGCCGTAACGCACCGGGCAACAGGCCCGTTTCTGTCAGAATCTGAAATCCGTTGCACACGCCCAGCACATAACCACCTGCATCAGCATGCTTTACAACTGCCTGACAAATAGGGGAATTCGCCGCAATCGCACCGCACCGCAGGTAATCGCCATAGGAAAACCCACCCGGCACGCCGACCAGATCCACACCCTCTGGCAAGGCGCTGTCCTTATGCCAAACCATCGTGACATCCGCACCCGCCTGTTCCAGCGCAACGGCTAGATCACGGTCACAGTTTGACCCCGGAAAAACAATGACCGCCGCCTTCATCAGGACATCTCCACGCGGTAGCTTTCGATCACCGTATTGGCGAGCAGCTTTTCACACATTTCCGTCACCGTGGCTTCGGCCTTGGCCGCATCGGTTTCTGCAAGATCAAGCTCGATCACTTTGCCCTGACGCACACCGTCAACGCCCTCAAACCCTAACGAGCCTAACGCATGGCGCACCGCGTCACCCTGCGGGTCCAAAACGCCGTTTTTAAGCATCACGTAAACACGTGCTTTCATCAGAAATCTCTCCGCATTGTCAGATGAAACGTCTCTCCGGTTTCACCTAGGTCACAAATTCGAAACGCCCCGCACAGGCAGGGCGCATGTTTAGTTGATCAAAGTCGGCTTCATCGGTGTTGCGTTCTTGGGCAGAACACCCAGACGCCGCGCCACCTCGGAATAGGCATCCGTCAGGCTGCCCAGATCACGGCGGAACACGTCTTTATCCAGCTTTTGACCGGTTTCCATGTCCCACAAACGACAGCTATCAGGGCTGATCTCATCGGCAATCACCAAACGCGGGAATTCACCATCATACACCCGGCCAATTTCGATTTTGAAATCAACCAGTTTGATGCCAACACCGTACATGACGCCGGACATGAAATCATTCACCCGCAACGCAAGGCTCAGGATATCGTCCATTTCCTGCGGTCCAGCCCAGCCAAAGGCAGCGATATGCTCCTCTGACACCAGCGGATCACCCAGGCTGTCGTCCTTATAGCAATACTCAACGATGGGGCGCGGCAATTGCGTGCCCTCTTCGATCCCCAACCGTTTTGACATGGTCCCTGCGGCATAATTGCGCACGATAATTTCCAGCGGAATAATCTCGCAAGACCGCACCAGCTGCTCACGCATGTTCAACCGTTTCAGAAAATGCGTTGGCACACCGATCTGATTCAGGCCCACCATGAAATATTCGCTCAGACGGTTGTTCAGCACACCTTTGCCGTCAATCACGTCTTTCTTTTCAGCATTGAACGCGGTGGCGTCGTCCTTAAAATACTGAATAATCGTGTCCGGTTCTGGACCTTCATACAGGATTTTGGCTTTGCCTTCGTATATCTTGTTGCCGCGCGCCATTGGCTCTCTTTCTCTCTTAACAGGGTATGAGTCCCCTCGCCTTGGCGTCCTCATAGTCTATGGATTGCTTTGTCGCAAGCGTGCCAACCCCCTTGCAGAGCCCGGAATCAAGGGCCATATCTTATTGCAGTAACAACGCTTGCACGGCGTTTCGGAAAATACCCTCGTTAGGGATTAGGCGAAACGCGGCGCACCACATCAACATTACGCGCGTTTCGGGTTTATTTTGTGCCTCAACTTGAACCGGATACGCCTTAGGAGAGTTCAGACATGACCACCTTTAACGATCGCGAAAATGCCTTTGAAAACAAATTCGCGCATGACGAAGAGATGAAATTCAAGGCCGAGGCGCGAACAAATAAATTGCTCGGCCTTTGGGCCGCTGAACTGCTTGGCAAATCCGGCGATGATGCCGATGCATATGCGAAATCCGTTATTATTGCCGATTTTGAGGAAGCAGGCTTTGAGGACGTTATACGCAAAGTCGCCGCCGATCTGGATGGCAAAGCCAGCGCAGACGACATTCGCACCAAACGCGCCGAATTCGCCGTGGCCGCCCAAGAACAACTGATGAAAGAGGTCTAAACTTCCGTCTGCCAAAACCAAACAAGCAGACGCCAGACCCATACACGCGGACCTGACACGCCGACACGCGCCCGTCCCTCCTACTGCACCAGCAGAGAGGTGGCGGGCGTAATTTTTCATGACATTTCTATACGTTAAAGGGTGCTAAACCCCTTCGGCCCTATGCTCGCTTTGGGTGACTAAGGTTGGAGCGTGGTGTGAAATTTTCATTTTCGGTGATCCCGTCCTCGATTCTGATTGGGGCGGGCAAGGCAGGGCATAGGGTAAAACAAGTTTTGCCATTGGTCTTGGCGATCCTCTGTTTCTATATGCTCTGGGGCTATGCGCAATCGGTGGATCTCGCTTTGCTGCTCAGCCAGTTTCGCGATATTTCCGCGCTTAGCTGGGCCTTATCTGCCGCCTTAACAGGGCTTAGTTTTCTTGCCGTGGCGCGATATGATACCGTGGCACATCGCCATTTTGGCACCGGGGCCTGCACAGGGCGCGCCACCTACGCCGGGGCCATCGCCATCGCCGTTAGTCAGACCACGGGTTTTGGCCCTGTTGTGGCCTCGCTTGTGCGCTGGCGGTTGCAACCGCATCTTGGCATGATCGGCGCTGCCCGGATCACCTTTTTCGTTGCGATCTGCTTTGTGCTGTCGTGGGCGGTGGTCACGCCCCTTGTCTGGCTGATATTTTCGCCACCAGATACGGGCCTAAATATTTTTGTCCTCCCGCTTGCCTTGTTGGCGATCTTTGCAGGGCCGCTGTTTTTGGTGATGCGCCCCACACTGACACTCGGAAAACTTACCTTAACCCTCCCCAGCCTTCCGACCTTTTTGACCATGGTGTTATTCTGCGCGGTTGATACCTCTGCCTCTTGCGGTGCCCTTTATCTACTGCTGCCCGCAGACACCGCCCTTGAATATGCACAGCTATTTCCGGTCTTCATACTCGCGCTTGGGTTTGCGCTGCTCTCTGGCACGCCGGGCGGTGTTGGCCCGTTTGAGTTAACCCTCTTGATGCTGCTCCCAGAGGGGGCAAATACGGGCATCCTCGCTGCCATTCTCGGGTTTCGCCTGATCTACTATGCGATTCCCGCCCTAATTGGCGCTGCCACATTGCTGCACAAATACACAGATCCCGCACAAAAATGGCTAAGTGAGGCGGCGGGCGATCTGGATCGCACGCTCTCTGACAGTGGTGCGCGCGCCGAACTCGGCGTGCTGCGACAAAACGGCGGTGCCCCGCTGCACAGCACCGGCGGCGTCTGCGCCATGGTGCGCACGCCGCAAACTATCACCGCGCTCTTTGATCCCATTACCGGACGCGCAGACACCAATATGGCCCCGCTGCAAAACCTTGCCCGCCGTCAAAATCGCGTGCTGTGTTTTTACAAAATTTCGGGCCGCCACGCTCTTGGTCTGCGCCGTGCAGGTTGGACGGTCCTGCGCATCGCGGATGAGGCCTTGATCACCCCCGCCAAACACACGCTTGAGGGCAGCACCTATCGCCAGCTACGCCGCAAACTGCGTCACGCACAGCACGCAGGCGTCACAATCACCGCCGATGACACCCTCCTCCCCTGGTCCGCGATGGAGCGTATTTCCAACATATGGGAGGATCAGCACGGCGTCGCCCGTGGCCTGTCCATGGGCCGGTTTGAGGCGCAGTATCTCTCCCACCAAAAACTGTTTTTGGCCTATCAAGAGGGCATCCTTATCGGCTTTGTCAGCTTTCACACCACCGCCCACGAATGGTGCCTTGATCTGATGCGCGTCTTGCCCGATGCCCCCGATGGCACCATGCACGCCCTTGTGCAGCAGGCGATTCAACAGGCCACTCTTGAACAAGTACCGCTTTTGTCGCTGGCAGCCGTGCCCTCAAATCCCAATCGCGGCACAAGGATTGAACGCCGCCTGCGCAGGCACCACGATCAGCGCGCCAACGGTGCCGGATTACGCCAGTTCAAAACCTGTTTTGCCCCGACATGGCGCCCGCTTTATATCGCCGCAGCCCATTGGCCCGCCCTGCTTTTGGCCATTCTCGACCTCGCGCGCGCTATCAAACACGGCAAATCACTGCACCCCGCCTTGCCGATTACCCCCCCGATTCCTCCTTTCGCCAATGTGAATCTCCCTCATAAAGGAGATGAATAATATGAATTTGCCTTGATCACGCGCGCGTGAGATATGGGCGCGATGGCCAACCCGCCACGTGACGCCTCAAAGGATTGATTCCATGACAAATGCACTTTCTCGCCTGCTTGAAACCCGTGATTGGCTGCTTGCTGATGGGGCAACCGGGACGAATTTGTTCAATATGGGCCTGACCTCTGGAGACGCGCCTGAAATGTGGAACGAGCAAGAGCCCGACAAAATCCGCGCCCTCTATAAATTCGCCGTTGATGCGGGCAGTGATCTGTTTCTGACCAATTCCTTTGGCGGCAATGCCTCGCGCCTGAAACTGCATGGTGCCGAAAAGCGTGCGCGCGAATTATCCCGCATTTCTGCCGAATTGGGCCGCGAAGTCGCCGATACCGCAGGCCGTCTTGTCATCGTTGCCGGCTCTGTTGGCCCGACTGGCGACATCATGCAGCCCATCGGCACCCTTAGCCATGCCGACGCCGTAGAGATTTTCCATGAGCAGGCCGAGGGCCTCAAAGAAGGCGGCGCAGATGTGCTGTGGCTTGAAACCATCTCCGCAGCTGAGGAATTCCGCGCCGCAGCCGAAGGTTTCGCCCTCGCCGATATGCCGTGGTGTGGCACCATGAGTTTTGACACCGCCGGGCGCACCATGATGGGCATGACCTCCGCCGATATGGCGCAGATGGTTGAAACCCTGCCCAACCCGCCCATTGCCTTTGGCGCAAACTGCGGCACTGGCTCCTCTGATCTGCTGCGCACTGTCCAAGGCTTCGTTGCCCAAGGCAGCGAACGCCCGATCATCGCCAAAGGCAACGCAGGCATTCCCAAATATCACGACGGCCACATTCACTATGATGGCACGCCAGAGTTAATGGCAGATTACGCCGTGATGGCGCGCGATTGCGGTGCAACGATCATTGGCGGCTGTTGTGGCACCATGGCCGAACACCTGCGCAGCATGAAAGAGGCGCTAGAGACCCGCCCACGCGGCGCGCGCCCCTCATTAGAAGAGATCACCGCCAAACTCGGGGCCTTCTCCTCAACACATGACGGCACCGACGAAAGCCAAGTGACAGCCCCCCGTCGTAACCGTCGCCGCAGCGCATAAACGCCACCCGCCGCGCACAAAACCAACGTCTTTTCCGTGTCTCCAAACATGGAAAAGGCACACCGCCAAGATTGCACCGCGCCTGTTGATTGCTCCATCAACCCCTCATCACCGGCAGAAAACCTCCCTCACCGGCCCAATCTTGCCCACCATAATTGCGTTTTTCCTCTGGCCTGCGCCGCATTTTATAGGCAAAACGCTGTGAAACTTGTCATGGGGAATGGGAGTATCCAGCATTTGCTGTGAGGTCTCCCAAGCAAAAACCGTAAATGTCGCAAACCGAACGCAGCTCTGCCCTTGGTCCGGTCCTCTTTGTTGGGCTGTCCGTCTATGCGTTGGCGACCTATTCCCCGCCCGAGATTGTATATGCAGATCCCGCTGTCACCATGGATATGGTTGAGGCGCAAAACACCTCCGTACAATTTGACCCGCTGGCCGCTGGACCAAGCCCGGAAAACCTGCGCTCTCTAACGGCCCTGCCCTTGGCGCGCAGCAACAACACCCAACATGCGCCGCTTGCCGATCCACAGTATCGCCTTGCCTCGGTGCCACTGTCACCAATCGCGCTGTTTTCCCCTCAGGCCTTGACCATGGCACCTGCCCAGCCCGCCAAAACTCCCGCGCCTGCGATTCTCAAATCCGTGCTGCCCGCACCGCGCAGCCCCCTTGCCCAACAGACGCCGCGCCCCGATCCACAGTATCGCCTTGCCTCGGTGCCGTTGTCGCCGATCCCGTTGTTTTCTCCGCAGGCCTTGATCATGGCGCCCGTTCTGCCCGTCAAAGCAACCACGCCCGCAGCCCTCAAATCCGTGCACCCCGCGCCGCGCCCGCAGGAGCCCTCAGAACCCCTATTCGCAACACCGCCACCGCAGACGCCCGCGCCCTCACAAACCATGACCATTGTCGCCGATTTCGTGAATCTACGCGCAACACCGGGCGTGCAATCCCCGCCAATCGCGCAGATGAACAGCGGTACATTAGCAATTTTTCTGGGCCAGGAGGATCGCTGGACCAACGTCAACCTGCCAACCCTCACGCCCCCGATGTCAGGCTGGGTTTTCTCGGGCTATCTACAACCCAAGACCCGATCCCAGAGTAACCCTCAGCCAAACAGCGATAATTGATCGCCAATTTTGCTTGGCACCCGAAACAAATCACACCGTAAATCAGGCGTATAGCGCCTTAAACCATGGCGTTTCATCGCGACCTCAATCCGCTGCGCAATCATCTTTGCATATGGTCCCTCGCCGCGCATTCTCTTGCCCCATTGCGCCTCATACAGCTTGCCACCATGCATCTCACGCACCCGCGCCAAAATGCGTGCCGCCCGGTCGGGAAAATGCACCTGCGCCCATTCCTGAAACAGCTCTGACACCTCAAGCGGCAGGCGCAGCATGATCCAGCTTGCCGCCTCTGCCCCATGCGCGGCCCCCGCCTCCAACAGCGCTTCGGCCTCATGATCCGTTAGTGCAGGCACGACAGGGCCAAGCATGATCCGCACCGGAATCCCCGCCCCACTTAGCCGTGCAATCGTCGCCAGCCGCCGTTTGGGCGTCGGCACCCGTGGCTCCATCACCCGCGCGACATGCGCATCCAACGTCGTGACCGAAACCCCGACCTTCACCAGCCCCTGTGCTGCCATCTGGCCCAAAATATCAATGTCGCGTTCAATCAATGTGCCCTTGGTTACAATCGCCACTGGATGGTGAAACCGTTGCAATACCTCCAAACAGCGACGCATGATTTTATGCTGTTTTTCAATAGGTTGATAGGGGTCCGTATTGGTGCCAATCGCAATTGGTGCCACCTTATAGGATCGCTTGCGCAATTCCGCTTCCAGCACCTCGGGCGCATTGGGCCGCGCGATCAGCCGCGTCTCAAAATCCAACCCCGGCGAATAGCCCAGATAGCTATGTGTTGGCCGCGCAAAACAGTAAACGCAGCCATGCTCGCACCCGCGATAGGGGTTGATAGAGCGATCAAACGGCAAATCCGGCGACTTGTTATAGGTGATCAGGCTGCGCGCCATCTCCTCGCTGACCTGCGTTTGGAAATGCGTGCGCTCCTCGGCGATCTCCCACCCGTCGTTCACCTCTTCTCGGGCCATATCAAACCGCCCAGTTGGGTTGCTGACAGCCCCACGTGCGCGCCTGCGCTCTATATCAATGATGTCTTTGCGCTGCTCATCCATCCCGCAACATAGAACAAATAAGGAACATACGCAATAAATCCCCCGTTTCATCTAGGAAATTTAGTTTCCTTTTCGCAATTTCTATAGATAGGTCGGAAGCGGATGCGGCAATGTCGCTATTTTGACAGTACAATGATGCGAAAGACCCCAAAGCTGGATAAAACAACCACAGGCAAATCAGCCATCTCGCAAGGGTAAGCACATGTCCGAAGAAGAAGATATCATCCTGTCAGAACTGGACGACGAAGAACTCGTTCAACAAATGTTTGACGACCTCTATGATGGTCTGAGGGAAGAAATCGAAGAAGGCGTTAACATCCTTCTGGGTCGCGGCTGGATTCCATACGACGTCCTGACCAAAGCACTTGTTGGTGGCATGACCATCGTTGGTGCTGACTTCCGCGATGGCATCCTGTTCGTTCCAGAGGTTCTTCTGGCCGCAAACGCGATGAAGGGCGGCATGGCCATCCTGAAACCACTGCTGGCTGAAACCGGCGCGCCCCGTGTTGGCAAAATGGTCATCGGCACCGTCAAAGGCGACATCCACGACATCGGCAAAAACCTTGTTTCGATGATGATGGAAGGCGCTGGCTTTGAAGTGGTCGATCTGGGCATCAACAACCCGGTTGAAAACTATCTCAACGCGCTGGAAACCGAAAAACCGGACATTCTGGGCATGTCCGCTCTGCTGACAACCACAATGCCTTACATGAAGGTTGTGATTGATACGCTGATCGAGCAAGGCATCCGCGACGATTACACTGTTCTCGTTGGTGGCGCGCCTCTGAACGAAGAATTCGGCAAAGCCATCGGCGCTGACGCCTATTGCCGTGACGCAGCCGTTGCTGTTGAAACTGCCAAAGAATTCATGGCCCGTCGCCATAACGCAATGAACGCCTGATTTCGCGCTCAACGCTTACAAAAACGCGGCCCGTCCATGAATTTGGGCGGGCCGTTTGTGTTTAAAGCGTTTCGCGTAAAACCTGAATCACGGGTATTGCACGAAACGCCCACGACATTCATATGTTTCGCAGCACCTCGTCTTTTCTCTGCATCAGGTCAAAGGCGAGACGCTTTAAGGGATTGTTAGTATGACCACGCTTAACGACGATATCCTAACCAGCGACGGCCTCGCCGCCGAACATAAAACCGGTAAAATCCTGCTGATCGCTTGCGGGGCGCTCGCACGTGAAATCATTGACCTGCAAAAGGCCAATGGCTGGGATCACATGGTGCTGACCTGCTTGCCTGCGATCTTTCACCTGCACCCCGATAAAATCCCCGATGCCGTGCGCGACGTTGTGGTCAAAAACCGCGATTCCTATGACGAGATTTTTGTGGTCTACGCAGATTGCGGCACCGGCGGCACCCTGCAACGGCTCTGCGAAGAGCTGGGCGTGCAAATGGTTCAAGGCCCTCATTGCTATAGCTTTTTTGAGGGTAACGATGCCTTCGCCGCCAAGTCCGAGGACGAGTTCACATCCTTCTACCTCACCGATTTTCTGGTGCGCCAGTTTGATGCCTTTATCTGGAAACCCATGGGCCTGGATCGCCACCCGCAATTGCGCGACATGTACTTTGGCAACTACGAAAAACTGATCTATCAGGCCCAAACCAATGACCCGGCACTAATCGAAAAGGCCCGCACCTGTGCGGATCGTCTCGGCCTCGCGTTTGAGCATCGATTCACCGGCTACGGCGACCTTGAAACCAGCCTTGCGGCCTTCCCCAAGCGCTGATTTACCGGATCACAAAACCCGTAATCGGGCGCCATTTCTGGCCCCGATTACGTAAGCGACGTCACCCACAACAAATTGGCGTCCTCATCGCTTAGCGAAACCACATTATGCCCCATCGTGGCATCATAATAGGCGCTATCGCCGCGCCGCATCTCTACGGGCTCATAAAATTCGGTGTATAGTTTGACGACGCCCGTCAGCACATACAAAAACTCTTCGCCGTCGTGACGCACCCAGCCATCGAATTCCTCAATCGAGCGCGCGCGCACCCGTGCGCGGTACGGTAACATGGTCTTTTTCGTCAGCGTTTCCGCCAATAACTCATGCTCATAGGTTGTGGTCGGCTTTTGCGTGCCCTGCCCCTCTTTGGTGACAGCCATGCGCCCGTTAACCATGCCGCGTTTGGGCGCGGTAAACAGTTGCGGCACAGAAATCTCCAGCCCTTCGGCCAGCTTTTTTAGCGCATCATAAGTGGGCGACATTTGCCCGTTTTCGATCTTGGACAGCGTCGAGCGCGCAAGCCCAGCCTGTTTTGCCGCCTGCTCCAGCGTCCAGTTGCGGGCCTTGCGTAATTCACGCACGCGCACACCTAGATTCAAGGGTTCTGCGATTTCATGGGTGCCGTTTTCACGCGCAACCTGAACAATGGACTTGGGATCAATATCACTCATCTTTTGCTTTTAGCGCGCCGCCACTGCCTCTTGCAACTCCCCATAGCGAGGCGTAGCAACACTGCATGCTTTCCATCTGCGATAATGGGGCGGCGGCGCCCTGCCCGACATCCTTTAATATGGCCGCCCACGTGCTGCGCCATGCGGATGAGCTGAACAGCAAGACCGCCCTGTCCCTTCTTGGCCATGACCATGCAGAGGATATCAGCTTTGGCGCGTTGAAATCTGCGATTCTCGGCACCGCCACCGGATTGCTGAATGCAGGTCTGCGCAGGGGCGACATTGTTCTGATGCGTCTGGGCAATACTGTCGATTTCCCGATCAGCTATCTTGCCTGCATCGCGGTTGGCCTGATCCCCGTGCCCACCTCCTCGATGCTGACTCCTCCCGAGGTCGCCAAGATGACAGCAGAGCTGTCCCCGCGCATGATTCTGCATGATGGCCAAACCGCCCTGCCACCTGTGATCAATTGCCCGGTTCTCACCACGCAAGACCTCGCAAGTTTCCGCGATTTGCCCCCGGCAGAGTTTGATTTCGGCGATCCCAACCGTCTGGCCTATATCATCTATACCTCTGGCACATCAGGACAGCCGCGCGCCGTGTGCCATGCCCACCGCGCCATCTGGGCACGTCAAATGATGCAACCCGGATGGACCGATCTGCGCCCCTCTGATCGCCTGCTGCACGCTGGCGCCTTCAATTGGACCTACACGCTCGGCACCGGATTGATGGACCCGTGGAGCGTTGGTGCAACCGCGCTTATCCCGAATCAGGGCGTTGAAATTGCAGAGCTTCATCTTCTGATTGATCAACATAATGCAACAATCTTAGCCGCCGCACCCGGTGTGTTCCGCAAGATCATTGCCTCATTCGAACAATTTAAACCAAAACATCTGCGCCATGGCCTCTCCGCAGGGGAGAAACTCTCCGACACGCTGCGCGCCACGTGGCACGCCAAAACGGGCACGCATCTATACGAGGCCTACGGCATGTCGGAATGCTCCACCTTCATTTCCGCCAGCCCAACTGCGCCCGCACAACCCGGCACTCTTGGCAGGCCGCAATCCGGTCGCCGTGTCGCCCTTGTCGATCAGAATGGCCCCGTTCCGCTGGGGACCGAGGGCACAATCGCTGTGCACCGCGATGATCCCGGCCTGATGCTTGGCTACTTCAACCCACCTAACGACACGACCGCCAAATTCACCCCCCCCAAATTGCGCGGCGACTGGTTCCTTACCGGCGATCAGGGTGTCATGCATCCCGATCACAGTATCACCTATGCTGGCCGCGCCGATGATATGATGAACGCCGGCGGCTACCGTGTTTCCCCGATCGAGGTCGAGGCCGCCCTGTCCCAGTTTCCCGGCATCCAGCAAATCGGTGCAACCGACGTTCAGGTCAAACAAGACGTCCGCGTCATCGCCGCCTTTTACACCGCCGAGGCCGACCTAAACATCGACGCCCTCCAGCAATTCGCGACCCAAACCCTCGCCGCCTATAAACAACCCCGCATATTCCAGCGCCTCCCCGCGTTGCCCACAAACCCCAATGGTAAGCTCAGCCGCAGCACATTGCGCCAGAATTTTGAGGCCTCAAAATGACCAAACTCGACATCATGTCCGATCCTATTTGCCCATGGTGCTATATCGGCAAAACCCACCTCGACCGCGCCCTCGCAACTGAGGCCGCCGCTGGCGTTGAACACCCGTTTACCATCGAATGGCATCCCTTTCAGCTAAACCCCGACATGCCCGCCGACGGCATGGACCGGCGCGAATACCTCGAAACCAAATTCGGCGGCAAAGAAAACGCCATCCGCGTTTACGGCCAAATCGCCGAACATGCCGAAACCGCTGGCGTTGAAATCGACTTTGCCGCCATCAAACGCACCCCAAACACCATCAATGCCCACCGCCTGATCCATTGGGCCGGGCTTGAGCGCAAACAAAACGCCATTGTTGACGCCCTATTCACCGCCTACTTCAAAGAGGGCCGCGACATCGGCAATTCCGAAACCCTCGCAGATATCGCCGACTCCATCGGTCTTGACGCCGCGTTAGTGTTGCGCCTGCTCGCCTCAGATGCAGACATCAAAGAAATCCGCGCCCGCGACAGCCATTCCCGCGGCATGGGCGTCAGCTCCGTACCAACCTTTATCATCGACAACCAACATGCCGTTCCCGGTGCGCAACCACCAGAGTTGTGGCGCAATGTGATAGCAGAACTCACCACTCAAGCCGCCCAGACAACGGATCAAACCGACCAACCCTAACCGCTCAAACAAGTGACAAGCAGATGACAACCTTTGTACGTATCCTCCTCCTAATCGGCTTTATCGCGCCCGTCATCGGTGCCGGCACAGTGTTTTTCCACTATGCCGAAGGCTGGAGCTGGATCGATTCCTATTTCTTCGCCGTCGTCACCCTGTCCACTGTCGGCTATGGTCAACTTGTCCCCCTTACAACGCTTGGCAAAATCGGCACCACCGTCTTTATTTTCCTTGGGCTGGGCATATTTGCCTATGTTATTCAACAGGTTGGGCGAATCGCAGCAGAGCGACGCGCCGAGCATACAGAATGGCTTATCGGGCGCCTCGGCCACCACAAAGCGCCGCAAGAACCCGATGCGGCCAACCAAGATGATCGGCCCTCCTCCCCATGAGCGACGCACTCCCTACCTCAGGCCAAGACCAACAAACACCCGCACCTATGGCCATGTCTCGGATCGAATTCATCTCGCTTTGCGCGATGATGTTCGCCACCATTGCGTTCTCGATTGATGCCATGTTGCCCGCCTTGCCCCAGATCGGCGCAGAACTCAGCCCGTCAAACCTCAATAATGCACAGCTACTGCTGACCAGCTTTATTCTGGGCATGGGCTTGGGCACATTCTTTACCGGCCCGCTTTCAGATACCTTTGGCCGCAAACCTGTGATCATTGCCGGCTCGGCGATCTATATCCTTTCCTCCCTGCTGGCATGGTGGTCACAATCGCTAGAGCTGGTGCTGATTGCGCGCTTCATTCAGGGCGTCGGTGCCGCTGGCCCGCGTGTCGCCACCATCGCCATTGTGCGTGATCTGTTCAAAGGTCGCGAAATGGCACAGCTGATGAGCTATACAATGATGGTGTTCATGCTGGTGCCCGCGATTGCCCCGGCATTGGGGGCCGCGATCATCGCCATTAGCGGCTGGCGCAGCATTTTCATCGCCTTTATCGTATTTTCCGTGATCAGCATCCTGTGGATTGGCCTGCGCCTGCCAGAGCCGCTGTCGCGCGAAAACCGTCGCCCCTTCCGCCTGTCCCAGCTGATATTGGCAGCACGCGAGATGTGGCACATCCCCTCGGTCCGGCTTACGATTGCGGTTCAGGTATTGGGCTACGGCACCCTATTTGCCATGATTTCCACGGTGCAGCAGATCTATGACATCACATTTGACCAAGGCGATAGTTTCCCGTTGTGGTTTGGGGCCATCGCTATTCTGTCTGGCTCCGCTGGCTTGCTGAACGCCTCACTTGTGATGCGCTATGGCATGCGTTTTCTTGTGACCGCGACCTTGGGTGTGCAAATCATATTCTCTGCGGTCATGTTGGGGCTGAATGCCGTGCTCCCAACGGGCGATCTCCTCTTTGGCATCTTTGTTATCTGGCAGGCATCGGTGTTTTTTCAGATTGGCATGACCATTGGCAATCTCAATGCCCTCGGAATGGAGCCGATGGGCCATATGGCGGGCACCGCTGCCAGTGTGATGGGCGCGATCACCACCATTGCCGGGGCGGGTTTGGCTGTGCCTGTGGGCTTGGCCTTTAATGGCACTCTCACCCCGCTTGCTCTCGCCATCGGGGTAGAGGCGGCCCTTGGGTTCCTGCTCATGCTTTGGCTGCGCCGCATCGAACAGGCAGCCTAGCCCTGCGCCGACATCGTCGTCAAATTGATGTAGATAGCCCCCGTTTTGGGTGATTAAGGCGTCTCGCCTTTAACTTGAAGCACATGAATCACCAATGTCCGCGAGCGCCGGAGGCCCGGCAGGGTATTGGTGATTCAAATTCAAGGCGAGGCGCTCTAGTTTTGTACAAAACTAGGGGGTGTTTTGTACGTTTTGTACAAAACCAACCGCTTTTACGCGATAATCAGGGGCCAAATCCTAGGTTTCGCACCGAAACCTTCAAAGGCGCACCAGCTTCGCGCCGAAACCTTCAAAGGCCCACCGGTTTCGCGACGAAACCTTCAACAGCCCACAGGTTTCGTCGCGACCCCTCTGTACGCAATTGACCTCGCACCATGCGCCCTCAAACGATCCGCGCCTTAGGAGGCTGCCCGCTGTGCTGCTGCGGCCTTCTTGCGTTTCTTCTCAGCGATCACTTTTTCGGCCAGATCACGGGCAATAGCAAAGGCCCCTTTGATCTTGTCGCTGTCCTTGGTCCAGTCGCGGCGCACCACGATCTTATTGTCTTTAACCTTGGCCAGACCCTTCTGATCATTGATGAATTCCACCAATCCCTGTGGCGAGGCGAATTTATCATTATGGAACTGAATGGTGCCGCCCTTGGGCCCGCCATCCAACTTGGAAATGCCCGCGCGTTTGCACATCGCTTTGATGCGCACGACCAGCAACAAGGTGTTCACTTCTTTAGGTAATTTGCCAAAGCGATCAATCAGTTCCGCAGCAAAGCCTTCTAGTTCGACCTTCCCCTGCAAGTTGCTAAGACGTCGGTACAATCCCAAACGCACATCCAGATCAGGCACATATTTTTCAGGGATCAACACAGGCACACCCAGATTAATCTGCGGGGCCCATTGGTCATCTGTTGGGGACAGGCCTTCCATCTCGCCGGCCTTGATCTTGGCGATCGCCTCTTGCAGCATGGATTGGTACAGCTCATAGCCCACATCGCGCATCTGGCCTGACTGCTCATCCCCCAGTAAATTACCCGCCCCGCGGATATCCAGATCCTGAGCCGCCAACGTAAATCCGGCCCCCAATGTATCCAGTGACCCAAGCACGCGCAGCCGTTTTTCCGCCGCAGCCGTTAGCACCTTGCGGGGTTTTGTGGTCAAATACGCATAGGCCCGCGTTTTGGATCGCCCCACCCGTCCACGGATTTGATACAGCTGAGAAAGCCCAAACATATCAGAGCGATGCACCACCATCGTATTCGCCGTCGGGATGTCCAAACCGCTTTCAACAATGGTTGTCGCCAGCAAAATATCGTATTTCCCGTCGTAAAACGCGTTCATACGGTCATCCAACTCGCCCGCCGCCATCTGCCCATGCGCCACCATATAGGTCAGCTCTGGCAGTTGTTCCTGCAAAAACGCCTCAATCTCGGGCAGATCAGAAATCCGCGGCACCACGTAAAAGCTTTGCCCGCCTCGATAATGTTCCCGCAACAGCGCCTCTCGTATGGTCACCGCATCAAATTCGCTGACATAGGTGCGGATCGCCAAACGATCCACCGGCGGCGTCCCGATGATCGACAAATCGCGCACGCCCGACAGGGACAATTGCAATGTACGCGGGATCGGTGTCGCGGTCAGGGTCAGCACATGCACGTCGCTGCGCATCTGTTTCAGCCGCTCTTTATGATTCACCCCAAAATGCTGCTCTTCGTCAACAATCAGCAGCCCAAGGTCTTTGAAACGGATGCTTTTGGCCAGCAAAGCATGGGTGCCAATCACTATATCAACCGTGCCACGCGAAATACCCTCGCGGGTTTTCTCGGCTTCTTTTGCAGAAATAAACCTCGACAACCCCCTGACTTCCAACGGAAATCCACGGAACCTCTCGACAAAACTATTGTAATGCTGACGTGCCAGCAACGTGGTTGGCGCAATCACCGCCACCTGCAAACCCTGCATGGCCGCGACAAAGGCTGCGCGCATCGCCACTTCTGTTTTACCAAACCCAACATCGCCGCAAATCAACCGATCCATTGGTGATCCAGCGGCCAAATCGCCTGCCACATCCTCAATTGCGCGCAGCTGATCGTCGGTTTCCTGATAGGGAAAGCGCGCCGAAAATGCCTCCCATGCGTGGTGCTCCACCTCCAGAATGGGGGCCGTACGCAACGCACGTTCCGCCGCAACCCGGATCAACCGATCCGCCATCTCGCGAATACGTTCCTTGAGCTTGGCCTTTTTCGCCTGCCAAGCACCGCCGCCGAGCCGATCCAACATGCCTTCGTCATGGCCGTATTTCGACAGCAACTCGATGTTTTCAACAGGCAGGTAAAGCCTTGAACTCTCGGCATATTCCAGGCTGATACATTCATGCGCAGCGCCTGCCGCCGTGATCACTTCCAGCCCCTGATATCGCCCGATCCCGTGATCCACATGCACGACCAGATCACCGGGGCTAAGGGATTGGGTTTCGGTCAGGAAATTATCAGCGCGGCGCTTGCGTTTCGGGCCACGGATCAACCTGTCTCCCAGCACATCTTGCTCGGAAATCACCATCATGCCATCAGCCTCAAACCCGGCCTCCAGCGCCCAAACGGTCAGATACAGACCGCGCTTACCGATCCGCGTGGCATCCGTGATGTGGACAATTTCTGCCAGCCCCTCATCCTCGATCAACCCTGACAACCGCTCGCGCGCGCCCTCAGAATAGGAGGCGATGACAACCGGACCCTTGCCCAAACCAACATTAATATGATCCGCTAAAGCCCCAAAAAGGCTTATGGTTTCCTGCTGGCGCTCAGGTGCGAAATTACGCCCAATGCGCCCACCTGCATCAATTGCACCCGGCCCGCTAGCCTGTGGCAATGGATTGAACCGCAGCACGCGCCGATCAGCAATCGCCGTCTGCCACGCCGCATCATCCAGATACAATTGTCCCGGTTGAACAGGTTTATAGACCGTGTCCATCCGGCTTTTTTGGCTCATTGCGTGTTTGCGGGTTTCATACTGATCAACGATGCTGTCCCAACGCGCCAAACGCACGGCATCGCTCTGTTCATCCACAGAGATCGTGGCATCTGTGACATAGTCAAACAACGTCTCCAACCGCTCGTGAAAGAACGGCAACCAATGCTCAATGCCCTGATGTTTGCGCCCTGCCGACACTGCCTCATATAGGGGGTCATCGGTGCCCGCCGCGCCAAATTCAATACGATAGGATTGGCGAAACCGCGTCACCCCTGCCGGATCAAGGATCACCTCGGAAACCGGGGCCAGCTCAATCATATCCAGTTTTTCGGTGGTGCGTTGCGTGGCCGGATCAAACCGCCGCGCGCCGTCCAATACATCGCCAAACAGATCCAACCGCACCGGACCACTATCGCCGGGCGGAAAGATATCAATGATACCGCCGCGCACAGCATAATCCCCCGGCTCCATCACCGTGGGCGCTTGGGTGAAACCCATGCGAACCAGAAATTCGCGCAACGCCTTTTCATCAATCTGGTAGTTAACCTGCGCCTTAAACGCCGCCTCGCGCAATACAGCACGCGCAGGCAGGCGTTGCGTGGCTGCATTCAGCGTTGTCAGCAATATATATTGGCCGGGCATGCCGTGCACCAACCCCGCCAGCGTCGCCATACGCGCCGCAGAAATAGCGGCATTGGGCGACACCCTGTCATAGGGCAAACAATCCCACCCCGGAAAGGTAATCACAGGCATATCGGGCTGATAAAACGCCAATCCAGCCTGCAATGCCGCCATGCGTTTATCATCGCGCGCGATATGCAAAACTGGTTTGCCCGTCTTTGCGACTTCTTTCAAAATCAGGCGGGCATCAAATCCTTCTGGTGCCCCACCGACGGTAATATGCTGATTTGACACCGTTTTATTCCTCGTATCAGTTGATCGAGGACAGATGCAGGTTTTTGTACATGCCCCACATAGACGTCACAAAGATCGACACAATGCCAATCAACTGCGTGGCAAACCGGTGCCGCCACAAATAGGCATATAGCTTATCACTTACGTATCCTTCGGCACGGATATATGAGGCCGTGAACAGGCTCATCAGCCCGACAATCGACATCGGGAACATCAGCAAAAACACCGCCTGCGCAAATTCCAGATCGTAGTAAAATCCCAGACCCGCCAGCGTGCTTAGCAGGAAACACCCGCCCCCCAGCATCCACAATCCAGACACATCGCGCACATATAACAAACGGTTTACATTGATGCGGACCATGTCGCGCATGTCGATCTCGGGTTGGCCACCTTTGTTTTTAGCGCGCAGCACCGTGTCATAGGGCACACCCAGCACCCAGTGGCTTGCGCTAGACCATACAACAGCCAGCACGATCCAGAACCAAAGGTTCGAAAAACTGCGCATGTCGATCACTTCGAATACTGTTTGATACCAGTTCACTGTGTCTGTCCCTAAGAGTTCCGACCTCACATAGCGCGCCCCTGAGACAATTCCTACCCTTGAGGTGGTTGAAATTCCGTGGCAGGCAGGTTCTGTGATAAACTTCTCTTGTTAAAGCGTTTCGCGTAAAACCTGAATCACGGATTTTACGCAAAACGCCTACGACGTTCATATGTTTCATTGCGCTTCGCCATTTGCTTGCATCAGGTGACGCCATAAACGCTTAAGCAAGGCATTCAGATGATCCCGACAGCCGCACCATTCCCCACGACCCGCTTTCGCCGTACACGCCAGACACCGGCGATCCGTGGCCTTGTCCGCGAAAATACTCTGACGGCGGATGATCTGATTTGGCCGGTTTTTGTGCGTGACGGCGAAGGGGTGATGGAACCCATTCCTTCCATGCCCGGTGTTTTCCGCCGCTCTGTGGATACCATTACAGAGGCCGCGCGCGAGGCCGCCGATCTGGGCATTCCGGCGATCTGCATCTTTCCCTATACCGATCCTGCCCTGAAATCCGAAGATTGCGCCGAGGCATGGAACCCCAACAACCTGTCCAACCGCGCCACCCGCGCAATCAAAAAGGCCGTGCCGGGTATTACCGTCATGACCGACGTCGCCCTTGATCCCTATAGTTCCAGCGGCCACGACGGGTTTGTGATTGATGGCGAGATACGCAATGACGAAACCATTGTGGCGCTTGTAAAACAGGCGCTTTCTCAGGCTGAGGCGGGATCTGATATCATCGGTCCCTCTGATATGATGGACGGGCGCATTGGGGCCATCCGTGCAGCACTTGAATCCGGCGGGCATAAAAACACCATGTTGCTATCCTATGCAGCCAAATACGCCAGCGCGTTTTATGGCCCGTTTCGCGATGCGGTTGGGGCGTCTGGTGCGCTAAAAGGCGACAAAAGCACCTATCAGATGGATCCGGCAAATGGCGACGAGGCCCTGCGCCTTGTGGCCCGTGATCTGCAAGAGGGCGCTGACATGGTGATGGTCAAACCCGGCATGCCCTATCTGGATATCTGCCGCCGCGTCAAAGACACCTTTGGCGCGCCAACATTCGCCTATCAGGTATCCGGCGAATACGCGATGATCGCAGGGGCCGCACAAAACGGCTGGATCGACGGCGACAAAGCAATGCTCGAAAGCTTGATGGCGTTCAAACGCGCGGGCTGTGATGGGGTTCTTAGCTATTTCGCCCCCGCTGCTGCCCGCCTGCTGAACGGGCGTTAATCTGCCGATCACAGCGCCCCTAGTGACATAAGGTCAGGCGCGGGATATACTGCGCTGACAGACCGGAAAACCGGCGACATAATTACAGGCGAATAAACATGAGCACCCTTTCCAGACGTTCCTTTGCATTTGCAGGGCTCAGTGGCCTTGCGGTAACTGCGGCCTGCGGTAATGGCATTGCCAGTCGTGGACCCGAGACGATTGATGCGCGCGTGCATGCGACGCTTAATCACTTGTACGACAACTACCCCAATACGCGTGATTTGGCGGATAAGGCAGCTGGCCTGCTGGTCATGCCTGTCGTCACCGAGGCCGGGTTTGGCCTAGGCGGCGGCTATGGTCGCGGCGCATTGCAGGTGGATGAGGTGATTGTCGATTATTACTCCACCACCAAGGCCAACATTGGCCTGCAAATTGGTGCCCAGCAATACGCGCATGTGCTTTTCTTCATGACACAAGACGCGCTGATTGATTTCCGCCGCTCCAACGGATGGGCCGCTGGCGGGGACATCGAATATGTGATCGCGGACGAAGGCGGCTCTGTTGCAGCAGAAACCACAACGGCGCTTGCGCCGGTGATCGCCGTTGTCTTTGGTCAGGCAGGCCTGCGTCTTGGGGCCACTATTGAAGGCTCAAAATACACGCGGATCATTCCCTGATCCGACACGGATCAAACTGCGACAAATACAAAACGCCGGGCACATTACCCGGCGTTTTCGTTTTCGCAGCTTGCCACACTTGGGCAATTACGCCTTATCAATCACGCTTAAGCGTTTGAATAGGCTAGACGTATCCCAACGTCCGCCACCCATTTTCTGCACATCTTTGTAAAACTGATCCACTAAGGCCGTCACAGGCAGGCTTGCCCCCGTCGCATCCGCAGTTGATAGGCAAATCCCCAGATCTTTGCGCATCCAATCCACGGCAAACCCATGTTCAAAATGATCATCCAGCATGGTTTCATAGCGGTTGGCCATCTGCCAGCTACCCGCCGCCCCTTGGCTGATCACCTCAACCACCGCGCGCCCGTCAAGCCCGGCCTTGTCGGCGAAATGCAACGCCTCACTTAGCCCCTGCACCAAACCCGCAATCGCAATCTGATTGCACATCTTGGTCATTTGCCCGGCACCACTATCACCAATCCGGCGGCACATCTTGGCGTAAACATTCATCACAGGCTCTGCCGCATCATAAGCCGCCTGATCGCCCCCGCACATGATCGACAGGGCGCCATTTTCGGCCCCCGCCTGACCACCGGAAATTGGCGCATCAACGAAATTCAACCCAGCCGCCTGTGCCGCCTCATACAGCTCGCGCGTGACCTGCTCAGAAACCGTTGTGTGGTCCACAAATGTCGCGCCATCGCTCATGCCAGCAAAGGCACCATCATCCCCCACACAGACCGACCGCAAATCATCATCATTGCCCACACAGGCCATAACAAACGTCGCACCCTCTGCCGCCAAGGCAGGCGTCAGCGCCATCGCGCCACCATGTTGCGCCATCCAAGCCTCTGCTTTTGCCGCAGTGCGGTTATAGACCGTCACCTCGTGGCCCGCTGCCTGAAGGTGCCCCGCCATCGGATACCCCATGACTCCCAATCCCAAGAACGCAATCTTCGCCATCCGCTTTCACCTTCTGCATAATTACCGTAATGTTTGTCACGTTCACCGAGGCAGAGTGCAAGAGATAATGACAACTTTATTCCAATGGCTGATGCGCATCGCAGCCGCAGCCGTTTTTTGCGCCGTCCTGATTGTTTCGGTCGTGTACTATCTCGGCTCGCGCTCGCTGCCCGAATACAGCAAGACATTGCAGACCGCAGGCCTGATCGCGCCTGTCGAAATCGTGCGAAACAACGCGAATGTGCCCCATATCTTTGCCAGCAACGATCAGGATGCCTTCTTTGCTCTGGGCTATGCCCATGCCCAAGATCGGTTTTGGCAGATGGTGGTGATGCGCCGTACCGTGCAGGGCCGCCTGTCTGAAATCTTTGGCTCTCGCACGCTCAAGATCGACAAATTGATTCGCCGTCTTGACCTCTACACGCTCTCACAAAGATCGGTTGCAGCGCAGGATGCCAAAACCATGGCGATCCTGACGGCCTATTCCGCTGGCATAAATGCGCGCATCAATGAGGTGAACAGCAAAGCCCTTGGCCGTGGCGCGCCCGAGATGTTTATGTTCTCCACCCCGGTTGCCCCTTGGCGTCCCTCAGATTCCATTGCCATTCAAAAACTGATGGCACTGCAACTTTCTGGCCATATCGACACCGAAGTATTGCGCGCCCGCACCTCGCTTATTTTGCCCGATGCGGATCGCCTTGGTGATATTTTGCCCGACGCTCCCGGTCAGGGCATCGCCGCCTTGCCGCAATATGCTTCACTTGTGCCGGGTGCTGCACGTTTTGCCGCCACAACGCCCCTGCCCCAACACCCGCTATCGCCGTTCAACCGCGCGCCCTTTGCCGGGGCGTCCAATGTTTGGGCCGCCGCCAGTTCGCGCTCTGCTGCGGGCGGCACCTTACTGGCAAATGACCCACATCTTGGCTTTTCCGCGCCGTCATTCTGGTATCTCGCCCGACTTAATCTAACCACAGGCGGCGTGATCGGCGGCACCATTCCCGGCATGCCCCTCGTGCTTGTTGGCCGCAGCGAGTCTCTGGCTTGGGGCATCACCTCCTCCAAACTGGATGATCAGGATGTCTTTATCGAGGAACTCAACCAAGCCAATTCCGAGCAATACCGCACCCCCACGGGCTTCAAACGCTTTGTCACCCGTAAATCCATTATCAACATCAAAGATGAGGCCCCCGTCACCCTGACCCTGCGCTGGACAGACAACGGTCCTGTCCTGCCCGGCAGCGCCTATGATCTGGGCACTGTCACCCCGCCCGGTCATGTTGCCAGCCTCGCGTGGACCGCCCTCAGTGATAAGGATACCTCCCTTGCGGCGGGTCTGAACCTGATGCGCGCGCAATCTGTCCAAGAGGGCCTCGACGGGGCTGAAATCTTTATCTCTCCCTCGCAAAACCTGACCCTGATCGACAAAGACACGATCGCCCTGAAATTGATCGGAGCCATGCCCCGCCGCGACATCAACCACCAAAGCAAGGGCCGCTTGCCCAGCCTTGGTTGGCAGGAGCAGAACCGTTGGCAGGGCAGCCACCCCTATGCCGCCAATCCCGAATTCATCAACCCGATCGGCGGCATCGTTGGCAATACCAACAACAAACTGGTATCGCGCCCGTTTCCGCTGCATGTCTCGTATGATTGGGGCGACAGCCAACGCATCCTACGCTGGCAAAAACTGATGCAAAGCCGCCAGGTGCATACCCGCGACAGCTTTATCGAGGCGCAGCTTGATGACGTCAGCTATTCCGCCCGCTCGCTTTTGCCCCTTGTCGCGGCTGATCTGTGGTTCACCGGCGAGACTGCCCCTGACGGCACACCAGAGCGTCAACGCCAACGCGCGCTGACGCTGCTTGCCGAATGGAATGGCGAGATGAACGAACATATGCCCCAGCCGCTGATTTACGCCGCATGGATGCGTGCGCTGCAAAACCGGCTTATTCAGGATGACCTCGGCCCGCTGACTCCCGAATTCACCCATATCGAACCCTTGTTCATCGAGCGGGTTTTCCGCAACGTCCAAGGCGCGGGTATCTGGTGTGACGTCATCCAAAGCGCCCCTGACGAGACCTGCACCGATATGGCACGGCTTGCGCTTGATGATGCGCTGATCTGGATCGCTGAAACATACGGCACACAGCTGGAGGGGCTGCGCTGGGGCGATGCCCATCAGGCCACCCATGACCATCCGATCTTGGGCAAAATCCCGGTGCTGCGCTATTTCGTGAACATCCGCCAATCCACCAGTGGCGGCGACAATACCCTGCAACGCGGCCGCACCAGCGGTAAAGACCCGGCCCCGTTTCAAAACGTGCACGGGGCTGGCTATCGCGGTGTGTATGATTTTGCAGATCCCGACAGCTCGCTCTTTATCACCTCAACCGGGCAATCAGGGCATTTCCTGTCGCGCTATTATGATGACATGGCACAGCTATGGCGGCGCGGCGAATATATCCCGATGTCACTTGATCCAGAATTGGCGCGTGCAGCAGCAGTTGGGATCACC
>CAXIAD010000011.1:0-47345 GCA_964021645.1 uncultured Cognatishimia sp. | reverse complement strand
ATAAAAAGGCCCGCCAAACGTGGCGAGCCTCTCAATACCGCATGAACCGTGAATGTTACTTCTTCAATGCGTCACGAATTTCCTGCAAGACATCCAATTCGGTTGGACCTGCTGGTGCCGCCTCGACAACGGCCTCTTCTTCTTTCTTCGCCGCATCTTTGGCTTTGTTCACATAGCGCACCAACATGAACACAACAAAAGCGATGATCAAGAAGTTGATCACAGCCATGATGAACGCCCCATAAGCAAAGACCGCAGCCCCCGCTTCGCGCGCAGCCTCGAGACTCGCTCCTGCCGCCACTTCGCCTGACAGAACGGCATACATGTTGGTGAAATCTACCCCCCCCATGAACAATCCGATGAATGGGTTGATCAAATCACCCACCATGGATTTAACGATCGCAGTGAACGCCGCACCAATGATAATCCCGACGGCCATGTCCATGACATTGCCTTTGGCGATAAAGTCTTTGAATTCTTTCAACATAACTAACTTCCTTTTCCCTCCAAGCACACCGCAGCATTCTTTGTCTGCGGCACTGCGCAGCACCATAGGCGAAAATACACAAATTGCTGAGTTTATTGATGGGAAAAAATGCCTAAATGTCCCCCAACAGCGATTCAGCTGATCCTCGCGCTCACCAAAACCAGCAAATTGCACCCGCACGCCCCAATTGCCAACACATTGCATCCACCAAAGGAGGGCTCCCGTCCGTCGATCATGCATCAAAGATGCACTCCTCCCGTTGGGCCGGGCCTCGCTTCGCTCGGAAAAAGGGCGCGTTCCGTTAGGGTATGGGCGCTATCAGCGGAGACCGCCGCGCGTGCAGCGCATTACAACAACCGCAACCCGGCGGGCACACAACGGCGGACCTTGCGCGACGGTTGACCCGCCGCTTTTGTGTCGCCGATATTATAACCGGCCTACATCACTCAGGCAGCGTCCCTTGCAGGACATAGCGCAGTATCTCTACCACTTGCGTAGGATCTTCCGCCACAGCCAGAGCCGCCGCATCCACCTCTTTCAGCGCATGCTGATGGTCCGGCCCATGCAGAACAATCAGTGATTTGCCAAGCGCAGCTGCATAGCCCGCATCAAACGCCGCATTCCACTGTTTGTATTTATCGCCAAACCGCACAACAACCACATCCGCATCCGCAATTCCTTTACGGGTGCGGATCGCATTCACCATCGCGCCCTTATGGTCGTGCCAATACTTGTTCGGCTCCGCCCCAAGGATACGCACGCCGCAGTCATCACTTGCCCCATGATCCGTCACCGGAGCCTCAAACGTCACGTTCAGCCCTTTGGCACCCGCAATAATCTGCTCGCGCCAATCGGTGTGAATTTCACCTGACAAATAGACCTTCAATCCCATTGTACCCTCCAAAGATCCGCGGCCCATTTCGCCACAGTTTCAATTGCCGCGATAGTCACCCGTCAACCGCGCAAACTGCCGCCTGTCGCCTTGGCCACCTTCTCAACGATCTTCGCCGCAACCGCATCAATATCTTTTTCTTTCAGCGTCTTATCGACAGGCTGTAACCGCACCGTGATAGCAATCGACTTTTTGCCAACCCCCATCTGCGACTCGGCCATAACACCGGTGAACTCATCAAAAACACGCACGTTTTCGATCAAATTCTTATCCGCACTCACCGCCGCATTGGTCAATGTCAGCGCCTCAACACTACTATCCACCACAAAGGCAAAGTCGCGTTCAACCGCCTGCAAATCACGCAGCTCCAAGGCAGGCCGCGTCGATGATGTATTGCGCCGCATCGGAATCTCTTCGGGATAAATGCTAAAGCCAACCACAGGCCCCTTCACATCCATCGCTTCCAACACCTTGGGATGTAACTCGCCGTAAATGCACAGCATTTTCTTTGGCCCCAAACACACACGCCCATGACGCCCCGGATGCCACCAACCAGCCCCGCCGCGCAAAATCTGCGTCTTGGCAGGCGCACCAATGGCACTCAGGATCGCCTCGGCATCTGCCTTGGCATCAAACACATCTACACCACGGCTTTCACCATGCACATCCTTGGCCATGCTCCGACCTACCAGAATGCCGGAAATCTCCAGATGCTGCTCACCGGGTTCCCCCCCATGAAAGGCAGGGCCCGCCTCAAACAAGGCCAAATCCATGAAGCCCCGCGCCTGATTACGCGCCGCCGCCTGCAACAAACCGGGCAGCAAATCCGGGCGCATATGGCTCATCTCGCTGGAAATCGGGTTCTGCAACATGGTCGCGTCCGTGCCCCCGCCAAACAACGCTGCCGATTTCTGATCAATAAAGGAATAGGTGACGCATTCGTTATATCCCAAAGACGCCGCCATGCGTCGCCCGATTTGCTCGCGCTTTTGCATGGGCGTCAGGATTTGCTTGGGCACACCAGCCGTCGTGCGCGCCATCGGTTTACCCACCAGTTTCGTCAGCGACGCAATCCGCGCCACCTCCTCCACCAGATCTGCCTCACCCAATACATCAGGACGCCAGCTAGGCACATGCGCCATGTCACCCTTGATGACAAAACCCAAATCTTCCAATGTCTTACGCTGCTGCTCCGCCGGAATTTCCATCCCAACCAAGGACTGCACGCGGTCCGTATCCAGCTTATAAGCGCGGCTCACATCAGGCACTTCGCCCGCAACAACAACGTCTGAAGGCTCCCCGCCGCACAGCTCAATAATCATCGCCGTCGCCAGATCCAGCGCTTCCATGTTGAACGCCGGGTCAATCCCACGCTCATTGCGATAGCGCGCATCAGAGTTGATTTTCAGCGCACGCCCCGTGGTGGCGATTTGCACCGTGTCCCAGAACGCCGCCTCAACGAATACATTGACCGTATCCTCGGTACAGCCTGTCGCCAGCCCGCCCATGATACCAGCAACACTCTCGATGCCCTGATCATCGGAAATCACCACCTGACCCGCGCCAAATGTGTATTCCTTGTCGTCCAACCCAACCATCGTCTCACCGCCAACCGTGCGGTGAATACGCAGATCGCCCTGAACCTTATCAGCATCAAACACATGCAGCGGACGGTTACGGTCATAGGTAAAGAAATTGGTGATATCCACGAGCGTCGAAATAGGCCGCAACCCAATGGCACGCAAACGGTCCTGCAACCACGCAGGGCTTGGCCCGTTTTTCACACCCTTAATCAAACGACCGGCAAAGACATGACAGCCGTTTTCGCGCGTATCCGCGTCAATGCTCACGCCAATCGGGCTGGCATAACTGCCAGAAACCTCAGTGGTTTTTGCAGGCTTCATCACGCCCAATCCGCGCGCCGCCAGATCCAACGCGATCCCGCGCACACCCAATGCATCAGGGCGGTTTGGCGTGATCGCGATATCAATCACCGCATCCACTTTGGCCGGGTCATTCGCCGCCAACCAATCGACAAAACGGTCGCCCACCTCGCCCGAGGGCAGCTCAATGATACCATCATGCTCGTCTGACAGCTCCATTTCCCGCTCGGATGCCATCATGCCAAAGCTTTCAATGCCCCGGATTTTGCCAACGCCAATGGTCGTGTCGATCCCCGGCACGTAAACGCCCGGTTTCGCGACCACAACAGTGATGCCTTCACGCGCATTTGGCGCACCGCAAATGATCTGCAATTCGCCCTCATCCGTGGCCACCTTGCACACACGCAATTTGTCCGCATCGGGGTGCTTTTCCGCGTGCAACACCTTGCCGATGGTGAAGTCTTTGAGCCGCGCCATCGGGTCCGTGACCTCTTCCACCTCAAGACCCAAATCGGTCAGGGCATAGAGAATATCGTCAATAGGGGCATCGGTCTCAAGGTGATCTTTGAGCCAGGAAAGTGTGAATTTCATCGATCATCATCCGCAGGTCTAATTGGGTTAGTCTCGGCTTTACCGGATATGTCCAAAAGGGGGAAGGGCACATCGCAAATTGACCGCCAATGGCCCCGAAATCACCCCTAATACCAGCATTTTGGCCCGTATTTAGTCAGCGTATGATACGGTTTGAACCGGGGATCATCCCACCCCCGGTTCTTCTGTTTACCTGATAGCAATAACCGCGCGCCCCTTAACCCGGATCGCGGATCAGGCTTTGGCACATGCAATGCACGCCGCCACCGCCTTGGGTGATCATATCCAGCTCGGGGTCAAAAATCGTAAACCCGCGCGCCTTTAGCGCCGCCTTTAGCGTTTTGGACGCCGCTGGCAACAATATCCGATCCTCGCCCAAGGCAACCACGTTGCACCCCAATGCCATCGTCTCAACAAAGGGCACTTCGATGATGTCGATCTTTTTGGCTCTCAACCATTCGACAACCTTGGGGTCTGTACATTCGATGCACACAGCCGCCAGTTTTGGTGCCAGCATCACCACCATCAGGTCGATATGGACATAATAAGGATCGATATCGATCATCATCACTTCCCAACCCTCGGCCTCCATCCAGCCCGCAATCTGGCGCGCGCCTTCCTCGGACGAACGCCCCTCAGGGCCTTCCCAACCCAGCAGCAAACAGCCCGGCTCAATCACGTTGAAATCACCACCCTCAAACGGGCCAGCCGTCACATAATCGTAAATCGGAATGCCCAGATCATGATAGGTTTCGATCGCGCGGAAATTCTCGCCGCGCCGCCATGGCTGTGACATATGCGTGATGATCGCACCATAAGGCGTCATCACCGAACTGTCGCGCGCATAGACCTGATAGGGCAGATGCTCATCCGGCTTGTGATAGCTGACCTCAACCCCGGCAGAGCGATAGGCATCCACCATTTCCGCATGCTGCTTTTGCGCAACTTTTGGGTCAAACTCTACGCCACGGCGCAGCGTCTTTTTCGACAAGCTAGAGGTTTGTAACCATTTATAGTTGTCAATCGGTCCCAACAGAACTGACCGCAAGGTGCCGTAATCGGAATCAGCCCCCCATTGGTTCAACTTTGGTGTGCCGCCACCCTCACGTCTTACCTTCAGAGAAAAGCTCGATGCTTGGCCGCTCATTTCACATACTCCTAAAGCGTTTCGCTAGTTTGTTATCACACAGCAATATGGCGAAACGCCCGACGCATACGACTGTTGCGCGCGCTCCAAGCTTTAGCTGTGCTTCACCTAAAAACCGAAACGCGTAGTAATATTATATTCCTCACGCTGTGGCCCAGCCGCATTGATGTCAAGCCCTAGCTGACGCACCAACCATGGCGATCCAATTCACCAATTCACCGGCCCGCCGCTCTGGCTGTAAGGCGGCAACAGTGGTGCCCACGCGCGCCGCAGATTCTGCGTTGGTTTCGGCCAAACGCAAATCCTCCGCCTGTGCACGCTGCGACTGCCACAGGCCATCGCCAATCACAAAGCCTGCGACATCTGCAGGCGATAATTCAGGATGATATTGCGCGCCCCAAAACGTCACGCCATTCTGCTCATAGGCCATGGCCTGCACGGGTGAATGGTCATTTCCGGCCAGCAAAACCGCGCCTTCTGGCAGGCGCTGCACCTCATCGCGGTGCACACAGGGCACGGCAAAACCGTTTTGACGCCCCGCCAACATTGCATGCGTCGCCCCTGCATCTGTGACCTGAATATCGCGCGCCAGCCCGACCTCAAACCCCACCGGGGATGCCCCGACTGCGCCCCCCAAAACCACGGCGGCCAATTGCATCCCGTTGCACGATCCCCATACTGGCAATCCGGTCTTAAACACCGTCTCCATGGCCGCGCGCTGCGGCGCCGCCTCAACCGCAGCTGTATTCCATGCCACGCCGGAGCCTGTGAAAATCACGCCGTCAATATCTGCGAAATCATCTTCACTCAGCGCCGCCGCATAGGGTGCCACACAGCGCAGCTCAACTTGCGGGGCCACAACATCCAGACACCGCCGAAAAGCCGCCGCCGCATCCCTGCCCGCCGCAACCAAGTCCGGCGTATTTCCCTCAACAATCAAAACCCGCATTGGCGTCCCCTTGATGCCCGCATTACGTCTGCACCAAAACTGGCACAGGCAAGCCCCATAAAACCCGCCCGAATACGACATCCGCGCAAGAATCGACCAGCGCACCAGCCGGCCAGCGCCCGCCCTAGTCTAGATTACTTAAATTTTCGAGACTTCAGTAAGCGCTGTGTTTTAGCCAACTGACTGACCTGCATTTCCTTTTCCCGCGCAGTAATACTCGCAGCTTTAGATGCAGCAAAAAATGCTGGTGCAGCCGCCACGCAAAAAACAACATACACCCAAAGAAAATTCTGATGCTGTACCGATGCAAACAGAATGATAAATTGGATTGCCACTATCGCCGCAATCCATCGTCTTGGCGCGAGTTTGGTCTTGGCAAACCACCAATCATAGTAACCCGCCAGCCACACCGCAAAAAGATGCATTAACGCGACAAACCACCATGCAGCGTCGGCTGATCCAAGCTCGCAAACCCGTAATGGCGCAACCACCGCAAATCACTGTCAAAGAATGCCCGCAAATCCGGGATGCCATATTTCAGCATCGCAATCCGGTCGATCCCCATGCCAAAGGCAAACCCCTGCCATTCCGCCGGATCAACACCCGCCGCCTGCAACACCTTAGGATGCACCATGCCGGACCCCAGCACTTCCATCCAGCCGTCGCCCTCACCAATACGCAACTGCCCATCAACCCAACTACATTGGATATCCACTTCGGCAGAGGGCTCCGTGAACGGGAAATGCGAGGCGCGGAACCGCGTCTTGATCCCCTCAACCTCGAAAAAGGCGCTGAAAAACTCTTCCAACGTCCATTTCAGGTTTGCCATCGACAGATCTTTATCAATCGCCAGCCCCTCTACCTGATGGAACATCGGCGTATGCGTCTGGTCATAATCCGCACGGTACACGCGACCGGGGCAAATGATCCGTATCGGCGCGCCTTGCTCTTGCAAGGACCTAATCTGCACCGGGCTGGTATGCGTACGCAAGACATGCGGCGGGCGCTCGTCCCCCTCGGCACGGTGCGTATAAAACGTATCCATCTCGGCGCGCGCAGGGTGATGGCCGGGAATGTTCAGCGCATCAAAATTGAACCAATCCGTTTCAATCTGCGGCCCTTCAGCGACGGCAAACCCCATATCGGCGAAAATCGCAGCAACCTCTTCATTCACCTGACTGATCGGATGAATCGTGCCCACACGACGCCCCCGCCCGGGCAAGGTCACATCCAACCACTCCGTGCGCAACCGCTCATCCAACGCCGCATCCGCCAAGGCCGCTTTCTTCCCCGCCAAGGCAGAGTTGATCTCATCCTTCAGCGCGTTCAACGCCGGCCCCGCCACCTGACGCTCCTCAGGGCTCATCTTGCCCAATTCGCGCATCTTCAGGCTGATCTCGCCCTTTTTGCCAACCGCAGTCACCCGCAGCCCCTCAAGAGCCGCCTCATCACCCGCGTCTGCAATCAGACTGATATACTTGTCTCTGAGATCGTCCATCGAGGCCTCCAAATCCGTTGCCCCCTGATACAACATCCGGCGCAGGGCGCAAGATGCTAGCGCAATTGCACCCACATCCCCCGCAACACCCCCAACAACCGCCGTATACCACCAGCGCTTGGGCGTAAGCCGCAAGGCGACAGCCCAAGCAAATCAAGCGAGCGCGCCAGCGCTCTCCATTGGATCACACCCGCAACACCACAGCCCAAAACGAAAAACGCCGCCCATCCAACGATGCGCGGCGTCTTAATCTCTACTCTAGCGAAACCCTTAGGCTGCTAGTGCGGCCTGTGCTTGTTCCACAATCGCTGTGAAGGCGTCAGGCTCGTGAATGGCCAGATCGGCCAGCACTTTACGATCCACTTCAATACCTGCCAACGTCAGGCCATTGATGAAACGGCTGTATGTCAGCGCTTCATCATGCATGCGCACAGCAGCATTGATCCGCTGAATCCAAAGCGCGCGGAAATTGCGCTTACGATTCTTACGGTCGCGGGTCGCGTATTGATTTGCTTTATCCACCGCTTGCGAGGCAACCCGGAAAGTATTTTTCCGACGGCCATAATAGCCTTTTGCAGCTTTGATAATTTTCTTGTGACGGGCGTGGGTTACTGTACCACCTTTAACACGGGACATATTTCAGGCTCCTCAGCGTGCGTACGGCATATATTGTTTAACGATCTTCGCATCTGGTGCCGACAATAGTGTCGTTCCACGTGCGTTACGGATGAACTTAGTGCTCCGTTTGATCATACCGTGACGTTTACCGGCCTGGCCACATTTGACCTTCCCGCTTGCCGTCATCGAAAAGCGCTTTTTAGCGCCTGACTTGGTCTTCATCTTAGGCATTTCCGTCTCCTTATTTGGTCGTCGGTAGAAACGCGACTCGGCATGCCACTCAGCCGGACGCGCAGTAAGAGCCGCCGTATACGACGCCCCATTGCGTTGAACAAGTGTTTATTTAATCAATTGTGCGATCACTTTCACAACCACATTTGGCACATCCGAAACCTCATATCCGCCCGGATGACTTGCCACGGCCCAAGCGACCGTTCCCGCCGCTGCCAAAAACGCCAACATCGACAAACGCGGCGCACGATTTTCTGAATAAGCCGACAACATCGCCGGAATTGAAAACACCGCTACAACCAATCCAATGGTAAGCGCGAAATCCGTGTCCATTCCTGTAACCACTCCACTACCTGAGACGCGGCTTTGTTTCCTTTTTGGAAACAAAGCCGCGTTTTGACAGACAGGTTACTCTGGATCGCTGTTAAAAATCAAACGCTCATCGCAAGGGGCAACACGCAAGATATTTGTCGTCCCCGGCACGTTAAACGGCAGGCCCGCAGTCACCACGATTTGATCCTCTGGCCCTGCATATCCCAACATGCGCGCCGCGCGTGCAGCCCCCACGACGGCCATCTTGAATTGGTTCAATTCCGTCACCACCACGCAATTTGTACCCCAACTCAGCGAAAGCCGCCGCGCCGTGCCTCTTAGGCTGGTCAAGGCAATGATTGGCACGCGCGGACGTTCCCGCGCCACCAATAGGGCCGTCGTGCCTGATTCCGTGAAACAGCAGATCGCCTTGATCGGCGTGGTTTCGGCGATTTCACGCGCCGCGGCCACAATCGCATCCGCCACACTGGCGCGTTCGGCATTGCGCGATGATTCGATGATCTGCGTATAGGTCGGGTCATTCTCGACCTCGATCGCCACATTATCCATCGTTGTTACCGCCTCTATGGGATAGCTCCCGGCGGCAGATTCAGCGGATAACATAATGGCATCCGCCCCTTCATATATGGCAGTCGCAACATCGCTGACCTCGGCGCGTGTCGGGATCGGGCTTTCGATCATGCTTTCCAACATCTGCGTGGCCACAATCACCGGCTTGCCCGCCTTGCGACACTTACGCACCAGCCGCTTTTGGATCGGCGGCACATTCTGCACCGGCAGCTCAACACCCAAATCGCCCCGCGCGACCATGATTCCGTCTGATGCCTCAAGAATCGCGTCAATCCCCGTCACCGCACTTGGCTTTTCGATCTTGGACAATACCGCCGCCCGCCCCTGCACAAGGGCACGCGCTTCCTGTACATCCTCAGGGCGCTGCACAAACGACAGCGCCAACCAATCAACCCCCAAGCCGCAGACAAACTCCAGATCATCGCGATCCTTGTCCGATAATGCCGCCAAAGGCAGCACAACGTCGGGCACATTCACCCCCTTACGGTTTGAAATAACGCCCCCGATCACCACCACACAATTGGCGAAATCGGCCCCGCATTCCACCACCTTCAGGCGGATCTTCCCATCATTCACCAGCAGGTTCGACCCCGCCTTAAGCGCTGCAAAAATCTCGACATGCGGCAGGCATACCCGGTTCACATCCCCCGGTGCCTGATCCAGATCCAACCGAAAAGCCGCCCCCTCGACCAATTCCTCGGCCTCATTGGCAAATACCCCAACCCGCAACTTTGGCCCCTGCAAATCCGCCAAAATGGCGATCGGGCTGTCCAGATCCTTTTCCACCTGCCGGATAATACGGTGCTTTTCGCGGATCTCGTCTTGGCTGCCGTGGCTCATGTTCAACCGAAACACATCCGCCCCTGCCTCGTGCAACGCCCGGATCGCATCATATGTCTCGGACACAGGCCCAAGGGTGGCAACGATCTTTACATTTCTCAGGCGTCTCATATGGCTTTTCCTTCTCTTTCGGCATCTCGCGAGGGTATGGGCACCGCTGCGCCCCATTGTTAACGCTAACTAGGGGATCACTTCGATTTGCGCAATTCCCTTTCCCCCGCGTCTCGATTATGACTGACACACAGGACGTAACAGGCATATGACACCGATGACATACCACCCTTTTCACATCATTGGCGCAGATCGCCCGTCGCGGTGGTTGATCACCTGTGACCATGCCACAAACCATATCCCCTCGGAAATCAGCGGAGGCGACCTAGGACTCTCCCCATCCGACATGCAACGCCATATCGCCTATGATATCGGGGCCAAAGGCGTTTCCCTCAAACTTGGCGCGCTCCTAAACGCGCCGGTGATTTGCTCCAACTTTTCCCGCCTCGTGATTGATCCCAACCGCGGAGAGGAAGACCCGACCCTGATCATGCGGCTGTATGACGGCACTATTATTCCCGCCAACCGCCACATTGACCACGCCGAAGAAGAGCGCCGCCGCATAACCTACCACCGTCCCTATCACGATGCCCTAGAACAGCTTGCCGCGCGCCGGGACGACGTCATCGTCATCGCCATGCACAGCTTTGCCCCCAAACTGAATGGCCGCGCGCCGCGCCCGTGGCAGATCGGCATTCTGCACGCAGACCATGATCCGCGCAGCTTTGGCATCCCGCTTATTCAGCGCCTTGAGACCGAAACCGACCTGACCATTGGCGACAATGAACCCTACACTGGCCACCTGCCCGGCGACGCCATGGATCACCACGCCCTGCGCCCAAATCGCCTGAATGCCTTGATAGAGCTGCGCCAAGACCTCATCTCGGATGAGGCTGGCCAAACCCATTGGGCCAATCGCCTCGCCCCCGCCCTGCTTGATACTTTGGCAACCACCGGGTTCTAACGCACCTTGGCCGTTTTGCATTGTTCCCAAGCCCGCAAAATCGCACAAGGGCCCAACAACGCCACCACCCGCGCCCAAACCCGTGCCTCCCCCAGCGGATTACCAAGGATCACCCATGCCCCATCTCGTCCTAGAACATTCCGCCGAACTGGCTGACAGCCACGACCTGCACGCAGCAGCCCGCGCCCTGTTTGATGCCGCCCACGAGGGCGATCTTTTCACCAACAAGGCCGCGATCAAGGTCCGCACCACCCCCTGCCACAACGTCCTGATGGGCACCAACCCACAAACATTTGCCCACCTGACCATCTACCTTTTGTCTGGCCGCACCGATGCTGCCCGTGCCGATCTTGCCACGCGCATGCTCGCCGTGCTGGATCAGCATTTCCCCGATGTTGGCGCACTCAGTGTTGACCCCCGTGACATCAACACACAAACATACGCCAAACGTGTGATCTGAATTCATTCCGCAGGAGAGCCTCCAATGGACGACCAAACCCGCCTCGAACTCGAAGCAGCCGCCTTTCGCGCCATGCGTGATCACCTGATGGTCAAACGCACCGATGTGCAAAACATCGACATGATGAACCTCACAGGGTTTTGCCGCAATTGCCTTAGCCGCTGGTATCAAGAGGCCGCCAATGAGCGGGGCATCGACATGGATAAAACCGCCGCCCGAGAGCTGTTTTATGGCATGAGCATGGACGAGTGGAAAACCAACCACCAGACCGACGCCACCCCCGATAAACAAGCCGCCTTTGAAACCGCCTTCAAAGAGAACGTCGGCGATAAAGCCTGAATCCGGTTGCAAACGGCCACCCATTTTGTCGAATTTCAAATCGGTGGTCGTTACAATTTTACACAGATATTTACCCGTTTTTCGGCGATTTCTGCGCCGCCATTAACCAACCTGATGGGGCAATTTCCCTGAAACGTACATTTCAGCGCGCGAAATTGCACTTTCGTCACTTTCGACATTTATGAACGCAGCGCACCTTGTGGCTTGAGGCGCGCAACACCCCCAGATCATGCGGGGCACTGTTGCGTGAAACCGGTTTTGTACGTTCCAAAATCACGGGAATCACCGCGAAACAGCGGGTTAATGCACCGCCCGCTGGCACACATGCAAAAGGCGGGGAAATCCCCGCCTTCGCCGTTAAATCTTTGGTAATGGCGTTAAATCGCGGCTTTGCGCGACTCGTCCAGATAGATTTCGCGCAAACGCTTGGCGATTGGGCCGGGTGTGCCGTCGCCAATGGTCGCGCCATCAATTTCCACCACGGGCATCACAAATGCGCTTGCCGATGTGGTGAATGCCTCGTCCGCTTCCATGGCTTCTTCAATGGTGAACAGCCGCTCTTCGATCTCCATCTGTGCCTCTTTGGCCAGACGCAAAACTGCCTTGCGGGTGATGCCGTGCAGGATGTCATTTGACAGTGGGCGGGTGATGATTTTGCCGTTTTTCACGTAATAGGCGTTGTTGGATGTGCCCTCGGTGACATAGCCATCCTCGATCATCCACGCATCATCCGCTCCGGCGGCCTTGGCCATCATTTTGCCCATAGACGGATACAGCAATTGCACCGTCTTGATGTCGCGGCGGCCCCAGCGCACATCTGCTATGGAAATGATTTTGTTACCCTTTTTGGCCGCAGGACTGTCTGCAAGGCCCGGCTTGTTTTGGGTAAACAAAACCAATGTCGGTTTGGTTGTCGCCGGATCGGGGTACACGAAATCACGGTCGCCATCGCTGCCGCGTGTGACCTGCAAATAGATCAGCCCTTCGTTGATGTCGTTCAGGCGCACCAATTCGCGGTGAATTTCCAGCAGTTCCTCTTTGGTGCAAGGCTCCTGCATCTCCAGCTCATCAAGCGAGCGTTTCAGGCGCACCGCATGGCCATCAAAATCAATCAGCTTGCCGTCCAGAACCGAGGTCACCTCATAGACAGCATCCGCCATCAGAAATCCGCGATCAAAGATCGAGATTTTTGCTTCGGTTTCCGGCAGGTATTCGCCATTCACGTATACGGTACGACTCATTTCTCTCTCCTTAGCCCCAAAGTGCCGCCACTGGCGGGTGCACCCCGGTATCATCAAATTTCAAAGGCTCCGCGCGGTCTTCGGCCAACAAGAGCGGCCCGTCAAGGTCCGTCACCAACATCCCCTGCGCCACCAACACCGCCGGCGCCATCGCCAAGCTCGATCCGACCATGCATCCGACCATCACATCAAACCCCGCAGCAAGCGCTGCCTCGCGTAGTTTCAGCGCCTCGGTAAGCCCGCCGGTTTTATCTAGTTTGATGTTGATAACGTCATATTTTCCTTGCAGATTTTCCAATGACGCCCTGTCATGACAGCTTTCATCCGCACACACAGGAACCGGGCGATCCATCCCAATCAGGGCTGCATCTTCGCCCGCCGGAAGCGGCTGTTCAACCAGCTCTACACCCAGCCGCACCAAATGCGGCGCAAGGGCCGAATATACCTCAGCAGACCAGCCCTCATTGGCGTCCACAATGATCCGCGCATCAGGTGCCCCTGCTCGCACCGCCTCTAGGCGCACCATGTCATCCGGCGTGCCCAATTTAATTTTCAGCAAAGGGCGAAACGCATTCTCCGCCGCCTGCGCTTGCATTTTTTCGGGAGCATCCAACGACAGCGTATAGGCAGTAATTTCGGGCTTTGGTTCGGGCAATCCGGCCAGATCCCACACCCGTTTCCCTGCCTGCTTTGCTTCCAGATCCCACAACGCGCAATCCACTGCATTGCGTGCCGCACCCGCTGGCAATAAATCCTGCAACGCGGCACGGTCAAACTCTGCTGGTAACCCTTCGATCTCAGCCGTGACGCTATCCAAGGTCTCGTCATACCGCGCATAGGGTACACATTCCCCCCAGCCCGCTATGCCGTCTTTTTCCACCTTAACGGTCAATACCTTAGCTTCGGTACGGGAGCCGCGAGAAATGGTGAAAACCTGAGCCAGTTTGAAAACGTCCCGCGTTACGGTTACCTGCATGGTCCGCTCCTTAAATCTGGCAAAATTGGTATCAGTAAAATCGGTTTTGGCGGCACCATACGACACCGCCAAAACTCGTTAGATCAGATCGCGGCGAGCGCGTCCACCAGACGACCAGAGCCATGACGGAACGGGTCGACCGCAGGCAGTCCCATACGCGCTTCAACTTCGGCCAAATAGGCCAATGCATCTGCGTCGTTCAGATGCTGGGTGTTGACCGAAATGCCGACCACTTTGCAATCTGGGTTGCTGACCTGCGCCAAAGGCAACGCCGTGTCGCGCAATGTTTCCAGCGATGGCAGGCTATAGCCCGGCAAACCGCGCATATGCTCACGTGTTGGTTCATGGCATAGGATCAGCGCGTCGGGCTGTCCGCCATGTACCAAGGCCATGGTAACCCCCGAATAAGACACATGAAACAGGCTGCCCTGCCCCTCGATCATATCCCAATGGTCATCGTCATTGTCAGGTGTCAGATACTCAATTGATCCAGCCATGAAATCAGCAATAACCGCATCCAATGGCACGCCATGTCCGGTAATCAAAATACCTGTCTGACCTGTCGCGCGGAACGTGGATTTCATACCGCGTTTCTGCATTTCAGCATCCATCGCCAAAGCTGTGTACATCTTGCCAACTGAACAATCCGTACCAACGGCTAGGCAACGCTTGCCTTTACGCGGGACACCATTCGCAATCGGGTAACCCACAGTCGGCACACGCACGTCATGCAGCGTGCCGCCATGGGTTTGCGCGGCTGCGACCAGATCACCTTCGTCGCGCAACAAGTTGTGCAAACCGGACGCCAGATCATAGCCCATTTCCAACGCCTTGATCAGCACTTCTTTCCACGCTGACGAAATCACGCCGCCCCGGTTCGCAACACCAATAACCAGTGTTTTCGCGCCCTTGGCTTTCGCATGCGCAAGGGTCATGTCTTCCAAACCCAAATCGGCACCACAGCCCTCAAGGCGAAGTTGACCTACGGCGTTTTCAGGACGCCAGTCCTTAATGCCAATTGCCACTTTAGCAGCCAATTGATCAGGCGCGTCGCCCAAAAACAGCAGATACGGAGTCTCGATCATGGCGCATGCCCTTTGCATTAAATGTCTTTCGCGCAGTTTCTTTGTTTTTACGTGCAATT
This sequence comes from uncultured Cognatishimia sp., assembly GCA_964021645.1. Lineage (GTDB taxonomy): Bacteria > Pseudomonadota > Alphaproteobacteria > Rhodobacterales > Rhodobacteraceae > CANLDA01. The sequence continues at coordinate 32,131 of CAXIAD010000011.1, read as the reverse complement.
TTTTCTCAAAAACCGCCCGAACTTACGCCTACAGGGAGAATTTCACTGCATTTTGCAAATATATTCGAATATTCTTCGAAACAACCCTATTCCTGCGCTGCATCCTCCTAATAGTAAGAGGCCCCATGACAGAATCGGTACGCCGCATCGCAGCACCAATGCCGCATCAGCAAAATATTATTGCATCGCGCTGCGTAATTTAATAACTCCATCCGTAATTCACACGTAATTTCCTTACCCGAAAGGCACGACCAACATGAGCTTTCGCATCCAACCAGCGGCCCCAGCACGCCCCAATCGCTGCCAGTTGTTCGGCCCAGGATCACGCCCCGCGATCTTTGAGAAAATGGCTGCATCTGCCGCCGATGTCATCAATCTTGACCTCGAGGATTCCGTGGCCCCTTCGGACAAAGATCAGGCGCGCGCCAATATAATCACCGCCATCAACGATGTGGATTGGGGCGATAAATACATGTCCGTTCGGATCAACGGATTGGACACGCCCTATTGGTATCGCGACGTTGTTGACCTGATGGAACAATGCGGCGAACGCCTCGACCAGATCATGATCCCCAAGGTCGGATGCGCTGCCGACGTCTATGCCGTCGATGCGCTTGTCACCGCGATTGAGGCAGCAACTGGCCGCAAAAAACCCATTTCATTTGAGCTGATCATCGAATCTGCTGCGGGTATCGCCCACGCAGAAGAAATCGCAGCCTCCTCCCCCCGCCTCCAAGCAATGAGTCTGGGGGCGGCTGATTTCGCGGCCTCCATGGGCATGCAAACAACCGGGATCGGCGGCACCCAAGAAAACTATTACATGATGCACGAAGGTCAAAAACATTGGTCAGACCCGTGGCATTGGGCACAGGTGAAAATCGTTGCTGCCTGTCGTACCCACGGCGTTTTACCGGTCGACGGCCCCTTTGGTGATTTCTCCGATGACGAAGGCTTCCGCGCACAAGCCCGCCGTTCAGCGACACTTGGCATGGTTGGGAAATGGGCAATCCACCCCAAACAAATCGCCATCGCAAACGAGGTATTCACCCCCTCCGAGGCCCAAGTCACCGAGGCTCGCGAAATCCTAGAGGCCATGGCCCAGGCCAAAGCAAATGGCGAAGGTGCAACCGTCTACAAAGGGCGTCTTGTTGACATCGCATCAATCAAACAAGCCGAAGTGATTGTCCGTCAATCTGAAATGATCAACGGCTAATCCAACTGCACCGATTTGCGCCTGACATTTTGTTGGGCGCAAATTGATTAAAATTGCACAGACTTGCGCTGTCACAACAGGCATGCCACCACAGGGCACGCAACAGGACACGCCCGATGACACTCACCTTTCTGCATACCTCCGACGCCCAGCGCCCCACCTATCAGGCTCTAGGCGATCGCCTTGCCCCTGGCATGGAAATCACTCAACACCTTCGCCCGGACTGGCTCAAATCCGCGCGCAAACACGGTATCCGGCAGGCCCTTATTGATGATATGGCGGCACTGATCCATGCAGCACCCGGCCCGGTCATCTGCACCTGCCCCACCCTTGGCGAGGCAGCAGCATCGCTCGGTGCGATTCGCCTTGATGCCCCTATGATGGCCGAAGCAGCCCGCATCGGCGGCCCCATCCTGCTGGTCTATGCCCTCAAAAGCACCGAAACGCCCTCTTTGGCACTGCTAGATACAGCCCTACAAGCGCGGGATCTGAAAACCCCTGTGCATCCGCTTTTTATTGGCGAGTTTTGGCCGCTTTTTGAAGCACACGAATATGAGGCATTTACAGCCTGCGTAGCTGGCGCCGTGCGTCATGCCTGTGAGCAAACCACCTTTGGATGCGTGGTCCTCGCGCAGGATGTCATGGCCCCGGCTGCCCCTCTACTACAGGATCTTGGCACGCCGGTCCTCACCGCACCCGAGCTGGCATTCACCCATGCAATGGCGCAGCTAACGCAGACGTGACTGGCATTCAACGCGCCTCATCCTATAGCTAAACCAAGGATGGGATTGACCCAACGCAACAAACCCATCTGCTGAGGTTTCGCCGCGAAACCTATGCTTTTCGCGTTCCACCCTTGGGCTCCCTTGCCGGACAGGAGGCATCATGCGCATATTCATCTCCGCCATATTCGCCTTGGTAATCGCATCACTGACCCATGCCGAGCCCCTATCTCCCCGCCAAGGGTGGCATGTTTTACCCACCGACAAACCCTATGAACAACTGATCCAAGATCTCAAATCAGCGGTCAAATTCCATGGCATGGGCGTCGTCACACAGGCAGGCCCGACCAAGGCTGCCAAAAATCGCGGCATCATCATCCCCGGCAACCGCGTCATCGGCGTGTTCAACAATGACTTTGCTGTGCGCACATTGGCCACATCAACCGCCGCCATGATCGAGGCCCCGATCCGTTTCTATGTCACTCAAAACCCTTCAGGCACTGCAACGCTTTCCTATAAAACACCTAGCTTCGTCTTCACCCCCTACATGCCCGAGGCCGGTGACACCCTGCGCCTCATCGCAACAGAGCTTGATCAGAAATTCGCGGACATCGCCCAAACCGCAACAAAATAACCCATCCAGTTGTGACCGGCCCCATCCGCCAGCACCAACCGAGAAGTCGCCCCAAAGGGGCGCGACGAGACATCCAGCGCGCCAAAGGCGCACAATTACTTTACTCCACAACATCTGATATCAGGCCCCATGACATATGAAATTCTGACCGCCCTCTTGGCTTTTGCCTTTGTATCCTCGGTAACACCCGGACCGAACAACATGATGCTTTTGGCCTCTGGTGCGAATTTTGGTTTCATGCGCACCCTGCCGCATATGTTGGGTATCGGGATCGGATTCACCGTGATGCTCACCTTGGTTGGTCTCGGCCTGATGCAAGTATTTGAGGCAATCCCCTCCCTGCATACCGGCCTGAAAATATTCAGCGTCCTGTATCTGCTATGGCTGGCATGGAAAATCGCCAACGCAGGCGCACCCACTGGGGCAACCACAGACTCCGCCCGCCCGATGACATTCATACAGGCAGCGCTGTTTCAATGGGTGAATCCCAAAGCATGGACCATGGCACTGACGGCCATCACCCTATACGCCCCTGATCGAACCACCTTTGCCATCCTGATCGTTGCCGCTGTTTTTGGACTTGTGAACCTGCCCTGCGTCAGCCTCTGGGCGCTTCTTGGCCAACAATTGCGCCGGATTTTGCGCAGCCCCTCCAGCCTGAAAATATTCAATTGGACGATGGCAATTTTGCTGGTCGCCTCGCTATATCCGGTTGTTTTTGGGGCCTGAGCGTTCAGGCACCCTCTGCGTCGGTGTTTTTCTGCTGCCCGATTGTGTTGCAATCTGTTGCATTTGCTGCGTCTCAGGGTCATATATCCGAACGCAGGTTAGCCGGAGAAATGCTATGACCAACTACCTCGAGTTTGAAAAACCGCTGGCCGAAATCGAAGGCAAAGCAGAAGAACTTCGCGCGATGGCGCGCCATAACGAGGAAATGGATGTCGCCGATGAGGCGGCAGCGCTTGACCGCAAGGCCTCCGAGATGTTGATTGATCTCTACAAAGATCTCACTCCTTGGCGCAAATGTCAGGTTGCCCGGCATCCAGATCGCCCGCATTGCAAAGATTACATCGAAGAATTGTTCACCGAATTCACACCCCTTGCAGGCGATCGCAACTTTGCTGACGATCATGCCGTGATGGGTGGTCTTGCGCGGTTTGACGGACGTCCTGTCATGATCATCGGTCATGAAAAAGGCAACGACACAAAATCCCGTATCGAACGTAACTTTGGCATGGCCCGCCCCGAAGGCTATCGCAAAGCCATTCGCCTGATGGAAATGGCCGACAAGTTTAATCTGCCTGTGATCACATTGGTCGACACCCCCGGCGCATATCCCGGTAAGGGTGCCGAGGAGCGCGGCCAATCTGAGGCCATCGCGCGCTCTACCGAGAAATGCTTACAAATCGGCGTGCCTTTGATCTCTGTGATCATCGGCGAGGGTGGCTCTGGCGGGGCCGTTGCCTTTGCCTCTGCAAACAAGGTCGCGATGCTGGAACATTCGGTCTATTCTGTGATCACACCCGAAGGCTGCGCCTCCATTCTGTGGAAGGACGCCGAAAAAATGCGCGAAGCGGCTGAGGCTCTGCGCCTCACCACCAATGATTTGATGAAATTGGGTGTCGCAGACCGGTCTATCCCAGAACCCTCAGGTGGCGCGCACCGTGACCCCAAGGCCGCGATCTCTGCTGTTGGCAAAGCCATTACAGAAATGCTCGGCGAATTGGACGGTCTAAAGGGCCAAGAACTGATCAAGGCCCGCCGCCAGAAATATCTGGACATGGGATCAAAGGGGCTTGCTGCCTGATAACCGTCAAAGTGCAATCACACTGCATATTTCGATATCACCCACAGGTGTAACGGATTAGCGTGATTGCATGATGTCTCTTTTTCAAAACCGCGATTACGCACATCTATTTTCTGCGCAGGTCATTGCCCTATTAGGTACGGGGCTGTTGACGGTTGCCCTTGGGCTGCTGGCCTATGATCTGGCCGGGGCGAATGCGGGCGCGGTATTGGGCACGGCCTATGCGATCAAAATGCTGGCCTATGTCGGCCTGTCCCCCATTGCCGGTGCCATCGTAGAGCGGCTCCCGCGTAAGCCCGTGCTGATCGCCATGGATTTGATCCGCGCCTCAATTGCGCTTTGCTTGCCCTTTGTTGATGCTATCTGGCAAATCTATGTGCTGATATTCATTCTGCAATCGGCCTCAGCCACCTTTACCCCGACATTTCAGGCCGTGCTCCCCGATATTTTACCCAAAGAGCGCGATTACACCCGCGCGTTGTCGCTGTCTCGTCTTGCCTATGATCTTGAAAATCTGCTGTCGCCCACGCTTGCCGGGCTGCTGCTGTTGGTGATCAGCTATAATTGGCTGTTTTTGGGCACGGTTCTGGGGTTTCTACTGTCGTCTGTTTTGGTTGCGCGCGCGCTATTTCCGCATCGCACCACCATCTCGGACCGCCCGTTTTTGCAACGAGTCACCCATGGCACACGGCTTTATCTTGCGACGCCGAGATTACGTGGCTTGCTGATGCTGTATGTAGCTGTCGCTGCGACCAGCGCCTTTGTTCTGGTGAATACAATCATCATGGTACGCACGACATACGGCCTGAACGAGGCAGCTCTAGCGCTGGCGATGGCCTGTTTTGGGGCGGGTTCTATGGCGGCGGCGTTGACCCTGCCGCGCGTGCTTGAAACCATGGCGGATCGTGGCATTATGATCGGTGCGGCCATCGCCCTATCTATCCTGACAGCGACGCATGGCATCTGGACATTGGTTGCTGGCCCATTGCCTTGGATTGGCTTTCTTGTGCTGTGGGGCCTGAGCGGCGCCCTGCTGGCGACGATCCAGACACCCAGTGGTCGCCTCATTCGGCGCTCAGCGTCCGATTTAGACCTCACAGCGCTGTTTACGGCGCAATTCGCACTCAGTCATGCTTGTTGGTTGTTTGCCTACCCAGTGGCAGGTTGGAGCGGCGCACGCTTTGGCCCGGCCTATTCCATGATGTTGCTAGGCGGCGTTGGTCTTGTTGCGGCCCTGCTTGCTGGGTTTGTGTGGCCCGCCCGCGCAAAAAAGCCGCGCGCAAAGGGCTCAACGGATATCGCGAAATAGGGGTGTTTTCGGCGTTTTGAATTGAGTGTTTTAGATTTAGTGATTTGCCACGCCGAGCAATCAACTGGCCAACAATCGCAGCCCCTGCGTCACGTCTGAGCGCACCGCAAGGCGCAATCCCGGTTCATCCCCTGCCTTAAGAGCTGCAAGAATCAGTCGGTGATTATGTGGTGGCTCCGTTTTGCGTAGGCGGCCATATAGCGCGCGCATCGTTGGGCCGAGTTGCAGCCAAACCGTTTCTGCCATCGCCAACATCGCTGGGGCCTGTGCGCGCAAATATAATGTCCGGTGAAATTCCAGATTGGCGCGAATATATCCGACCGCATCCCTGTTTGAGACAGCTACCGACACCGTGTTATTGATGCTTTGCAACCGGTCAATCAACGCGATGTGGGCACGCGGTAAGGCGCGGCTTGCCAGTTCAACCTCTAGCAAGGCACGCAAAGCTGCCAGTTCTTCCAGACGTTCACTTGTCAATGCTGGGGTCGACACCCGCCCAGAAGAGGATAGCGTCAATGCGCCCTCTGCTGCCAAACGGCGCACAGCCTCGCGCGCAGGGGTCATCGACACGCCAAATTCCTTGCCAATGCCCCGCAACGTCAACGCCTGCCCCGGAGGTAACTTGCCATGCATGATGCTTGTTCGAAGACTGCGATAAACCCTGTCATGGGCCGAGGTGGTGTGCTCTTGAATACGTGCAGGGATCAACATCCTTCAAATGTGATCACAAATGACGACAAGGTCAATCGCCAAAACGGAACCGGTGCAGATGGCCGCCATTTTGGCGTAACCAATTGCGTGGCGCGTCATAGGGGCCATGAATTCGGTGTACTTGGTCCCAGAAGGCAGCCGAATGATTCATCTGCGCCAAATGGGCCACCTCGTGTGCTGCGACGTAATCCAGCACCTCGGGCGGGGCCATGATCAGACGCCACGAATACATCAATGCCTTTTGCGACGAGCATGATCCCCAGCGTGATCGGGTGTCACGAATCGTCAGTCTCGAATATTCCCGCCCCAACCGCGCTGCATAGAAATCTGACCGCGCACAAAGCGTGTCACGTGCAGACTGCTTCATAAAGCCAAGCACCCGCGCCCCCGCGCGCTCATTGGCACCGCCAACATGCAATTCTGCGCCCTGCTCGCCGTCGTGCAGCGTGACGCCCCGCCCTGCCCCCGGCACAATCAGCACCTCCTGCCCACGAAAAGGAATCACCGCGCCATGGGTGATCTGCACTTGGTCAGGACGCGCCCCAAGGTGACGCCGCAACCAAGCTTCTTTTTCTGCCGCAAATGAGAGAGCTTCTTTTTCGTTGGTTTTCATCGGGATGGTCAGGGTCACTTTTCCATCCAGTTGAGACACGCGCAGGCTTATTTTGCGCGCTCTTGAGGAGCGGCGGACCACAACTGTGATCGGTGGATTTCCCTCCAGAATGTGTTGGCTCATGAACGCTCCCTCAACCAATGTGGCGTGATACCCTTTGACATGCTGCATCTGTTATGGCAGTTGGCCCAAACCGTCGACATGACTCATCAGATTTAGGGGGATTTCCCATGCCCAACGCAGAATGGGGCGTCAAGCGCATTTGCCCGACCACTGGTAAACGTTTCTACGACCTTAACAAAGACCCAATCGTCAGCCCATACACCGGCGAAGCGGTAACAATGGACAGCACCAAAAGCCGCATGATCGCTGCTGATGCTGAAGACGCCGTAACAATGAAAGCCAAAGCAACCGACCCGGATGCCGAGGAAGAAGTGTTGGTAGACGACACCGTTGACATTGACCTGGACGATGACGTTCTGGACGATGACGACGACGAAAACGTGTCGCTAGACGAGATCGCAGACGTCGCCGCAGAAGACGACGACAACTAATCTCTGTCGGGGGGGATTTTCCACTTGATCCCCCCCCGACAAGCGCCTAATTAGTCGCGAAATGTGACGGAAACGTCATATGGTTTGGGGCCTTAGCTCAGCTGGGAGAGCGCCTGCATGGCATGCAGGAGGTCAGGGGTTCGATCCCCCTAGGCTCCACCAAACACCACATCAAGCCTTAGTGATGGGCTATGTCGTTGTTTACCTGAATATTTATATCAATTTACTGCGATTTACCGCTACGGAATTGATATTCTCAATCCGCCAAGTCCACCCAAAATGTACCGACATTTCGACGTTTTTGTCCCCCCCTCAGCGGTGTAATTGGGAGTGCTAGAAAATTCAGCGCAACACCAATGGACCACCCAAGCGACGACATTTATGGCGGCTGAAAAGAATCAGGCAGACCTGTCTGTTTGCTTCAACCAATGACATGCCCCAGACAAATAGATATCTCGCCGCGTCACGTCCCTAGCTTAGCAATGCCAGCCGATCCAGAAACAACGCTTTGACCGATGCGGAATCGACGCCTGTGTAGACATGTGTGTCTGATCGTCCGCGCACGTCACGTTCGGTGGTTTGCCCAATTTCTTTGCCGGCACACACCACACGCAGGGGTGTTAGCTCTTCGTGAAACAATTGTGGATGGGTGCAGGCGATTACCGCCGCGGGATCATGCAACGAGCAGCCCTCAAACTTGCCAACTGATTCATAAAATTTCAGATAAAACGCGCTCATGCGTTGCAACATACCACCGTGAATTGGCGCCGCCTTGGCGATCACAGCAAAATCATTGACCGAGCATAAAATGCGGTGGGTCACATCCAGCCCAACCATCTCAACCCGCGCATCTGATGCAAATACCACATCGGCCGCATGGGGATCATGATAGATATTGGCCTCTGCATAGGGCGTAATATTTCCACCTTCACGTAAAGATCCGCCCATGATCACAATCCGCGCGACGTTAGTGGTGAATTCCGGGTCAAGCTTTATCGCCTTGGCAATGTTCGTCAGCGGCCCAATCGGGCACACAACCAGCTCTCCGCGGTGTTCTCTCGCCATGCGGCACAGAAATTCAGCGGCGGTTTCGTCAATGGCCTGCCCCGTTGGGGTTTGCGCAGGGATATCCCCGAATCCTTCGGCACCGTGCACCTCCGCTGACGGGGTAAAGGGCGGTAACGTCAAAGGCGTGCGCGCGCCCTCGGCAACCGGAATATCCAGCCCAGCCATCTCTAGCAGGCGCAGTGCATTTCGCGTTGCTGTAGACGTGTGTACATTGCCAAAAATGGTGGTCAGGCCCAGCAATTCTATATCCGGGGCCGCGATCGCATAGAAAATCGCCATTGCGTCATCAATGCCGGGATCTGTGTCGATAATAATTTTGGTCATGCGCTTCCCTCATGCGATCTAAGCACAAAGAAATACCAGCCGCGTTAGCGCAAACGCAAGACCCGATGCAAAGGCCGAGGATTTCCCTTCTGTAGCCCTGCAAAAACTTCGACCATCCGCACGCAAGCCACACAACGCCTGCGCCCGGATGTAGGTTTAAAAACAGCCGCTTAGGTGTTGAACAAAAAGTGCATCACATCGCCATCTTTAACGATATAGCTTTTACCTTCTGACCGCATTTTACCCGCTTCCTTGGCAGGTTGTTCACCGCCCAGCGCAACGAAATCGTCATAGGCAATGGTTTCCGCGCGGATAAAGCCCTTTTCAAAATCGCCATGAATGACGCCTGCGGCCTGCGGGGCACCCGTGCCATGGCGAATTGTCCATGCACGCGCCTCTTTGGGGCCAACTGTGAAATAGGTTTCAAGATGCAGCAGCTCATACCCGGCACGGATCAACCGATCCAACCCGGCTTCTTCCAAACCCATTTCGGTCAGGAACATCTCGGCCTCTTCAGCATCAAGCTGGCTAATCTCTTCTTCGATCTGGGCAGAGATAATCACATGGCTATTGCCCTCAGCCGCGGCCATCTCGCCAACCTTGGTGGCCAGATCATTGCCCGATGCAGCATCTGCCTCACCGACGTTGCACACATACAGAACCGGCTTGGTGGTCAAGAGCTGTAGCAATTTCCACGTCTTGATATCATCCGCATCCACATCAACGACGCGGGCGGGTTTCCCCTCTTCCAGCACGGCCAATGCAGCGCGCAGCAAACGGTCCTGCTGCACGGCCTCTTTGTCGCCGCCCTTAAGCTTGCGCACCAATCCTTGCAGGCGCTTTTCGATGCTATCAATATCGGCCAGCATCAGTTCTGTTTCGATGGTTTCAGCGTCTGCTACCGGATCAACCCGGCCATCCACATGGGTCACATCACCGTCTTCAAAACAGCGCAACACATGGGCAATCGCGTCGACTTCGCGGATGTTTGCCAGAAACTGGTTGCCCAGCCCCTCGCCCTTGGATGCGCCCTTAACAAGGCCCGCAATATCCACGAATGTCATCCGCGTCGGGATGATCTGTTTTGACCCTGCGATTTCGGCCAGTGTATCCAACCGCGCATCCGGCACACCCACATCACCTACATTCGGTTCAATCGTGCAAAACGGAAAATTTGCAGCCTGCGCCGCCGCAGTTTTGGTCAATGCGTTAAACAAGGTGGATTTGCCTACGTTCGGCATGCCCACAATCCCCATTTTAAAGCCCATAACCAGCCTCCTTCATGTTCAAAGACGCCTGAGCGACCATTTGCGTTTTCTGACACTGCTAGAAGGAAAAGGCCCACGCCCACCCACGCCCCGATGGCGCTCTGTGCGTTTTGCATTCAATCTGCGCCTCAGATCATTTGCAAAACGCTTTAGAGTGGTGCGCGCGCCAAGGCAAGCACACAGATCAGCTATCAATCCCGGCAAGCAGCGGGGTCATGTTCATACCGGGGATTTTTTCATCGGTAATGAATTCCTGACAATGGCGCACAAAGGCCTGCACCGTTTGCACATTCTCTGCCCGTTCAAGCGCGACCAAGCCCAGACGCATATTGCGCACGTACCCCGTCAGCGGCACATAACACAGCTTGCGCCCATCCGGGGCCAGATCGGTCAACGGGCGGAAATTGGCGATGCCATAGCCGAACCCATTGGCCACCAAGCTGCGCAACACAGCCATATCGCGCGTTCGCTCTGCGATAATGGGACGGGTGCCCAAATTTGTGAAAAACGATAGGAAATAGGTCGAACTGACCGGCAGGTCCAGCAACACCATTGGATAGCCGATCAATTGCTCTACCGATACGCTGGGCAAATGCGCGAGCGGATGCTCCTCATCAAACATCGCATAGGGCGGCAAAACTGCCAGCGGGCGAAACATCATGTCCGACGGGATATCCAAATCATAGGTCAGCGCGATATCAATCTTTGCCCGCCGCATCAGCTCAATCAAATCCGCCTGATCGCACTCATATTGCTTTACCTGCACATCAGGATACTGCGCCACAAATTCACGGCGCAATGACGGCATGAACAACTGCGCAAAGGTCAGGAAACACCCAACCGCAAGCGGCCCCTGCACATTGCCCGTCACATCCCCAGCAAGGTGGTTCAACGCTCCCGCCTCTGCCAATGTCTTCTTAGCTTGTTTCATGAATTGCCGCCCTGCCTGTGTCAGCGACAAGCCATGGGCATGTTTACGCACAAACAACTGCACGCCAAATTCGGTTTCTAACTGTGAAACTGCCGCCGAAATCGACGGCGACGACACATTAACCTGTGCAGAGGCAAGCGCGATTGAGCCCGCCTCCCCGACAGCCACGAAATATTCCAACTGGCGCAATGTGAACCGCAAAGCCATGGCCGTTTATCCGTTTCTCAAGAACCCGACATCAATTCAGACGTCATCACGACACAGGGCCTGACACAGGCAATGCACGCCTCCGCCGCCCAAGGTGAACATCGACATATCGGGTTCATATACTTCAAACCCGGCGGCGCGCATCTTACCGTTCAGCTCATCCGCACCCTTCATCGACAACACTTTGTCATTGCCCAGCGCCACCAAATTCACCCCAAGGTTTTTGGCCTCGCGGTAACTAACGTCAATAAATTCAAATCCCCAGTCTCGCAGCTGCGCCACGACCCAATCCTCTAACGCATCTAAACAGGCCACCAGCAATTTTGGCCCCAATGGCACGACTAAGCCATCCATATGCACAAACTCGCGAGAGATCGGCGCGACCACGGCCTCCCAGCCCTCAGCACGCACAAATTCACCCACTTGTTCAGCGCCCTCTTTCTCAGAGCGTTCACCGCAATATCCGATCAAAACTTTGCCCGGCTCTAGGATGACAAAATCCCCGCCCTCAAAATGCCCCGCCGTGGCAAACTTCCAAATTGGGATATCGTTCTGCTGATAAAACTGGATCGCGGTCGCGTAATCCGCCCGGCGCACCTTTAGCTGCATATGGCAAATCAATGCGCCCCAAGGCGTCATCGCTGAACTGTCGCGCGCAAAGAAATTGCGGTGCAAAACCGGATCAGACTCAAGGTAATGGCATTTCACGCCGTTTTCCTCATAGATCGCCACCATCTCAGCATGCTGGCTCATCGCCTTTTGCAAATCAAACTTGGCCCCGGTCATATGGGCATTTGCCAACGTCCGCCCGATCAACGGTCCCGCCTCAACCCAACGGTAGTAATCCGGGGTGCCAAGCAACACGTCATGCAAACGGGTATAGTCGTTGTTGATACCCCATTTGCGTTGCTCGGTTGTTTGCTGAACGGTCATGGCAAAGTGCCCTTTCAAAATATGATGACATTTGCCTCACCCTGTACCATCTTATTCAATCGCGCTAGCAATAACATTCGCCCGCATTACTGACGCTTTTGGGCTCTTGATGGACTTTCGGTGATTTTGGATGGATCTGTGCAGATCAAGATTTCATCTTGGCGTTCGGCGATAGGGTCAAATGCGCCCCGAAAATGCCTCTGAAATCAAAAAGGCCCCGAAACGAATCCTACGTTTCGAGGCCTGAAATTCACATTTCGTCACTTTGACAAGACGTCATCGCAGCGATTCTACGGACGAATTAGGCCGTTGTGCAACGCGATCTATGTCAAAATAGGTGAAACACCCCCAGATATAGAGGGGTGCGACAAGCTGACACAACCTAACTAAACGCATAAATTTAGGCGCGTTCAGAATATTCCATCGACTCTGTATTCACGACGACCATCTCGTCCTGACCAACAAATGGAGGCACCATAATTTTGATGCCGCAATCCAAAATCGCTGGCTTAAAGCTGTTGGCCGCGGTTTGACCTTTGACGACCGGTTCGGTCTCAACAATCTTACAAGTGACCTTTTGCGGCATCTTGGCGTGCAGCGCTTCCGCCTCGTGGAACTCAACAACAATCGTCATGCCATCCTGCAAAAACGGGCGGCGCTCCCCCAGTAATTCTGCGGGCAATTCGATCTGCTCATAGCTTTCAGTGTCCATAAACACCAGCATTCCGTCGTTTTCATACAAAAACTGCTGATCTTTTTGCTCAAGACGCACGCGCTCAACTTTGTCCGCAGAACGAAAGCGTTCGTTCAATTTGGACCCGTTTCGCAGATTGCGCATTTCGACTTGCGCAAACGCACCGCCCTTGCCGGGCTTCACATGATCCACCTTAACAGCGGCCCATAGACCCCCGTTGTGCTCAAGCACGTTACCGGGGCGGATTTCATTTCCGTTGATTTTAGACATGTGAAAAATCCACGCTAATAGGTTGATCGGAGTTGGGCGGCACCTATATCTTGGAGGTCGGCGGGTGGCAAGGTGGCCTGATTTTTGACGCAAAAACACGAGCTATGCACAATTTGCATAGAAGCTATGCGAAACAAGTCTACCCGAATCAACTTTATTACTCCATAAGGAGCGTCACGCCGAAAACGCAAGAGCAATAATACAAAGGACGACGAGATGCGAGATTTCGTTGATGGAACGGCTTTTAACAATGAGCAAGGCAACCGCGCACGCAAACTGTTTGCTGCCGTTGTCCTCGCTGCGCTGGATGATGCCATTGCAGATGATAAGAAATACGGAAACGGACCAGAGCAAATTGCACGTTGGGCCCGCTCACGCGATGGCCGCGAAGTGCTAAGCTGTGCTGGCATCGACCCTAACGAACGGGTTGTCACCGGCCTGATGGATTTTGTTGGCAAAGGTATCCGCACCTCAGTCGCGCTGTCACGCGAAGAGAGCGAACGCCGCAATGCCGCGCAACAGGCCGAAGCGGCCTAAGCATACGACAGATTTGATTTTGGGCGTACCAGAACGGTGCGCCTTTTTTCATTTCGGCCACAGGTTTCTGCCCGCCTCTGCATTTCGTGGAAAACCCTAGACAGCGATTTGCCAAAACGCAGTGTATCACCTCCATTTTGTAACAATTTCGGGGCTGGGCTAGGCGGAATGGCCCTTTTCCACACCGATCCAAGCCCAAAATGTTGATGCGGGATTGATTTCCCCTGCCCTTTTGCGGCACATCAGGCAGAACATTTGAAGGGACATCCGACATGACTCGTATCGACGCCAAATTCGCAGAGCTAAAAGCCGCTGGCAAAAAGGCATTTGTCTCTTATGTCATGGCTGGCGATCCCGATTTTGAGACCTCTCTTGAGCTGGTCAAAGGATTACCCGCTGCTGGTGTCGATATTATTGAATTGGGCCTGCCCTTCACCGACCCAATGGCTGACGGCCCCACAATTCAACTTGCAGGACAGCGCGCCCTTGAGGCCGGGATGACACTGCAACGCACCCTCGAACTGGCCACAGAGTTTCGCAAAACCGATGACACCACGCCAATTGTTCTGATGGGCTATTACAACCCGATTTATTCGCGCGGTGTCGATAAGTTCCTCGTTGATGCCAAACTCGCCGGAATTGACGGTCTGATCGTTGTCGATCTGCCTCCCGAAGAAGACGAAGAGCTGTGCATCCCCGCCCAAGCGGCTGGCTTGAACTTTATCCGCCTTGCCACTCCGACCACTGACAACACGCGCTTGCCCAAGGTTCTGCAAAACACCTCAGGGTTCGTGTATTACGTTTCGATCACCGGCATCACCGGCGCTGCCGAGGCGGAGGCAACCGATGTTGGCCCCGAAGTGGCCCGTATTAAGGCCGCAACCGACCTGCCCGTCATTGTTGGATTTGGCATTAACACCCCTGAGAAATCTCAGGCCATCGCAAGCGTTGCCGATGGGGCCGTTGTTGGCTCTGCGATTGTCAGCCAGATCGCAGCGGGCAAACCCAACGCCGAGGTACTCGCCTTTGTTAAAACACTGGCGGATGGTGCCCACCGCGCCTAGCAGAATAACACCACTCAAACGACATTCGACATTCAGGGCTCCTCTTCGGGGCCCTTTTTGTTTGCACAGCGGCCTTGATGTTAACCCGTCGTATTGGTAACAATCCCTTACCAATACGGAGCTTTGTAAAATGCCAGTCATTACCTGCATAGATGATCTAAAACGCCTGTATCAGCGTCGCGTCCCTCGGATGTTCTACGACTATGCCGAAAGCGGCAGTTGGACCGAACAAACCTTTCGCGACAACACCACTGATTTTCAAAAGGTCCTTTTACGCCAACGTGTTGCCGTCGATATGACGAGCCGCAGCACCGCCACGCAGATGATTGGCGAGGATGTCTCCATGCCGGTTGCCCTCGCGCCTGTTGGGCTGACAGGCATGCAATCGGCAGATGGAGAGATCAAGGCCGCCCGCGCCGCCGAGAAATTCGGCGTTCCCTTTACCCTGTCCACAATGTCCATCTGTTCCCTCGAAGATGTTGCCGAACACACAACCAAACCGTTTTGGTTTCAGGTTTACACCCTCAAAGACGAAGATTTCATGCGACGCCTATTCGATCGTGCCCGCGCGGTGGGTTGCTCTGCAATTGTCGTGACGGTTGATTTGCAAATCATGGGACAACGCCACAAAGACCTGAAAAACGGCCTCTCCGCTCCGCCAAAACTAACCCCGTCATCTATCGTCGATATGATGAGCAAAGTACGCTGGGGCCTTGGCATGCTGGGAACCAAACGGCGGTTTTTTGGCAATATTGTCGGGCATGCCTCAGGGGTTTCCGATGCCTCGTCCCTGTCCTCATGGACAGCCGAAGCCTTTGATCCGGCCTTGGACTGGGCCAAAATCGCCCGTTTCAAAGAGATGTGGGGGGGCAAAATGATCGTAAAAGGCATTATTGATGCCGAAGACGCTAAAATGGCTGCCAAAGCCGGGGCAGACGCCATTATCGTGTCAAACCATGGCGGGCGTCAGCTGGATGGCGCGCTAAGTGCGATTCGTGCTTTGCCTGCGATCATGGATGCCGTCGGTGATCAGGTCGAGGTGCATTTAGACAGCGGAATTCGCTCGGGTCAGGATGTCCTCAAAGCCGTCGCAATGGGCGCTAAGGGCACCTATATCGGACGCGCATATGTTTACGGGCTTGGCGCGATGGGCGAGGCAGGTGTCACCAAGGCGTTGCAACTCATCCACAAAGAACTCGATGTATCAATGGCCCTATGCGGGCGCACCCAGATCGATCAATTGGACCGCAGCGCCCTAATGATACCCGAAGATTTCGAAGGGCGATGGCAAAGCTAGGCCTTCACCCTTTGACAGTCTGACCCCGCCGCGCGATAGTTGCCCCAAACAAGTCAGCAGGCACCCGTGCAGATATATTTCAAAGAAAACTTGGCCATGTTGGCTGTGCCCAAAACCGGGTCAACCGCCTATGAAATGGCGTTGCGCGGGCGTGCCGACATCATTTTCGCCAAACGTCGCAAGCACATGACATTGGCCAAGTACCACAAGCACATCGTGCCCTTTCTTGACACCGCTTATGATCTGAACCCGGTCACACTTGCCGTCATGCGCGACCCAGTTGACCATTTGCGCAGTTGGTATCGGTATCGCAGCCGCCCTGTGCTTATCGGGTCACCAAAATCCACCGCAGGTATGAGTTTTGACGCCTATGTGCGCGATGTGGTCAGCGACGCCCCCCCGCCCTATGCTAGCGTCGGATTGCAAAGCAATATGTTGACGCTTTCTGACGGGTCCATGCCCTTGCATCACCTGTTTTGCTATGAAAACCAGCCTCAGTTGCGCAGCTTTCTAGAAAGCCGTTTTGAGACTGACATCAAGCTCAACCAAAAAAACGTATCCCCCCAAATCGACGCCCCCCTCAACCCAGAATCTGAAGCCGAATTACGCCTCTCCAGTGCTGAAGATGTCGACCTCTATGCGCGGCTGTGCGACGCGGGCGGTCACTCGCAGCAAAAAACAACCTGATCGTGTTGAAAAACAGGGTGATCAACCCGCCTGACCCTTGCCAAAACTCATAACTTGGTCTATCCGCAGCGCTTCACGCGGGAATACAGCCTTGGAGGATTCCCGCCCTAACATATTGGAGAATTCAAATGGCTGGACAGATCCCAGATCTTCACGCCGAAGTCCGGACGGGGACAGGCAAGGGCGCCGCTCGTCAAGCACGTCGTGATGGCTTCGTACCTGGTGTTGTTTATGGTGGCGACGCAGAGCCGATTTCAATCAACATCCCATTCAATGTGCTGTTGAAACGCCTGAAAGAAGGCCGCTTCCTGTCGACCCTTTTCAACCTCAAAGTTGAAGGCCAGGAAGACGTTCGCGTTATCTGCCGTAATGTGCAGCGTGACGTGATCAAAGACCTTCCAACACACCTCGACCTGCTGCGTTTGCGCCGTACTTCAAAAATCAAACTCTTTATCCACGTTGATTTTATCAACGAAGAAGAGTGCCCCGGCCTGAAAAAAGGCGGTGTTTTGACTGTTGTACGTCCTGACGTTGAATTGGACGTTACTGCTGGCGATATTCCAGAGAAAATCACTGTTGATCTGGCGTCTTTGAACATTGGCGACACGATCACCATTTCTTCGGTTGATCTGCCTGCCGGTTCCAAAGCTACAATCGACCGTGACTTTGTAATCGCCAACATTTCTGCGCCTTCTGGCCTGAAATCAAGTGGCGGTGCTGATGACGACGACGAGGCCGAAGCGGCTGACGTTGCAGAAGCAGTTGAAGAATAAGACGTCTTTTCTCAAGAATTGACATCGCAACGCGGTCCCTTTGGGGCCGCGTTTTTCGTTTCATCTGACGCTAAACACGCCAAACAGATGCCACCCAAAGAAACGCTTTAGTCTTGCTTTGGAACCCGTTTAAATCCCAACGTGCGCCGCTGCGACGTGCGCGGATCATAGGTCAATCCAGACCGCGACATGCAATCCACAATCTTTTTCAACACATGTTCCGGGTATTTTGACAGGTGCAATTCCAACACCACAAACCGGACATGCCGGGGCCACTTGCGATCAAACAAATATTGCTCGGCACCTTCGATATCCATGACAACAAACCGGGGCCGATGCAGCGACAGCAAATCGCGCAACCGCAGAATTGGCACCTCAATCTCGTCAGGATGATGCGCATCACCATCCAACACCGCCCCACCCCAAAACGCGCGTCCCGCATGGAAACGGATGGTTTCGCTGGTGAGATCATCGCCATCAATCACCGCCCCATGCAGCAACTGCGTATCTTGAAACCCATTGCGATCAAGGTTTGCGCGCGCAACAGGCACCATATCCGGGTTGGCCTCAACGCTCACAACATTTTCCGCGCCAGCGATTTTCGCACATAACGACGACACAAATCCCAGCCCGGCGCCGATTTCCAGCACCTTCATGCCCGGTTTCACCCGCCCAACAACCGCTGCCGCCTCCGAGGTTTCGTACCGTCCCTCCGCCAACCGGCTGGCGATCGCCGTGCCTTCCAACCGTTCGGGAAGCTCAATTTCAATGCCTTCAAGCGTTATAACAGTCACAAACTGATACTCCCTCTACCCCGAATGTGCCCGAGGTCTTGGTGGATCGCTCCGGCACCCTAGTGATAGGCGCTTTCTGCGCCCTCGTGAACAGCCAATTGCACGTGCGCCGCCAACCCCTTAGAATGGCGCAACATCAGACAAGATCGGAGCAAGACATGCAGTTGTTTGTGGGGCTGGGAAATCCCGGCGCAAAATACGCGGGCAACCGGCATAACATCGGCTTTATGGCGCTTGATCGTATTGCCGAGGATTACAATTTCGCCCCTTGGAAGGGCAAGTTTCAGGGCAGCCTCACCGAGGGGCGATTGGGGCGCGAAAAGGTATTCCTGCTCAAGCCCGAAACTTTCATGAACCTATCGGGCCAATCCGTGGGCGAGGCGATGCGGTTTTTTAAGCTAACCCCCGATGATATCACAGTTTTCCATGACGAACTTGACCTTGCCCCCGGCAAAACCCGCGTCAAACAGGGGGGCGGGCATGCGGGCCACAATGGTCTGCGCTCTATTCATCAGCACATCGGAGAGACCTATCAGCGCGTCCGTCTTGGCATCGGCCATCCGGGCCACAAAGACGCCGTCGCGGGCTACGTCCTGCGCGATTTCGCCAAGGCAGATCAAGATTGGCTGGATGATCTTTTGCGCGGCCTTTCAGACGGCGCACCCCAGCTTGCTGATGGCGATGCAGGCCGGTTTATGAATGCTGTTGCCCTACGTGTCGCCCCGCCGCGCTCCTCAAAATCAGCGGTAAAAAACCCGACCAAAGCGGTGGAAAAACCCGCCACGTCAGCCCCCGCACCCCTCGCCGAGGCCCCGCTAAATCCCATGCAGAAACTGATGGCGAAATTCAAATGAGCACCACTCTACCTCACGCGTTCCTCGATCAGGCCAAGCACTGCGCGGCATTGGATAGCCCGTTTATGGCAAATCTTTTGCACCTTATGGCCCGTAACTGGCCAAAAGACAGCGATTTGGCCACGATCTGCGACGGTTTCACAGGCGACATTGGCCCCACTGCAGCCTCCATCCCGCTGCGCATTTGTGGGGGCTTGCACGCCTTGGTTCTTAGTGGCCAAGACAGCGATTTGGCCGCCGTTTACCCCCCGGTCATGCCCGATGACGCCACCCTTTGGGCCGCGGTTGAACAGGCCTTGCGCGGTCATCTGCCCTTCTGGCAAGGATGGATGCAAAACGCCCCACAAACGAATGAGGTCCGGCGCGCCGCCGCCCTAATTGCCGCCTCCCACCTGCTTGCGGATCGCTATAATTTGCCCATTCGCCTTTCCGAACTTGGTGCCAGCGGTGGCCTAAACCTGATGTTTGATCGCTTTGCATTGAATGTCGCGGGGCAAACTTACGGCCCCTCCTCTCCCGTCTCACTGTCCCCCGATTGGCAAGGCCCCGTTCTCGCCAAATCAACGCCCTCCATTGCCGAGCGACGCGGCGTGGACCTCAACCCGCTGGATGCACATTCACCAGACGGGGCACTCCGCCTCACGGCCTATCTATGGGCCGATCAACACGAGCGTCTAACACGCACCCGCGCCGCTATTTCGCTGCTGGATGCCGAGGTTGATAAATCAGACGCCATTGATTGGCTGGCGACGCGGCTCACCCATAAAACAGGACAAATGCACCTGATTTATCACACCATCGCGTGGCAATATTTCCCCAAAGCTGCCCAAGAAACCGGCATTCGCCTGATCGAACAGGCGGGACAAGCGGCAACTGATGACACCCCGATTGCATGGTTGCGTCTTGAAGCCGATGAAAACAACCAAGGGGCCGGTCTTAGCCTCAGACTTTGGCCCGGCGATCACCATATAGAGCTAGCGCGCGTTGATTTTCATGGCCGCTGGATTAACTGGACCGGCCCGATCCGCCTCCCCTAACGTCAGCCTTGCCACAGCACGCCGATATAGGCTCAATCACCCAAAAGGGGTGAGCATGCGCAAAATTGTCAAATGGGGTTTTCGTCTGGGCATCATCGCGATCATAGGGGCAGTTTTAACCGGCATCTGGAAAAAAGAAGAGATCATGCGCCTCATGGCCGTGAATTCCCTGTTTTCCGAGGGTAAGATTGTCACCAATTTCTCATCCATGAACAACGCTTTTCTCTCTGTCGAGGTGCCCCGCGGAACCGGCCCCGTGTCTGACATCCCAACTGGGCCGCAGGTGCAATTGCCCGCTGGCGCAAAGGCATGGATCGCAGAACGCGATGTGACATCCCTGTTGGTTCTCAAGGACGGGCAGCAGGTGTTTGAGGCCTATTACCATGACACCACCGCCGCTGATCGGCGCATTTCGTGGTCTGTTGCCAAAAGCTTTCTGTCGGCTCTATTTGGCGTACTCCTGAACGAGGGCACCATCGAAAACATTGACGACCCGGTCACCAAATATGCCCCCACTTTGATCGGCAGCGCCTATGAAAACGCCTCCATCCGTGACGTCCTACAAATGTCCAGCGGCGTCACCTTTAACGAGGATTACTTGGATTACTACAGCGATATCAATCGCATGGGCCGCACATTGGCGCTTGGCGGCTCGATGGATGACTTCACCACGGGATTGGTCGACACCGACCTGCCCCCCGGCTCGATATGGAACTACGTCTCTATTGATACCCACGTCATTGGCATGGTTATTCGCGGGGCAACAGGTCGCGACATCGCCTCGTTGCTCTCCGAAAAAATTATCGCCCCCTTAGGGTTGGAGCAATCCCCCTACTACCTGACTGACGGGGAAAAGGTGGCCTTTGTTCTGGGCGGGTTGAACCTGACCACACGCGATTACGCCCGCTTTGCCCAAATGGTTCTACAGGATGGCAGCTATGGCGGCGTTCAGATCGTCCCCTCCCAATGGATTCGCGATAGCACCATCAGCAGCGCGCCAATTTCAGCAGGCGATCTTGGTTATGGCTACCAATGGTGGAGCCCGACCGATGCCCGCGAAGGAGAGTTTTTTGGCCACGGTATTTACGGGCAATACATCTATATCGACCGCCCGCGCGGCGTCGTCATTGTCCGCACAGCCGCCGATCGCCTCTTTCGAAATGATGGTGTAACAGAACAAAACATCGACATGTTCCGCCAAATCGCCGAGGCTCTTTAACATATCTCACCTTTCCCCTGCTTCAGGTTAAGGGCATGGTGTTTTTGGCGCACATTAATTCGTGCACAGATTAGGGAACCCATGGAAAAAGACGCATCAACCAACGTGCTAGGGCTGCCACTGGGCCAATGCTCAACCGACCCTTTGACGGGGTTCTTTCGCGACGGGTACTGCAACACTTGTTCCGCCGACGCGGGTAGCCACACCGTCAGCGCGATCATGACCGCAGAGTTCCTCGCCTATTCGAAATATGTAGGCAATGACCTGTCCACACCACATCCAGATTTCGGCTTTGCCGGCCTCAAGGCAGGTGATCGCTGGTGCTTATGTGCCGGACGCTTTCTTCAGGCCCATGATGAGGGTTGCGCCCCAATGGTCGACCTTGCGGCAACCCATTTGCGCGCCTTGGATATCGTGTCCCTTGATATCCTCAAATCACACGCCATCGACCTAAATTAGGGCGCGCCGCGGCTGCGTTCTAATGCACCCGCGCGCCTTGACGCAATAATTCTGCCTGTATGTCGGCGATGTTCACCTGATCCAACGCCTGCCCCGATTTCACCGATAGCGCGGCGGCAACACCCGCGCCCTGTCCTATCACGGCACAACAGGCCATATTCCGTGTCGCTGCATGGGCCACCTTGGTTCCCCCAGTGGCGCGGCCAGATATCAGCAGGTTTTTCACCCGCTTGGGCAGCAAATTTCGGTAAGGCACCTCAAAATATCGGCCCGTAGTGGGCAGAATCAAAATCCCATACCCATCAATAAACTCGGGGAAAATCCCGATCGAATCCTCAAACCGTCCCTGTTCGCGCACATCCTCATCCTGCATCAGATACTGCGTCGTCACTTTGCGCGAATCCCTGATGCCCAGCGACATGCCGAAATTGCGCAATCGAATATCCTCACAGCCCGGCGTGAAGGCACGCAATGCCTCAATCGCCAACATCGCTTGCCTTCGCCCCTCAATCTCATTCACCGTCAGATCATCGGGGTCGGTCCCATCGCAATTACTCAGATGCACAAGGTTCATATAGGTCAGCTCTCCACTGTCATGTGCCGCCCCCCATGTGCCCGCGATCGTGTTCAGATGCGGCGGAATCATCCCCGCCTTAATCGCCTGCGCAAACGGCTTGTGCAAAAACGGTGAATACATCTCATCCTCTTTGCCAGAGGTTTCAATGTTCCATTCACCCCCGCCCCCCCAATCGGCATAGGTCTGCGGATCGGCCTTCACTCCCTCAATGAATTTCGCCTTATTTAGCCCAGCAACGTGGAACATGACCGAGGCAGCCATCAACTCCTCACGTGCAGCCTTGGTGGTTGGTGCCCCCGCCCGGTCCGCCACATCCGCATCCCCCGTGGCATCAATCACCCGCTTGGCCAAAATCGCCTCGCGACCTGCCTTTGACTCCGTGATGATGCCGGTGATCACATCGCCCTCCATGATCGGGGCCACAAATTGACGGTGCAACATCGCGTGGATGCCCGCCTGTTGAACCATCTGATCGGCAACCAACTTAAATCCTTCAGAATCAATCTCATAGCTTAGGGATTGCGATTCTGGCACCGCAGCACCTGCCGCCTTTGCCGCCTCCTCAAACTCTCTCGGGATACCATCAGACTCCACCGTTGCCTCATGGCGATACCAATGCATGCCCTCGACCCCGACAACCGTGATATTACCACCAAAACAGCCAAACCGTTCGACCAGCGTGACCTGCACACCCGCGCGCGCCGCAGCCAATGCGGCCGACAAGCCCCCCGGCCCTGATCCAACGACCAACACATCTGTTTCATGAATGACGTCAACCTGACGCGCGGGTTCTGTGATTTTTCTCATGTTTTAACAGTGGGAAAACCAATCAGCATCGTCAATTCAAAAATCAACTCACGCCCCAAGCCAGCCCACTCATGCAACAAAAAAGGCCCGCCAAAAGCGAGCCTTCTAATTCTTAGTGCCAAGGTGTTTTAACCCACGTCGCTCATATCAAACCCAAGATGGCGCGCGACGGTAAAGATATCCTTGTCGCCCCGCCCACACATATTCATGACAATGATATGATCCTTGGGCAGTGTCGGCGCGATTTTCATCACATGCGCCAAGGCGTGGCTAGGCTCCAACGCGGGGATAATCCCCTCCTGTGCACAGCTAAACTGAAACGCCTCCAGCGCCTCTTTATCCGTGATCGACACATATTGCGCGCGGCCAATTTCATGCAGCCACGCATGTTCTGGCCCAATCCCCGGATAATCCAGACCCGCCGAGATAGAGAAGCCCTCTAGGATCTGCCCATCGTCATCCTGCAACAAATAGGTGCGGTTGCCGTGCAAAACCCCCGGACGCCCGCCCGTCAACGACGCGCAGTGCTCCATCTTCATGTCGACACCTTTACCGCCGGCCTCAACCCCGATGATATTCACCGATTTATCGTCAAGAAACGGGAAAAACAGGCCCATCGCATTTGATCCACCGCCAATGGCCGCAATCAGCGTGTCGGGCAAACGGCCTTCGCCTTCTTGCTCCTCCAGCTGCCAACGCACCTCTTTGCCGATGATGGATTGGAAATCCCGCACCATCGCAGGATAAGGATGCGGACCAGCCACGGTGCCGATGCAATAAAACGTGTCGTGCACATTCGTCACCCAGTCGCGCAGCGCGTCGTTCATCGCATCCTTCAGCGTGCCCCGACCTGAGGTGACAGGAATCACCTCAGCGCCCAACAACCGCATGCGGAACACATTGGGAGCCTGACGTTCAACATCATGCGCACCCATATAAACAACGCATTTCAAACCAAACTTGGCGCAAACCGTTGCCGTAGCAACCCCATGCTGACCCGCACCGGTTTCTGCGATAATCCGGGTTTTGCCCATGCGGCGGGCCAGAATAATCTGCCCCAAAACATTGTTGATCTTATGCGCGCCAGTATGGTTCAACTCGTCGCGTTTCAGGTAAATCTTGGCCCCACCCAACGTTTCGGTCATCCGCGGCGCATAATACAGCGGGCTAGGCCGCCCTACGTAATGCTGCCACAGATCATCCATTTCCGCCCAAAAACTGTCATCAGTTTTGGCCTTTTCATATTCTGCTTCTAACGCAAGGATCAGCGGCATCAGTGTCTCGCTGACAAAACGTCCGCCAAAATCACCAAAACGCCCCTTTTCGTCGGGACCGGTCATGAAACTGTTGAAAAGATCGTTGGCCATGGATGCCTCTCTGAACATAGTGTGCGCTTGTATTTAGGCGCGATTGGCGGGATTTGCCATGATAAACTGCGACAAACTGCATGAAGCATTTTGAGAAAAACCCGAAACACTGGTTTGGTTCGAAACGCCCACGACATTGGATCGGTGCGCTGCGCTTCTATAGAACCCTGCCTCAGGTTTATGTAGAACCGCTTTAGGGATCACAGCTTTGGAATAGCCCGCTCATTTGCCGCGCGCACAAAGGCGTCAATTTGACCTGCATCCTTAAGCCCCGGCGCGTTTTCCACACCGGATGATACGTCAACCTGCCGCGCGCCCGTCATCTGCACCGCCAAGGCCACGTTGTCCGGTGTCAGCCCCCCGGCCAACATCCACGGACACGGCCAGTATTTGCGATTAACCAGACGCCAGTCAAACGCCAGCCCATTGCCGCCGGGCAAATCGGCTCCCTTCGGGGGCTTTGCATCAATCAACAGTTGATCTGCAACCGCGCCATAGGCGTCGATCTGCGCCAGATCGCTTTCATCTGCGATGCCGATTGCCTTCATCACAGGTAACCCATATCGCGCCCGCACCTCAGCCACGCGTTCAGGGCTTTCGCTCCCGTGCAACTGAAGCATATCCAAGGGCACCTGATCCATTAGCGCATCTAACAGCGCATCATCGGCATTCACCGTCAATGCGACCTTGGCGATACCCACCGGCACTTCCAACGCAAGGCTACGGGCTGTGGCAATATCCACATTTCGCGGGGACTTCGCAAAGAACACAAACCCAACATAGGTTGCTCCAGCAGCTGCCGCCGCCACAACATCCTCAGGGCGCGACAGACCGCAAATCTTTACTCTGGTATCCATCTCATTCCCCACGGCTCATGTCGTCACAACGCAAAACGCCCCGGATTATCTCCAGGGCGGTTCACCGGTAATCCATAGACGGTTTAGCTGGCCTCATCCAAAAGCACCAGAACCTCGTCTTTGCCTTCGTCCTGCTTGCCCTTTAGGCGGCGAAGGTCGCGCTTGGTGCGCTGCAATTCTCGCTCCGTGCGTGCTTTCTCCGCCCGGTATTTATGCTCCCGAAACCATTCCCAGACGAATCCGATCAACAGCCCCGCCACGATGCCCGCGAATATCACCACAAACAGTGGCAGCGAAATCGATTGGTTCAAGCCCAGCAAATCCGCCAAGGCATCCGGCAGCAAATTCAGTGTCACAAAGCCGCGGTTCGCCAAAGCGACCGAAATCAGCACAAGACCCAAGGCCGCCAAAAAGGCATAGCGAATATAGCGCATTGGTTATTTTCCGTTTAGCCGATCACGCAGCAATTTCCCGGTCTTAAAGAAAGGCACATGCTTTTCCTCAACAGGAACCGAGTCGCCGGTGCGCGGATTGCGCCCCATACGTGCATCGCGTTTTTTGACTGAGAACGCGCCAAAGCCGCGCAGCTCAACCCGATCACCGCGTGACATCGCATCGGTGACCTCTTCGAAAACCGTGTTCACGATCCGCTCAACATCACGTTGATATAGATGTGGATTTTCGTCAGCAATTTTTTGTATCAATTCCGATCGGATCATCGGTTGTTCTCCCCCGGTCGCGCATTCGTTATCTGATGCTTCCGCTAAGACTATAGAAAGAAACGCTCAAAACGGAAACGGAATGACGGGATCAATGGCAATAAATTTGCCTTATGCGTGCAAAAACCTGCAATCTCTGCGAAACTCCGCCGACATTCCGGCCCTGACGGCCCGATTTTCACAATCCGCCGCATTGCAGCGAAGCCATTGATTCGCAAACGAAACGGCCCCGCCCGTTAGGGCGAGGCCGCAATTCTCAAAATCCAGCTAGTGGATTATTCGTCGCCCTTAAGCGCTGCACCAAGGATATCACCAAGGCTCGCACCAGAATCAGAGGAGCCATACTGTTCGACGGCTTCTTTTTCTTCCGCGATTTCGCGTGCTTTAACAGACAGACCCAAACGGCGTGTTTTGCTGTCAACGTTGGTGACGCGAACGTCTACCTTGTCGCCAACATTGAAACGCTCAGGGCGCTGCTCTGCACGGTCACGCGACAGATCGGAGCGGCGGATGAAGGATTTCATGCCCTCGTATTCCACTTCGACGCCACCTTCTTCGATGGCAGTCACGTTTACAGTTACGATCGAGCCGCGCTTTACGCCGCCGATTGCATCTGCGAACTTGTCGCCACCCAGTGCTTTGACTGACAAAGAAATGCGTTCTTTTTCAACGTCAACTTCGGAGACAACGGCCTGAACCACATCGTTCTTGTGGTAGCTCTGGATCGCTTCTTCGCCGCGTTCGTCCCATGACAGGTCTGACAAGTGAACCATGCCGTCGATTTCGCCTTCGAGACCAATGAACAGACCGAATTCGGTGATGTTCTTGACTTCGCCTTCGACTTCGGTGCCCTCAGGGTGCGTTTCTGCAAACACTTCCCATGGGTTACGCATAGTCTGCTTAAGACCAAGTGAAACGCGACGCTTAGAACCGTCGATTTCCAGAACCATGACTTCAACTTCTTGCGAAGTAGACACGATTTTGCCTGGGTGTACGTTTTTCTTAGTCCAAGACATCTCAGACACGTGAACCAGACCTTCAACACCGGCTTCCAGCTCAACAAATGCGCCGTAATCAGTGATGTTGGTAACGCGGCCCATGTGCACTGATTCCAGTGGGTACTTAGCAGCAACCAGATCCCATGGATCCTCTTGCAATTGCTTCATGCCCAAGGAGATGCGGTGTGTCTCTTTGTTGATCTTGATAACCTGAACGTTGACGGTTTCGCCAATTGTCAGGATTTCAGATGGGTGGTTCACACGACGCCATGCCATGTCGGTGACGTGCAACAAGCCGTCAACGCCGCCCAGATCAACAAATGCACCGTATTCGGTGATGTTTTTGACCACGCCTTCGACCGCTTGACCTTCGGTCAGGTTGCCGATGACTTCTGCGCGCTGTTCAGCACGTGATTCTTCTAGGATTGCACGACGTGATACAACGATGTTGCCACGACGACGGTCCATTTTCAGAACTTGGAACGGCTGCTTCAGACCCATCAATGGGCCCGCGTCACGCACGGGGCGCACGTCAACTTGTGAACCAGGAAGGAACGCAACCGCGCCGCCCAGATCAACAGTAAAGCCGCCTTTAACGCGACCAAAGATTGCGCCTTCAACGCGCTCTTCGTCAGCGTATGCTTTTTCCAGACGATCCCAAGCTTCTTCGCGGCGCGCCATCTCACGTGAGATAACTGCTTCGCCACGGGAGTTTTCAGCCGAGCGCAGGAAGACTTCTACTTCATCGCCAACAGCGATTTCAGGAGCTTCGCCAGGATTTGCGAATTCTTTAAGCTCAACGCGGCCTTCCATTTTGTAGCCGACGTCGATGATAGCTTGGCCCGCTTCAATTGCGATGACCTTGCCTTTGACAACTGATCCCTCTTCAGGGGTGTCCATTTCGAAGCTTTCGTTCAGGAGGGCTTCGAATTCCTCCATAGATGTGTGCTGAGCCATGTGGTCTCTGGTGTCCTAATCTACATTTGTTTCTGGCCGTGCGGTTGTCTCCGCCGGTCTTTGGGTTGTTTGCTCTGCCAAAGGAACGCCAAGATTTCTCAAACAAACAAGAAGGGCCGAAGGAATTTCCCCGACCCAGCTTACGAATGTTTGCGACTCTGATGGCCCTTCAACAGGCGGGCGTATACCGCCGTTTTACCTGTAATGCAAGGCGTGCGGCCAATTTACACTGGCATTCCAAAGTTTTGCCTGTACCTGCAAAAAATACCCTGCACCGAATAGGGCGATGTTAGGCGCGGATGCGGTAAATCGTGGCCACGGCCAAGGCAACAGCCGCCTCGACACTTAGCTCAGAGGTATCAATAAGCACCGCGTCATCTGCGGGTTTCAGTGGGGCCTCTGCACGATCCATATCACGGGCATCGCGCTCTTTAACATCCGCCAGCACACTTTCGCGCACTACGTCCATGCCCTTATCACTTAGCTCCAGAAACCGTCGATCGGCCCGCACTTCGGCAGAGGCGGTGATGAATAGCTTTGCCTCGGCATTCGGACAAATCACCGTACCAATATCGCGCCCGTCCAAAACAGCCCCCCCGACGCGCCGCGAAAAGGCACGCTGAAAATCGACCAACTCCGCCCGCACCGCCGCAATCACCGCCACCTTGGAGGCTGCCTGCGCAACTTCAGGTGTGCGCAACTTATCTCCGTCCAGATCTTCGACACTTAGCTCGCGCGCCGCCGTGATCGCCTCAACACCCTCTAGCGTGCGCGCGCCCACTGCGCGGTACAACAATCCCGTATCCAAATGCGCAAACCCGAAATGCGCGGCAATCGCCTTGGAAATCGTGCCCTTGCCCGCTGCTGCTGGTCCATCAATTGCGATTGTAAATGCCATCGGAATACCTGCCTTTGATTACTGGTTGTCGCGCGTCACCTTGGCCCCAAGACTATCCATCAAGGGTTCAAATATCGGGAAGGACGTGGCGATTGGGCCGCCATCATCTAGGCTAACAGGGTTTTGAGTGGCCATGCCCATCACCATGAATGCCATCGCAATCCGGTGATCCAGATGGCTAACGCAAGTCGCCCCACCGGGCACATTGCCATGGCCCATGCCGGTTACAATCCACCAATCATCACCCTCGTCAACGCTCACCCCATTGGCGCGCAGACCTGTGGCCATCGCATCAATCCGGTCACTTTCTTTCACCCGCAACTCTTTGACGCCACGCATCACCGTGTCACCCGTCGCGAAAGAGGCAACTACTGATAATACCGGATATTCATCAATCATGCTGGCAGCACGTGCAGGGTCAACTTCGATCCCCTTCAGCTTAGGCGAGAATTTGGCACGTAGATCAGCAACCGGTTCCCCGCCCTCTTCACGCTCGTTCTCATAGGTCAGATCAGCACCCATTTCGCGCAGAGTGGTGAACAGTCCAGCGCGCGTCGGGTTCAACCCAATATTGGGCACCAACACATCAGATCCCGGCGTGATGATCGCCGCACATACCGGAAAGGCCGCACTAGACGGATCGCGCGGCACAACAATGGTCTGTGGCTTTAGCTCGGGTTGACCGGTTAGGGTGATCACCCGCCCCTCATCCGTGACCTCGGTTGTGACCGTCGCGCCAAACCCAGTAAGCATGCGTTCCGTGTGATCGCGCGTCGCCTCTTTTTCGATCACAACAGTCTGACCCGGCGCGTTAAGACCTGCTAGCAACACAGCAGATTTCACCTGTGCCGAGGGCATCGGCACAACATAGCGCACAGGCACCGGATTGGCAGCACCCACAATCGTCATCGGTAAACGCCCGCCAGAACGGCCCACGCTTTGCGCGCCAAACAGGGCAATCGGATCGGTGACGCGCGCCATTGGTCGCTTGTTCAAACTTGCATCGCCCGTGAATGTGGCGCTGATGCCTGTGGTTGCCATTGTGCCCATGATCAGGCGCACACCCGTGCCAGAGTTACCGCAATCGATCACATTTTCAGGTTCCGCAAACCCGCCAACGCCCACACCATGCACCGACCATTCGCCGTTACCATGATCGGTGACCTCAGCGCCAAAGGCACGCATCGCCTTGGCAGTGTCCAACACATCCTCGCCCTCAAGCAGCCCCGTGATGCGCGTTTCCCCAACCGCCATCGCGCCCAAAATCAAAGAGCGGTGCGAGATGGATTTATCCCCCGGCACATTGGCCTCACCTGTTAAGGGGCCACATGGGGAGGATGTCATAGGGATGGGGGTGCCGTGCGAGGACATGAACGCGTTCCTTTATTGTCTTGGCCCATCTGTTAGCGCAAGACAGGCCCGTCGTCCATGGGTTCAGGCTGTTTGGCAACGGGCAGAAAGCACAGTTATCAATAGGGCCGCAAGCTCTCATGCTTTGATAGCATTGAAGCCTCCGGCGGGGATATTTTCACTCAGAAGAAGCTGGCGGGCCAGAAGCGTAGGTCTTAGATTTTGCGGAAGGTCAGGTAATGGGGCACGCGGTCCTCGCGAAAGGCTTTTTGCTCATAGCGCGTGGAAATCCAGTCATCCCAAGGCGCGCGCCAATCAGTTGGCCCCTCTGCCAACCATTCAAAGCCACACCCGGGCACTTGTTCCAATGTTTGGCGCACATAGTCTGGAATATCCGTTGCCACGCGAAAAATTGCACCGGGTTTCAGCACTTTAGCCAGTGGTTCCAGATGTTCAGGCGTCACAAAGCGGCGGCGGTGGTGGCGTTTTTTGGGCCAGGGGTCAGGATATAGCAAAAATGCCCGGCTGATTGAGGCCTCAGGCAATACGTCAAACATATCGCGTGCATCCCCCGGATGAACCCGGATATTATCCGCGCCTGCCTTACGGATTTTCCCCAGAAGCATCGCCACGCCGTTAATATATGGCTCACATCCAATGAAACCCACATCAGGGTTTGCGGCGGCCTGATGCACCATGTGCTCACCCCCGCCAAATCCGATTTCCAGCCACACATCGCGCGTGCCAAATAGCGCCTCAAGGTCGATATTGTTCCGCTCGGGGTTTTCTTCCCAGCCCACCGCACCGGGCGACAAATTGGCAAGATCCTTGTCCAGATATCCCTCTTGGCTTTTGCGCAGCCCCTTACCCTTGAACCGTCCATAAAAATTGCGCCACGGCGCGCCAGATGGGTGGTTTTCGGGGTTTGGCTCAGAGTTTGAGTCGTGTTCGGACATGAGGTTTTTCCAGATCAGCGGCACCATCTATGGCAACCAGATACCGCCCATGTGCCGCAACTGCTGTCAGGCGTCAAGTTTACAGCCATCATTTGCGGCCAGCTTTACCATCCCCCCGCGCTATTCGGTCAAGACACCAGCATTGCGCAATTCGCGCCGACTCGGAAACCACATAGAGATGCGCGGGGCCTTGGTTTTGATCGCAAACCCTGCATCAACGCCCCTTTCAACCAGATACACAAGATCGTCATAGGTTTCCGCTTGGGTGTCGGCATATATCCATGAGGAAAACTCAAAGGGTGTGCCCCAGCCTTCGTCCTCGGCCCATTTATCATAGTAATTTTCGATGGCACCCGATGACCAGTTGCGCGAATGAAATCCCATTTTCGACCCGCGCGCCATCTGCCGGCTAACGCCTGCCAGAAACACATTCACACAAGAGCTGCTGCATTCGCCGTCCACAACTGTGGTCAGCTCATAGTCCAGCACGATGCGCGCCATCTCGTCACCCGCCCAAACACTGCCGCCACTGCTGTTTAGCCGCAATGTGGTGATGTCGACATATACCCGCAGAAAATTACGCAAGGCCTCAACATCATCAATCTCGATCTCGCTGTTTGCTGCGTCACTCTCGGTGTCATATCGCAACGTGTCTCCCGACACCGT
>CAXIAD010000010.1:0-49406 GCA_964021645.1 uncultured Cognatishimia sp. | reverse complement strand
GTTTGATAAATCCAAATTCGCCATCTCGACCGAGGAAACCCGCTATTACCTCAATGGCGTTTACATGCACGTGTCCGACGCGGATGGCAGCAAGGTCTTCCGCTGTGTTGCCACCGATGGCCACCGTTTGGCCCGTATCGACGCTGATCTGCCTGAGGGTGCCGCCGATATGCCCGGCGTGATCGTCCCCCGCAAAACTGTCGGCGAGCTGCGCAAGCTGCTGGACGACGATGATATGCAAATCGCCGTCTCCGTATCTGAGACCAAGGTGCGCTTTGCCACGCCCACCATCACCCTGACCTCCAAGGTGATTGACGGCACCTTCCCCGATTACACCCGCGTCATTCCCCAAGGGAACACCCGCAAGATGGAGGTGGACGCCACAGATTTCGCCCGCGCCGTCGACCGTGTTGCCACCGTCTCATCCGAACGGTCCCGCGCCGTCAAACTGTCGCTGGATGAGGATCGCCTGATCCTCTCCGTCAACGCACCAGACAGCGGCGCCGCCGAAGAAGAGCTTGTCGTCGCCTATTCCGACGAACGCCTCGAAATCGGGTTTAACGCCAAATACCTGCTGGAAATCGCCTCTCAGGTGGATCGTGAAAACGCCGTCTTCCTGTTCAACTCCGCAGGTGACCCGACTCTGATGCGCGAAGGTAACGACACCAGCGCCGTCTATGTCGTGATGCCGATGCGCGTGTGAACGCCCACATTTCTGCACTGATACGGCTTGCCTGACATGTCGTCGCTCTTTCTATCGTCCCTCACCCTGTCGCACTTTCGCTCGCACCGGCGCGTGAATATCAGGTGCGACGGGCGCCCCATTGCCATCCACGGGGCCAACGGTGCCGGCAAAACCAATATACTAGAGGCCGTGTCGCTGTTTTCCCCCGGTCGTGGCCTGCGCCGCTCCAGTGCGCAGGAAATGACCCGCCGACCAGAGGCGCTGGGCTGGAAACTGACGGGCGAACTTGCCTCGCTTTCACAGCGCCACGAGATTGAGATTTGGTCGCAACAGGGTGCAGCCCGCCAAATCCGCATCGACAGCAAATCAGCCCCCCAAACCGCCCTCGCCAAAAGCGCGCGCATCCTGTGGCTTGTCCCCTCCATGGATCGCCTCTGGATCGAAGGGGCAGAGGGACGCCGCCGTTTCCTTGACCGCATGGCCCTCAGCTTTTTCCCAAATCACGCCGAGGCATCGCTGATCTATGAGAAAACCATGCGCGAACGCAATCGCCTGCTCAAGGATCAGGTGCGTGACCCCGCATGGTACGCCGCGCTTGAATCGCAGATGGCCTCCGTTGCCGTACAAATCCATCACCACAGACAGGCCACCGTCGCCCATCTCACTGCCGCTCAGGCCGAAGCACAGACATCCTTTCCCATCGCCACTCTGCGCATCGAACAGGCCGAGGCGGACGCCCCCACAACCGAGGATGCCTTTCGCACTGCCTTCGCCGATAGCCGCCCCCGTGATCTGATCGCCGGGCGCACGCTTGTCGGGCCGCACCGCAGCGATTTGCACGCCGTCTATGCGGCCAAATCGGTCCCGGCGAGCGATTGTTCCACAGGCGAGCAAAAGGCGCTGTTGATCTCGCTGATCCTCGCCAATGCCCGCGCCTTGACGCAGGATTTCGGCGCACCTCCCATTTTGTTGCTGGATGAGGTCGCGGCCCACCTTGACCCCAGCCGCCGCGCAGCGCTCTATGATGAAATCTGCGCCCTTGGCGCACAGGCATGGATGACCGCAACCGAGGCATCGCTTTTCACGTCCCTAGCAGATCGCGCCCAGTATCTTGAGGTCACAGATCAGGGCGGTCATTCACAGGTAACCCTCTCCGCCTGATCCCCTTCCCCAACACCTGCGTTTTGCACCGTAACTGGTGGAAAACCCTCCGGGTGTGGGCGCAAAATTTTGTACAAAACTGGGGGGTGTTTTGTACAAAACGTACAAAACTTTTGCTGTATTTCGCTCATAAATCACCTGCAAATGGCCCATAAATACGCCTCCAAAACCGGCCTTTTACCCACCGTTCGCACGGGTGGTTGACAGGTTGAAAATCAGCACAATTTTCATGCGCGACTCGGTGCTTATTTTGGGCTAGGAAAATCACCCCAAATGCGTGACATCCCCCTGCCGCTGGGGTATAAATTCGTTAAATAATAGGGAAACTCCTGCATGTCCGACGATACGCAAAAGCCAGAAGAATATGGTGCCGATTCTATCAAAGTTCTCAGAGGCTTAGAGGCAGTTCGCAAACGGCCCGGCATGTACATCGGTGACACTGATGACGGTTCTGGTTTACACCATATGGTCTATGAGGTTGTGGACAACGGTATCGACGAGGCACTTGCAGGTCACGCCGATATTGTGAACGTCAAAATTCATGCTGATAATTCCGTTTCTGTCAGCGATAACGGGCGCGGTATTCCGGTTGATATGCACCACGAAGAGGGTGTTTCCGCAGCCGAGGTTATCATGACCCAGCTGCATGCTGGCGGTAAATTTGACAGCAATTCCTACAAGGTTTCCGGGGGTTTACACGGTGTTGGCGTTTCTGTTGTCAACGCCTTGTCCGAATGGCTGGAGTTGCGCGTTTGGCGTGACGGCAAAGAGCATTATGCGAAATTTGCTGGCGGCTACACGGTTGAATCCCTGCGTGTTGTTGGAGATGCCAATGGCCGCAAAGGTACTGAGGTACGCTTCCTTGCCTCCACCGAGACGTTCAGCAACCTCGAGTATGTCTTTGAGACGTTGGAAAAGCGCCTGCGCGAGCTGGCCTTCCTGAACTCCGGTGTGCGCATCAAAATCGTGGACGAGCGCCCCGCAGAGCCTCTGGAGACAGAGCTGTACTATGATGGCGGCGTCAAAGAATTCGTTAAATATGTTGATCGCCACAAGACCGCGGTAATGTCGGAACCCATTTATGTTAAAGGGGAAAAAGACGATATCGGGGTTGAGGTCGCGATGTGGTGGAACGACAGCTATCATGAAACCGTGTTGCCTTTTACCAACAATATTCCCCAACGTGATGGTGGCGCGCATTTGGCCGGTTTCCGGGGTGCTCTGACACGGACAATCAACAACTACGCCCAAAGCAGCGGCATCGCGAAACGCGAAAAAGTGAGCTTTACCGGGGATGATGCCCGCGAGGGCCTGACATGCGTGTTGTCTGTTAAGGTTCCGGATCCCAAGTTCTCGTCGCAAACCAAGGACAAACTTGTCTCCTCAGAGGTGCGCCCAGCGGTCGAAGGATTGGTTAACGAGAAGCTCGCCGAATGGTTCGAAGAGAACCCCAATGAGGCTAAAATTATCGTCGGCAAAATCATCGAAGCCGCCCTAGCCCGAGAAGCCGCCCGCAAAGCCCGCGACCTGACTCGGCGTAAAAATCCTATGGATATGAACTTTCTCAGCTCCAAGCTGAAGGATTGTTCTGACAAAGATCCGATGAACACCGAAGTCTTTTTGGTGGAGGGTGATAGTGCCGGGGGATCTGCCCAAACGGGTCGTGACCGTAAGACACAAGCGATCTTGCCACTCAAAGGTAAAATCCTGAATGTCGAACGCGCGCGATTTGACCGAATGCTGGGATCGCAAGAAATCGGCAACATGGTTATGGCCTTGGGCACCGGTATTGGGCGCGACGAATTTAACATCGACAAACTGCGCTACCATAAGATTGTCATCATGACCGACGCTGACGTTGATGGCGCGCACATCCGCACGCTGTTGTTGACATTTTTCTTCCGCCAGATGCCCGAATTGATCGAACGTGGGCATCTCTATATTGCCCAACCTCCGCTTTACAAAGTGTCACGAGGTAAGTCCGAGGTTTACCTGAAAGATCAGGCCGCAATGGATGAATACCTTGTGGATCAAGGCATCGAGGGGGCGTTGTTACGCCTTGGCACGGGAGAAGAGATTTCCGGAGATGACCTGCTGCGTGTTGTTGGTGAGGCACGTCAGCTCAATCGGGTTTTGGATGCCTTTCCAACACATTACCCGCGTCACATTTTGGAACAAGCAGCCATCGCTGGCGCATTTGTACCGGGGGTTGTTGATGCTGATCTGCAAGGCGTTGCCGATAAAGTCGCGTCACGTCTGGACATGGTTGCGTTGGAATATGAACGCGGCTGGCAAGGCCGCATCACGCAGGATCACGGTGTTAAACTGGCGCGTATCTTGCGCGGTGTAGAGGAAGTTCGCACGCTTGACGGGCCGATGATGCGCTCTGGAGAGGCACGCAAAGCTGGTAGCTTTACCAAAAGCTTGCAGGATACATACGGGACCGTGGCGACGTTGGTTCGCAAGGATCGCTCACAGGTTATTCATGGCCCGATTGATCTAATGCGGGCGATTTTGACTGAGGGTGAAAAAGGCCTCACGCTTCAACGCTACAAAGGTTTGGGCGAAATGAACCCTGATCAGTTGTGGGAAACCACGCTTGACCCAGACGCGCGTACGCTGCTTCAGGTGAAGGTGGACGACATGGCTGGGGCGGATGATCTCTTTACCAAGTTGATGGGGGATGTGGTCGAGCCGCGTCGCGAGTTCATTCAAAAGAACGCCCTTAGTGTTGAAAACCTAGATTTCTAAATGAGTGATGAGCGGCGCATAACATCTTGCGCCGTTTATCGATCCTTGGTGTAGGTCAGGTTGGGCGATCACCGAAATCAGCAAGATTATTGAAGCTTGTCCGAGACAATGCGTCCGTCCTCTAGCGTGATAATTCGGTCTGCCATTTCAAGGATGCGCGAGTCATGGGTAACCATCACTGTTGTCGTGCCCCGTGCCTTACCAAGTGATTTC
The DNA here is from genome assembly GCA_964021645.1 of uncultured Cognatishimia sp. GTDB lineage: Bacteria > Pseudomonadota > Alphaproteobacteria > Rhodobacterales > Rhodobacteraceae > CANLDA01. Next base: position 44,596 of record CAXIAD010000010.1, on the reverse strand, counting down.
AGTATCTTAACTACTGTATGGCCGGATTCCTTGTCCAAGGCAGCAGTAGGTTCATCGGCAAGGACGATTTCGGGGTTTGACACCAAGGCGCGTGCAACTGCGACCCGTTGTTTTTGCCCGCCTGACAAATTGCCCGGCAGATAATCACGACGATCTGCAAGGCCCAGCAAATCCAGAATATGATGCGCTGCTGCACGTTGTTTTTTTGCATTGCCGTCGCCATGCACTTGAAGGCCCATCAACACATTCTGTGTGGCTGTTAAGCTTTCGTGTAGATTATGGGCCTGAAAAATAAAGCCCAGACGGCGGCGCAGCCCGACGAGGACGCCTTCGTTTGCTTCATACAGATCGTGACCCAGCACAGTCACGTGGCCGTCTTTGACATCACGCAAACAGCCGATCAAGGTCAGTAGGGTTGTTTTGCCCGAACCAGACGGCCCCATCAGAATCGTCAAACTGCCCCTGTCAATTTCAAGATTGATGTCAAAAATGGCCTGTTTTCGGGCATCGCCCGTTCCGAAATAATGGTTGAGCGCCTTGACCGTAATCGGCGGCTTGTTTTCTATGCCGCCCATCAGAATAAATCCGCCGGATCGGCATTGGCTAATCTTCGTGTCGCAATTGCCCCAGATAAGCTGCTGGCAGCAAGAGTTCCCAGGAACACGATGATGGCGCGGCCTACGGTCATTTCTACTGGCAGGCCAGTGAAGGATACCAACCCTGCATAAAGCCCCAATGAGACAAAAAATCCGGGGATGAATCCAAACACGGCCAAGATGATGGCTTCTTCAAACACGATGCCCAGAAAGAACGGTTGGCCATATCCCATTGCCTTGAATGTTGCATATTCACGCAGATGATCGGCTACGTCGGTGGAGAGCACCTGATAGACAATCACTAACCCCACGAGGATGCCCATAAAGACACCAAAGCCGAATATGATACCTGTTGGTCGCTGTGTGGACATATAGGCCAGATCGCTGGCGGCGGAGCCTTCCATGCTTTGGATACGCAGATTGCCTTGGGGTAGGGTGGCCTTTAAACGCGCAAGGACAGCATTGATGGACACGCCATCACCAGTGCGGATCAAAATGTGGTTGGGCGCGCCGCTGGCCCTGTTTGGAAACTCTCGCAAGAAAGTTTGATCAGACATAACCATCATCCCGTCCGCGAGAAATCCGCCGCCGACCGTCATCGCACCAATGGCTGTCAGCGTATTGCCCCCTGTCTCAAAAGAGAATTTTCCGCCCGCGGTTAGCACATCAATTATCGAAGCGGGCATGCCGCGGGTCCCCTCATCCAACAATGCAGTGCTTTCTAGGCTAAGCTGATCAAAGGTTGCAGCAATGGCAGGGGCGGCGAAATAGGGCTTGGCCACGTCCATTCCAAAACTAAGCAGAGAAACGGATGATCCATCCTCTAGAGTGAATGGCAAATTGCCAATGAACAGCGGTGTTGCCTCGACGATACCCGCAACGCCAAGTGCCTGAAACATTCGAGCACGAGGAATATGCCCGCCATCGGTCAAGGTATTTCCATCTTCGGACGACAGAATGATGTCGGCGTTCAGTAGCCCATAAGGAGCCACAGTGGAGCTGTTGAGCGCGCCCATAATACCCAACTGCATGAACACCAAAAGATTGGCAAAGGCGACGCCCGCAATAGCGGCTACAAACCGACCTCGGCTGTGGGTCAACTGCAACCAGCCAATAGGTAGACGCCCGAACAGGAGTGTCAGAAGGCGGCTCATGGTGTGCGGCCAGCGTCGATCCGCACGATGGTTTCTAAGTTGGTGAACTGCGCTGCAAAGGGGGAGGAATCGGCATCAAGGGTCACAATGACGTCCACGACCCGCGCATCAGTATTGGCGGCAGGGTCATCCGAGGTGATTGATTGTCGTCCAATCTCAAGCCCAATTGCTGTCACGATACCTGTCAAATCTTGTGCTAAAGCATCTGCACTGACCGTGACGGGATCTCCAATGGTCACGCGACCGATCATGGTTTGATATACTTCTGCTTCAACTGTCATTTGAGAGGTGTCACCAAGGTTGATTATTCCTGCGGTGCCTGGTCGCTCACCGGCGCGGACATTGATATCCAGAACTTTGCCACGATCAGGCGCACGAACATAGGCGCGATCCAAATCCTGTGTTGCGCTTGCGAGTGATGCGCGCGCTGCATCTAGGTTGGCCTCGGCGACGGCAATATCGGCCTGCACGATTTCGGACCCCGTGGCATAGCGTGACAGAGTTGCCTGCGCGCGTTCGACATCACGAGCGGCTTGGGTGGCGGAGGCGAGGACTTGATCAAATTCTGCACGGGTGGTTACGCCACGCTCAAATAGCGCAGTGACGCGGTCCAACTCCGATTTTGCAACAGTTGCTGAAGATTCTGCACGTTCGAGCGATGCCTTGGCCTCTGCCCGGCTGGCAGTGTTAGAGGCGCGGGTTTGAACAAGGCCAGCCTCGCGTACCCGAAGCGCAGCCCGCGCCGAGGCAACCGCGCTCTGCAATTGGGGTAGATTATCAAGAACTGCGAGGGTGTCGCCCGCCGCAACTTCATCACCCACAGCGACATGCAATTCTGCAATCCGGGCATCACCGGCACCCGACGGTGTTGCGACACTGATCACATCTCCGCGCGGAATGATGCGGCCCAAGGCCACGACATCACCCTCGCTGATAACGGCGATTTGCTTTTGGTTTGCAACCTGTTGGATAGCGACGGCGATGGGGGTATCCGTGCCGGCTCCCGGTTCTAATCCGGTCGTGCGGAAAAAGGCCTTTAAGCCCGGCGGTTGGAAATACATGCCAATCACAGCCCCGGAAAACAGGGTGAACATCAACAGCGGGATCAAGAGAAGCCGTGACATACCAGCGGTTCTTGGGGCGTTTGCCGGATCATTTTTTACGAGTCCCGTATCTTCCAGTGGGAGGCCAGTCTGGCTATTTGAATCTTGCGACATCGGAGGGATCTGGTTCCTGTATGTACGTGATGATTTTCGTTGGTTTCACGGCGTTCAGCAAGGATGTTGTGCCACCTAACCCGATTAGTGATGTTCGTAAGGTACGCTGGGTCAATTCAAAATTGTAGAATTTTTGTGGATGAGGAGTTGAAAATCAATATAGCGCAAGGACGTGGTGAGGGCCGCAATAATTCGCAGGGATAAGTTTGATTGAGGCAGGGCAATCACGTTGTTTGGACCAGCCAATCGAAAACTGACCTACGAGACAGAAGGCCAATCGAGGGTGTGGTCGATCCATAGGGAAACGGTGTGAGCCGCCAGATTTGATCGACCACGGCTTGTCGGGCTACATTAAACCGGAGTTGCGTGTTTCCCGTGTGGTTTTCCGAAATCCATCAGTTTGGCCATTTCAGTTGTGTAGTCATTCATCGTTCGTTTGATGAAATCTGCCTGAATTTTCTGGATTTCGGCAATGCCCTTGGCTTGCAAAAGGTCTTTCTGGGTTTGGACATCTTGTTTGACACGTTCTGACATGAAGGCCAGCATCTCATTACCGACGTTGCTCATGGTCTCGAACCATTCTGGCCCAACACCCGGCATCATTTTTGTGCTCGCGTCTTGCATCGCTTCCAACATGTTGTTTACGGGCGATGCCGTTGCGGTGGTTTTGCCATTAGTTGTCATTTTCAGTCCTCTCACTTTGGATTCGGCCCATACTATCATTTGGTTCGCGTTGATGATTGATGCACATCAATTGTCAGGTCGAATTACGGGCGCTTGGCCGAAAGAACCTGTTGTTTTGGCAGTCCGTAAAATGAAACCTATGTTTTCTTCAGGGATTCAACCGCCTCAAATTGAGATAGGAACACTTGGCCAGTCAGTTCGGACAAGAAATGCTCTCGTTTCAGTCGGTCCATGACGGGGCCTTTGACCTCCGACAAATGCAATTTCACATCCATTTCGCGCAGCCGATTGTTGATTGTTTCTAGAGATTCTAACGCGCTGAGGTCGATTTCATTGATCGCAGAGCACTGTAGAATTACATGTCGGACGTTTTTGTCACTGGCGACGCGATTGTGGATGTTGTCCTCAAGGAAGCGGGCGTTGGCGAAATACAGGCTTTCATCGACGCGCAGGGTGACAATGCCAGGATCGGTGATCACGTCGTGGCGCAAGATATTGCGATAGTGCTCCGTGCCCGGAACCTGGCCGACTTCTGCGATGTGTGGCTTGGATGATTTGTAGAGATGTAGTAAAATCGACAAGCCCACGCCAGCAGAGACACCCGCCTCGACACCCAAAGCTAGAGTAAGAAGAATTGTGGCGAGAACGGCCGCGAAATCTGCCTTGGAGTAGTTCCAACTGCGTTTCAAAATTGAGAAATCGACAAGGCTTAGCACCGCGACAATGATGGTCGCGGCTAACGTCGCCTTGGGGAGAAAGAAAATCAACGGGGTCAAAGCGACTGCAGCAATGCCTAGGCCCACAGCCGTAAACGCCCCTGCGGCGGGTGTTTCAGCGCCCGCATCAAAATTGACCACGGATCGAGAAAACCCACCTGTAACCGGGAAGCCACCAGTCAGCGAGGCACCGATGTTCGCCGCACCAAGGCCGATCAGCTCTTGATCTGGGTCGATGCGCTGCCGTTTTTTGGCCGCAAGGGTCTGGGCAACAGAAATCGATTCAACGAAACCAATGATAGAAATCAAAAACGCAGGGACAAGAAGTTGCCCCAATAATTCGGGAGAGAATGACGGGAGTGTCATGGGCGGCAGGCTTTGTGGCACCTCGCCAACGATCTTGACCCCACTATCATCAAGTCCAAAGGCCCAAACGGAGAGGGTCGTTGCGACAACCACTGCCACTGGCCCCGTTTTCACCAGCACTCCGGTCAACCCAGCTGAGGCACCAAGCTTTTGCAGCATTGGTTTTAATCCTTTGCGCACCCAGAATAGGAAGCCGGTGGCAAGAATGCCGATGATTGCGGTGATCCAATTGGTTTCTGTCAGGTGTTGGGCGATTGAAATCACAAGTTCGAGCAGATTATGCCCACGGGCATCAATACCGAGGATATGTTTCAGCTGGCTGGCCGCGATTATGATGCCAGACGCTGTGATAAATCCGGCAATGACCGGGTGGGACAGAAAATTCGCGATGAATCCTAGGCGAAACAATCCCATTGCCAACAAGATGACACCCGAAAGCCCCGCCAAGGACAGCGCAGCAACGGCATAGCCCATCGTGCCTTGCTCAACGATATTGCTAAGTGCTGCGGCGGTCATCAGTGAAACAACGGCAACTGGGCCGACGGCCAGGGCGCGACTTGTCCCAAACACGGCATAAAGCATGATCGGCACTATCGAAGCATATAGCCCTGCCTCAGGAGGTAGCCCTGCCAACAACGCATAGGCCAACGACTGAGGAATCAGCATGATTGTTACAATCAACGCAGCAACGAGATCATTGGTAAGGGCAGAGCGGTTGTAATCCCGCCCCCATGTCAAAATGGGCAGGTAGCGCGTCATGTCAGTTTTCATGTTGTTCTCTGGGAATTGGGATCTCCCCAGCATGGACGCAGGGGAGATATATTCGAATTACTTAGCAGTCACTTTTTCGGGCTTAGCCATCCATTCGCGGCCTTTCAGCATACCTTTCCAATAGATTGGTGGCAGCATTTTCTCTTTGAGAAACCACGCGGCTCGGCTGGGTTTGGTCCCGTCAATGACCGCTTTTGGGAAACTGGGCAGCAAGGTGCCGCCATATCCAAACTCGGCCAAAACGATTTTGCCACGCTCTACCGTTAGCGGACAAGAACCATACCCATTATACTGAGCAACGGGCGAGCCTCCTTGCATGTCGGCAATCATATTCTCGGCAACGACAGGGGCTTGAATACGGGCAGCCGCCATTGTTTTGGCATTCGGAGCATTCATCACATCTCCCAATGACCACACGTTGTCGTAGATTTTATGGCGTAGCGTGGCCTGATCAACGTCGACCCAACCCGCTGCATCAGCAAGCGGCGAAACGCGAATGAAATCTGGGGCTGTCTGCGGTGGGCAGACATGCATCATATCAAATTCCATCTCAATTCTTTCGACCGGCGTGTCCGGTTTTGAAACATCGAACCACGCCTTTTTGGCTGAACCATCAACTGCGACAAGGGTGTGGAAAAAATTAAGGTTCGCATCATATTTTTTGACGTATTCCATCAATGCAGGAACGTAATCCTTTACGCCAAACAGCACCCCACCCGCGTTGTTAAATTGAATGTCGATGTTTTTTAGAACATCACGCCGATGCCACGCATCACCTGACAAATACATCGCTTTTTGCGGTGCGCCCGCACATTTGATCGGCATGGGCGGTTGGGTGAAAATCGCGCGCCCTTGCTTCATGCCTTCGACCAGTTGCCATGTGTAAGGTGCTAGGTCGTAGCGATAATTCGACGTGACCCCGTTTTGGCCAAGCGTATCAACCAAGCCTTCGATGCCGTGCCAATCCAGCTTGATACCGGGGCACACAATTAGGCGTTTGTACTTCACGACGCGACAACCATCCAAGATCACAGCGTTGTTTTCAGGTTCAAACGCTGCGACTGCGGATTTGATCCAGTGCACGCCCTTCGGGATCAACGAGCCCATTGTGCGTGATGTTTGTTCGGGTTCAAAAATGCCGCCGCCAACCATCGTCCAGCCGGGTTGATAATAATGAATGTCAGCAGGGTCGATGATCGCGATCTCAAGATCGGGCTTCCGCGCCTTTAGGCTGGCAGCAGCGGCGATGCCACCTGCACCGGCACCCACAATGACAACCTCAAAACTGGCGTCCCCGGTGTCGGTTGGCGTTTTGCCACCGTTAACGATCCGGCGCACCACTCCTGCCATATCGTACCCGGCGGCCTTGGTCGCGGCGAGGATATCCGCAAGACTGCGGTGATCAGCTTGACCAAGAGACCAAAGTGTCGCGGACCGTGTTCCAGTGCGGCAATAGGCCAGAACAGGGCCAGGCAATTCGGCTAATGTTTTGCTAAACGCCTCTGCGTCGCCATCCAAAACTTTGCCCGCAACAATGGGTAAATAGGTGGCTTCAATGCCCAGCTTTTGCGCCGCTGCCGAAACTTCATTAAACGTCGGTTGATCACTGCCTTCTCCGTCGGGGCGGTTGCAGATAATGGCCCGAAAACCCGCATCTTTAAGGGCCTGCATGTCGGACGGGACTATCTGTGCGCTCACAGATAGCCCTTCTGTTAGTGTTTTGAATTCCAAGAGTGTTCTCCCAATCAAATGCCGTTTACAGGCACTTTTAGCATTTGGTTGCCGTCTTTATCGGTGGGCACTTCGCCGGCACGCATATTCACCTGCAAGGAGGGAATAATCAGCCGTGGCATCGCAAGTTGAGCATCACGTTCCGTGCGGAATTTGATGAAGTCTTCACGGGTTTTGTCCCCACCAACATGGATGTTGTTTGCTTTCTGTTCGGCAACATTTGTTTCCCACTGGATCGCGCGCCCATTCGGGCCGTAATCGTGACACATGAACAGACGGGTTTCGTCAGGCAAAGAGAGTACTTTCATGATGCTGTCGTATAGCTCACTTGCGCTCCCACCGGGGAAATCACAACGCGCAGAGCCGCCGTCCGGCATGAAAAGCGTGTCACCAGCGAATGCCGCATCACCAATCACGTGAACCATACAGGCAGGCGTGTGACCGGGGGTATACATAGCAAATGCTTGCATGGTGCCGATCATATAGGTGTCACCATCTTTGAACAGCGCATCAAATTGTGATCCGTCGCGCTGAAATTCGGTGCCCTCGTTGAAGACTTTGCCAAAGGTTTCCTGAATAACCAAGATTTTTTCGCCAACGCCGATCTTGCCGCCCAGTGCTTGCTGCAAATACGGTGCAGCACTTAGGTGGTCTGCATGAACGTGGGTTTCAATGATCCAATCAAGGGTCAATCCACGCTCATTAATTTCAGCAATCAGCGCATCGGCATGATCATAGGTAATCCGACCTGCGGCATAGTCGATGTCCATGACGCTGTCGATAATGGCGCAATGGTCACTGTTTGGGTCTTTGACGATATAGGTAATGGTGTTGGTCGCGTCGTCAAAATGGGCTGATACCTCTGGTTTGAGGGACATGTTCACAGGATAGGTCATGGTGTTGCCTCCACTTAGTCAGATGTGTTGTTCAGACGGGGGCCTGCGCCCGTTTTGAAATTGCGGCTTTCAATACTTTTGCCGCAAGGATACCGGCAAGCAGGGCGATGATGAAGGTGAACACCTCTATGCGGCCTGTGCCCAACGCTGGTAATGCGCCACCGGGGCAGAATCCTGCGATCCCCCAACCGACACCGAATACAGCAGAGCCACCGATTAGCGGAAGATCAAGATCGCGGCGCGTTGGCACCTGAAAGCTGGAAGAAAGGGTTGGGGCAGGGCGTTTAAGCACAATCTGATACCCGATAAAGGTAACGATCAACGCGCCCCCCATAACAAAGGCCAAGCTGGGATCCCAGATGCCTGTGATGTCAAAGAAGTTCAGGACTTTGGCAGGGTTCGCCATGCCAGAGAGTGAGATGCCAACGCCAAACAATAGGCCGCTGAGGTAGGAGAATATTATACGCATGGATCAGGCTCCCAAAACGTGGCGGACCACGTAAACGGTAATTGCTGTAGTAATCATGAATGTGATTGTCGCGGCGATCGAACGCGGCGATAGACGCGCCATCCCGCAAACGCCGTGCCCGGAGGTACATCCTGCACCAAAGGTCACGCCGATACCGACGATAAATCCACCGATCAAAAGCATGGATGTGGAAACAGGTACTTGCACGGCGGGAAGTTCGCCGGTGATCAACATGACGACCAGCGGCCCGCTGATCATGCCGGCCAATACGGTCACACGCCATGACCAATCAGATAGGTTGGTTGGTTGAATGATGCCCGCCAAAATGCCTGTAGCACCCATAACGCGACCCATTGTCGCCATCAAAAGCACAGCACCGAGGCCAATCAAGGCCCCGCCACCAAGTGATTGTAGCGGTGTAAATGCTGTTTCTATCATAGCTTGCAGGTCCTGATGCCAAAGATTCGGTAAAGTGGGCAAAACCGCATTGCCGACGTCGCCAGCATGATGATACCGGCGATGACCGCAACAATTGTTGCGGTGCCTGATTCAAATAACGCCCATCCGCTGATGAACGGTACGGCTAGCAAAACGAGCCCCAGAAGAACCCGGAGTATGCGATCAATCTTACCTAGATTCGCGGTCATGTTGATGTCTCCTATTAAAGTTACATTCACTTTAGACCTTTGAGAATCAAAGGTCGGTGACATTGTCACCAAGATCGCAAAATCATTCAGGTGTTATGATGGGCCAATTTCTCTAGCTCTACACGGTTCAACAAACTCACACTGCCGCGCGCTTGCTCAATCCACCCACGCCGTTGAAATTCCTGAAGCTGGCGGGAAATGACCTCGCGCGCAGTGCCCAGTTCTACAGACAGCTTTTGGTGAGTTGTCGCCACAATGTTATCTTTGTTTGCAAGTTTGATAAGTTTGTCGGCAAGGCGCACGTCCAGTTTTTGAAACGCGACCTCGTCAATCATAAGAAACAGGTCTGTGATGCGCTTAGAGAATGCCGCAAAAACAAAGTCACGAAATGACTTTGATTGGGCTACGAGATCGTCGAATACATCCCGCGGAACTGCTGCTGCGCGCATTGGCGTTTCGGTGATGCCTTCCGCAGAATAATCTTCGTATGCGAGTAAGCACGCGGTTGTCAGGACACAGCTTTGACCCGCTTGAATGCGATACAGAACGATTTCGTGTCCAGTCTCTGAAACCTGCTGCACTCTGACGGTGCCATTTAGCAAAAACAGCATGTTCTCAGGCGAGTTACCCGGCCCAAAAATTGTGGTTCCACTAGGGACTTCAACGATGGTGCTGCGCGATAGGATCTGTTGCTTTAATGCAGGTTCAAGGCGCGATAGCCCCGGAAACCGCTCAATCCATGCCTCTGCTTCGGCCATCACGTTGCCTCATCTACAATAGGGAATTCTAATGGTGCAATTCTGTCCATCAATTGGCCGCGATTAGCAGAAATGTCCGCAATCGTCAGGTCATCCAGAACCGCCATAAATGCTGCTGTTGCTTCCTGCATTTTTCGGGACAAAATGCAGATGCCGATAAGGGGGCATGTGTTTTTCTCGCTATTGAAACACTCAACCACATCCAAAGGGCCCTCGGTAATTCGCACGACATCACCGACAATGATGTCTTTAGGGTCAAGTGCAAGCCGGAATCCGCCCCCACGGCCACGGACAGTTTCGAGATATCCTGCTTTGCCCAGTTCATGCACAATCTTCATGATGTGGGGGCGCGAAAGATTATGAATTTTCGCCACATCGTCCACCCGCACTAATTCAGGAGATTTAAGTGCTGCGAGTTGTAAAGAGCGCATGGCGTAGTTGGTGTAGCTGGTGAGTTTCATTGTGTATCCTGTTGTCGCATTAAAGTTATATTGAAAGTATTGCTTTTGTAAATGGCTTAGGTTAGGCACGCTTTTAAACCACTATTCAAAATATAGGATTATGTTTTGCGCTTCAAAACTGACGTCGGGGAGATCACACGGTAGACTTTCCGCAGAGGAGCGAACACTTTCTAACAGGGCCCTAGATGCGCTTGAGGCTCCGACCAATCGAAAGAGGCAAACACCATGTTTGACGGTATGACAGCAGAAACACTCGCCCGGATGCAGTTTGCATTCACGGTGTCGTTTCACATAATCTTTCCTGCGTTCTCGATTGGGGTGGCCAGCTATTTGGCGGTCCTGAACGGTCTGTGGTTGCGCACAAGGGACGGCACCTACCTCACCCTGTTCAACTACTGGAAAAAGATTTTCGCCGTCGCTTTTGGCATGGGTGTCGTTTCAGGCATCGTGATGTCCTATCAATTCGGTACGAACTGGTCGGTGTTTTCTGATAAAACGGGACCGGTTTTAGGGCCGCTTATGGCCTACGAAGTGCTATCTGCCTTCTTTCTTGAGGCCGGTTTTCTGGGAATCATGTTGTTTGGCCGCGAACGTGTTGGCGACAAACTGCACATGTTTGCCACGGCGATGGTGGCCTTTGGCACGCTGATGTCCGCCACATGGATTCTGTCTGTTAATTCGTGGATGCAAACACCAGCGGGATACAGCATCAATGAACTGGGGCAATTTGTGCCCGAAGATTGGTGGCAGATCGTATTTAACCCGTCGTTCCCATACCGGTTGGTTCACATGGTTTTGGCTGCCTACCTAACAACAGCACTTGTTGTCGGCGGTGTCGGTGGCCTGCATCTGTTGCGCGACCATCAAGATGCACCTGCGCGCCGCATGTTCTCTATGGCAATGTGGATGCTGATCGTGGTTGCGCCACTGCAAATACTTGCAGGAGACTTCCACGGTATCAACACCCTTGAGCATCAACCCGCTAAGGTTATGGCGATGGAAGGGCACTACGACAGCCATCCCCATGGTGCACCGTTAATCTTGTTTGGCATTCCGAATGCTGAGGAGAAGCGGATTGATTACGCGATTCAAATTCCCAACTTATCAAGCCTGATCCTCAAACATCATTGGGGTGCGCCGCTTGATGGATTGGATACAATCGCGGACGAAGATGAGCCGCCAGTCGCAATCCTTTTCTGGAGTTTCCGCGTCATGGTGGGTCTCGGCTTTGCAATGCTTGGCCTTGGTATCTGGAGTGTGCTGCGGCGAATGCGCGGGCGATTATATGACGATCGGTGGCTGCATCGTGGGGCAATTGCCATGGGGCCGATGGGTTTTGTGGCCGTGCTGGCGGGCTGGATCACCACCGAAGTTGGCCGCCAACCGTTCACCGTCTATGGCCTCCTGCGTACCAGCGACAGTCTTGCCCCGGTAGCAGCACCCGCGGTGGCGGCGTCGTTACTGGCGTTTATCGTGGTCTATTTCTTCGTTTTCGGAGCGGGAACATTCTACCTGTTGCGGATGATGAATAAATCAGCCGCGACCCCGCATCTTGGGATTATTGATGGCCCGATCCGCACAGCAGGTATCGCGCCAAGCATGAAGAAAGACCCCGATGCGATCCCAGCAAATAAGGAGCCACACAATGTTTGAACTATCCTTTATCTGGGCAGGAATCATTGCGTTCTCGGTTCTGACTTATGTGATCTTAGATGGGTTTGACCTTGGAGTTGGTATTTTGTTCCCGCTTGCCGACGGAGAGCGCGAAAAGGCAACCATGATGAATTCAATAGCTCCCATTTGGGACGGTAATGAGACATGGTTGGTGCTAGGTGGTGGTGGGTTGTTCGCGGTGTTCCCGTTGGCCTATGCGGTCATCATGCCAGCATTGTATATGCCCATTATCCTAATGTTATTGGCGCTGATATTCCGGGGCGTCGCCTTTGAATACCGCTGGCGGACGGTGCGGTGGAAACCTGTTTGGGATGTCGCATTCTTTGGTGGATCAATTGTAGCGGCCTTCATGCAGGGCATCGCCTTGGGCGCATTGGTGCAAGGGATCGAAGTCGCTGACCGGGCCTATGCTGGCGGTTGGTGGGACTGGCTGAGTGTGTTTTCAATACTGACGGGCTTGGCTGTTGTGGTCGGCTATGCCTTGCTAGGGGCGACATGGATCATTCTGAAAACCGAAGGCAGCCTGCAACGTCAAATGCAGAGCTACGCATGGTGGCTTGGCGCGGCAACACTTTGTTCTATCGGAATCGTTAGCGTTCTGACCCCATTTCAAGACCCAGAGTACTTTGATCGCTGGTTCAACCTACCTGGCAGCGTCTTTAGCGTGTTGATGCCAGTTGCGGTGTTGACGGCGGCATGGGCTCTCTTCACAGGGTTGAACGCGGGCAAAGACGGTCAGCCATTTTTGGCAGCAATAAGCATCTTTGTGCTGTGCTTTATTGGCATCGGGATCAGTTTTTACCCCAATATTGTCCCGCCCAGCCTGACGATCGCAGAGGCAGCAGCACCCGACAAAAGCCTACGTTTCGCTTTGGTTGGAACCGTTGTTCTTGTTCCCATGATCCTAGCATACACCGCATATGCGTATTGGGTGTTTCGCGGTAAAATCGACCCAGAAGAGGGCTACCATTAATGTCAGGCGGCATTCGCAAAATCGGTTGGTTCATAGTTCTTTGGATCGGGAGTGTAGCCGCGCTGGGCATTGTGGCCTTCCTTATACGGTTGATGATCGACGGCTAACCCTTGTTTTGATGCCGACATCAAACGCCTGCACTTGCGGCCTTGGCAATGCGATTAATTCCGGGCAGGAAGTACACTAAGAAGGAAACCTCATGCAGCGAACCCATAGCGATGCGCGACAATGGCTGATCCTGATCGGCCTCACGTTAGGCGTGACCGTCACCAACGGGTTCGCACGATTTGCATATGGGCTGATCTTGCCATCAATGAAGCAGGATCTTGGCTGGTCTTATACGCAGGCGGGATGGATCAATACCGCTAACGCATTGGGTTATGTGATTGGCGCCATCGCCACTTTGGTGTTGATCCACCGGATATCGCCCGCACGGTTGTTTAGTGTCGGGATGATTGGAACGGCCCTATTCCTTGCCGCAACTGCCTTTACGCAAGATTTCATCCACTTGACCAACTGGCGCATCTTGACCGGAGCGTTCGGTGCGCTGGCCTTTATCGCTGGTGGAGCATTATCTGCTGGCCTGTTTCAGGATCACCATAAGCGAAATGCTCTGGCGATCGCTGTTTACTTCGGGGTTGGCGGCGGGTTGGGGTTGGTTCTAAGCGGGGCGGTGTTACCCTCTCTTTTCGATGTACGCGGCGCTTCGGCTTGGCCGTTGGCATGGGGTCTTTTGGGGGCGACCAGCCTATTGATCTGTCCGTATTGCGTTTGGGCATCAGAGAGCTTGCGCTCACCATCCAAGATTCTGAACCACGCTGCGCAGTTACCCGTTAAGGCAATGATGCCTCAGATCTTGTCATACTTTTGTTTCGGGTTAGGCTACATTGTCTACATCACGTTTCTCGTCGCCTTGATGCGAGAGCAAGCGGCTGGGCCCGTGTTGGTGTCCATCATCTGGGTTATCCTAGGGTTTGGAATAATGGTATCGTCATTTGTATGGACGCCATTGTTTGCCAAACACTCCTCGGGCTTGCCGATGGCATTGATTATGCTGACAATGTCAGTAGGAACCTGTCTAGCCGTTCTTATGCCAAACACGATCGGATTGATTTTATCATCTGCCCTATTTGGTCTTTCAGTTTTCATGGCTCCCGGTGCAGTGACCAATTTCAGCCGCCGCAACCTGCCTCAGTCCTCTTGGGGTGCTGCGGTCAGCCTGTTCACGATCCTGTTCGCGGTCGGGCAAACCATTGGACCGGTTGCGGCCGGCATGTTGGCGGATGCTCTGGGGAATATCGGTCTCAGTCTGCTGGTGGCTGGTGCAACTCTTTTTTGCGGCGCCATCATCGCCAGCTTTCAAAAGCCCCTGGTGTGCGATAGCAAACGGGCTACATCTTTGCCTTCAAGGACAAGCACATGATCAAATACAGTTTTCTGGACGACTATAGCGAGGGCGCGCATCCGGCGATCCTTAAGGCCTTAACAGAGACTAATTTGGTCCAGCAGACCGCCTATGGCAACGATAGTTACAGCCAAGAAGCGCGTGATTTCATGCTAGCGTATATGGGGGACGCAGATCCCGATATTTGGTTTGTTGCGAGCGGCACCCTGGTGAACATCCTGTGTATCGCCAGCGCATTACGTCCGCACGAGGCCGTCATCGCTGCCGCATCGGGCCATATTGTCGTGCGTGAAACTGGTGCAATCGAGGCGACGGGGCACAAAATCATCACCGTACCGCCAGAAAACGGTAAACTCACAGCTGAGAGCATTCGCGCTACGCTAGATGCCAACGCGCACTTTCCACACATGGCAAAGCCACGGCTTGTCTATATCTCAAACGCGACAGAGACCGGAACAGTCTATACCAAATCCGAGTTGACGGAGATTTCCAACCTATGTCGGGCGCGCGACCTGCTATTGTTTGTTGATGGAGCGCGCTTGGGCGCGGCTCTGGCCGCTGATAAAAATGATCTCACTCTCGCTGACATAGTTGATCTAGCGGATATTTTTTGGGTTGGCGGCACAAAGGTGGGCGCACTATTGGGAGAGGCAATCGTGATCCCCAATCCGGCATTACGTGCGGATTTTGAGTTTCACATCAAGCAACGCGGTGCGCTGTTAGCCAAGGGGCGCATTCTCGGCATTCAATTTCGCGAGCTTTTCCGTGACGGCCTGTTCTTTGATCTATCCAGCCATGCAAATGCTATGGCCCGCAGACTCTCAGATGCGATGGCGGAGCAGGGTCTAGATTTCGCGGCTGAAACTGAAAGCAATCAATTGTTCCCAATTCTACCGAATGACTTGATCGAAAGGCTAAAGGAGCAGTTTGATTTCTACGTTTGGGAGCCATTTGACAACACACGGTCTGTAACTCGTTTTGTAACCTCTTGGGCAACCGAAGAGGCATGTGTTGATCGGTTACTAGCATCACTAAATAGTAAATAGAGCCGGAAACGTCCAAGTCAGTGAGTAGTGATATTTAGCCCTGCCAAGGCGGCGATGTATGAAACCTGTGAGTCATACAAATTTGTATGAGAGGCCCGGCCGAATTTGCCCAATGCGCTATCCCAAGATTGCAGCCGGGTCGACAGTGCCTATTAACGCGCTTCGTGCGCTTTTTGCCTTGCGTATAGAGCGGCTTTCAATCGATCGCTCTCCAGACGTTCGACAACGGATTTTTTCCCAAATGCAAGCCTAAGCCTTCCCTTGGCGTCCTCCTTTAACGCAAGAACATTTGCCAGCCGTGCATTCAGCATATTCCGATTTCTATTTATCCAATGGTGCCACAGAACGTCGCCTCCGATTGTCTGAAGCGCTATGCCGTCGGCCAGCTGAGTACGCGCCGCGCGCTCCTTTTCGTCAAGCTCCGCCAGCATTCTACGAAGTTTGCGTTCTTCACCCGCGATCCGAGACAGCCCCTCTTGCTCAATTTGGTATTTCAGTTCCGTGACCTGCGATAAATCATGCATATTGGAAGGCTGTGTCATGTTTTCCACGCCCGTTTTTTCATGGCTTCTGCAAAACGGATTGCAGCAGCAATAGCGCGATAATGTTCCGGTGGAATTTCCTGCCCGATCTCCACCGTAGCATGGAGTGCTCTTGCGACAGGTGGATCGGACCGGATCGGCACACCAGCTTCTTGCGCAACTTTGCGAATGGTCTTGGCGACCTCATCCACACCCTTTGCAACACAAACAGGGGCCTCACCCGGCAGTCGGCTCCATTTTAGCGCGACTGCGTAATGTGTTGGATTCACGATAATGACATCGGCGTCCGGGACATCCTGTATCATCTGGGACAACGCGATCTCTTGAGCTCTCTGACGTCTCTTTTGCTTCATATGGGGATCGCCCTCAGAATCTTTAGCCTCGTCTGTTAGATCCTTCCGAGACATCATGTTTTTGCGCATGTGCTCTTTTCGCTGCCAAAGGTAGTCAATGCCTCCGATAGATGACGCAACAATGAGCACCAGAAATAGAAATTCAATGCATAAACGTGCCAGAACTCCAGTCGCGATAAACGCATTGCTTTGCATGACGCCTGCAATCAAATCCAGGCGGGAATTCAGGAAAAAGGCAAGGCAGGTGGAGTAGATAAGCAGTTTGGTAAAACTCTTCGCAAACTCGAACAACCCTCCGCGGCCAAATTTGTTCGCGGCGTTCTTTATCGGGTTTATACGAGAGGCCTTGAGCGCGAGCTTACTCGGGGC
Source organism: uncultured Cognatishimia sp. (assembly GCA_964021645.1). Taxonomy (GTDB): domain Bacteria; phylum Pseudomonadota; class Alphaproteobacteria; order Rhodobacterales; family Rhodobacteraceae; genus CANLDA01. The sequence goes on along the minus strand of CAXIAD010000010.1, from coordinate 27,768 downwards.
AAATATAAAGGCACGCTGTGCGATAAGTGACAGCACCACCGCAATCGCCGGTAACAAGAATATAGGCATGACCGCGCGGGCCGAAGCATAAGCAACGCCACCAATAACCGTTGAGGGGCTGCCGTTGAAAACAAGAGGGGCCAGATCGGTTGATTGGTCAATCAATACCATCAGGGCCTCTCCTAGAGATTCCATCGACAATGCCCCGGCGGTCAAAAGCGCCAACAATAATCCGCCGTAAGATGCAGCAACAGATACGTCATTGGATTTGGCGATCTCGCCCTTTTTGCGGGCCTCATCCAATTTCTTCTGTGTTGGCTCAAAGGGCTTTTCACTGTCATCATCAGGCGCGCTCATGGTCGCGGTCCTAGCGGGTTCGCGAGAAACCCATTCAATGCCTCGATCCAGATCGACAACAGAAGGGGGGAAACCAAAAACAACATAAACAGGCTGCCTGCTGTGATAACGGGGGCACCAACAAATGCTACCATCAACTGCGGCATTGCCCGGTTGATAACCCCAAGCGTGAGGTTGTACAGAACCGACAAAACCACAAACGGCGCGGCCAAGGTGAAGGCAAGAGAAAATGCCTGAGAAACCTGAGTGATTCCCCACCTAGAAAGTGAACTCGCATCAATAAGCTGCCCCATGGGCATTAAATCATATGACAAAATGATTAATTGAGCAGCCCGGACATGTAGCCCGGTCATCATTGCCAGAGCCAATCCTGATACCATCAATGTGTGGCCGATTGCTGGCAGGGGTTCAACGCCTGCACCGCCGAAAATCTGGGCCAGTGACGTCGCCTGAGCGGCCATAGATCCCGCAGTTTGCAGCGCAAACACCAGCATCCTGATTCCAATCCCTAGCGCTAGGCCGGCAATGCTTTCGGTGATCCCAAGCCAAGCAATCGTTGGAAGAGTATAGTCGGATAAGGTGGTGGGTGGCGCAGCGGGCACAACAATCATGGTAAAGGCGATACCAAGACCTAGTTTAACGCGGACGGGCACGGATTGCTCACCAAAACCGGGAAGCACCATCATGATCGCGCCAACACGAAGAAACACCACAAACCCACTCCACAATAGGGCCTGACTTGTTTCCAAAAGCAGCAGTGACGTCTCCATTACGCGGCCACCACCCCAACTAATGAGGGGCGTGCTTCCAAACCGATCTCCTCAAAGGATAATACGGGGTTGGTGATGCCTTTTGCACTCATGACTGTGCGCAAGAACCGCCGTCGCCGGGTTGAGGTGACGATGGCTGGATAAATGCCTTGATTTCCAGCTTCGGACAGACGCTCTGACATTGAAGATGCCAATTGGTTAAATATGTCTGGGGGTAACGCGATATCAAACCCACCTTTTTCCCCATCAATTTGATAGTTTGAAAACGTGTCTTCCCATTCTGGAGCAAGCTGCACGAGGGGGATAGTTCCATCGTCTCTACGCATTTCCGCAACAAGCTGAAAGCCAAGCCGCTGTCGAACATGCTCACATATTGCCTCGGGTAACGTGTGAATGTGGCGCGCCTCGGCTGTTGCCTCAAGTATCAGGGGGAGGTTTCTGATTGAAACTTGCTCTTCTAACAGTAGCCGCAACACGCGGTGCAGCAGGTCAATTGGCACTCTGTCAGGGATTAATTCATCTAGCATCTTGCGATTTGCTTCTGCACGGGCCGGATCTGAAAGCGTTACCATTTCATCCAGAACGCGGCGCAGGGCCTTAAGCGAGAGCAATCGGCTGAAGTTTTTCTTAGTAACCTCAAGAAGATGAGTAGCCAGCACCTCTGCCGGAGTCACAATAGTGATGCCTGATAGTGCGGCTTTTTCGCGGGCATCGGAATCAATCCAGCGCGCCGGAGCGCCGTAGACTGGCTCCTTCACTTCCGCCCCATATGGCAGGCTATCGCCCCCTTCCGGTAGCAAGGCCAATACCCGATCTGGATGGAGAATGGCCCTTACTTGCTCCACTCCTTGGATGTTAATCACATAACACCCAGAGGGAAGTGATGCGTTATCCGTTAACCGGATTTCAGGCATGATCAGACCGTAGTTTGAGGCAACATGCGTCCGCATATTTGCGATACGGGCGTCCAATCCTGCTCCGGGATCCAAAACCATATTGACCAGATCAGGCGCAAATTCGACGTGGATATCATCCAGATCTAGAATGTCCCCCATTGGCTTGGACGTAGGGTCTAAATCGGATGATGGCTCCGGCTCAGTTTCTTCGGATGTGTCATTATCTTTTACAAACGAGAAGTATGCGAGTGTCCCAAGTAGACCACCGCCTGCAATGAATGGAAGAAATGGAAGACCGGGCACCAAGGCGAAAAGTATCATCAGCATGGCCACCGTTGCCAAGGCCGAAGGGTGCCCGCCGAGTTGCTTCACAATGGCAAGATCTGTCGAGCCTTTGTTGCCGCCGCGCGCAAGCAACAGCGCCGTGGCAATAGAAATGATGACAGCAGGGATTTGCGTGACCAACCCATCGCCCACGGTTAAAATCGCGTAAGTAGTAAATGCATCCGCAATTTGCATATCATGCACAACGACGCCCATAACCAATCCCATGATCAAATTCATGAGGGTGATCAACAAACCGGCAACAGCATCCCCTTTGACGAATTTGGAAGCGCCATCAAGAGAGCCGAAAAAGGTTGTTTCTTCTTGTTCAAGTTCGCGGCGGGCCTTGGCTTCTGCATGGGTGATTGCGCCGGCAGATACATCGCTATCAATTGCAAGCTGCTTGCCAGGCATCGCATCAAGGGCAAATCGGGCCCCGACTTCTGCCATACGTGCCGCGCCTTTTGTGATCACCATAAAGTTGACGATCAACAGCACTCCAAAAACAACGAGGCCAAGAAAAACGCTACCGCCCATCACGAAATTCGCGAAGCCTTCGATGACATCACCAGCAGCATTTGTGCCAGTGTGGCCGTTCCCGATGATCAGCTTTGTAGATGATACATTGAGGGAGAGGCGCAACATGAGGGATGCGAGCAGGATTGTCGGGAATGCCGAAAAATCTAAAGGTCGTTCGATAAACAGGGTAATCGTGAAAATCAATATTGCGAGAGCAAAAGAGCCAGCAAGGCCAACATCCAAAATCCATGATGGCATAGGTAAAATCATCATGATGATGACTGCCATCAAGGCCAGAGATAACAAAATTGTGGGGCTAAAAAGCGCTCTAATATTCACCCTTCATCCTCCGTATTGAAGAGTGCGGTGGCCCCGTTACTGGTTTGTAGTGGCATCAAAGATCCCAGGCGTTGCTGCCCTGCACCGGCGCGCAGCAAAGGAAAGTTGTTGATCGGTGGGGTTTGTGTCGACTTGGTCTGGACCTTGACTGATTTAGTTGCCGTTTTATTTTCGGTTTTTAGTGCGGCTCTTACCTTTAAAAATCTCGCTTTGTATCGATCAGCATATTTTGGCGTGCGCGAATGGTATGCGCCCGCGGCGTCCTCCCAATTACCGAGTTCGGCGTGCAGTTGTTTGAGGAATTTTGCAGCGTATGTGGCGTTTTTGAGGGGGTTGAACATCTCCTCGATTGAGGAAAACGCATCACCATGCCACCTGTAGTTAATCTGAAAACAACCAACGTCAAAACTGCGCGCGCCTTCGTTAAAACGACCTATCGCATAGCTATAAGCTTGATCTAATGTGGTAAACCAACTTCCTTTCCCCTCCATGTTTACTGTCCATGGCCAGGGCTGAAGGGTGCCGTCACGGTTGCGGCCAGTTTCGGTTCTTGTGATCGATAGAAGCACCGACAGTGGGACACCGGATTGCGTCGAGGCCTTACGTGCTGCCGAATCACAAATTTCGTGTACTGCTGTCCCAGATCTGACTTGCGAAGCAGGCGCGACGAAGCTCACAAGACAAACACCGCATGTCAGAGAGGTTCGCCAGCATTGCTTAACTGAAATGGGAAATTTATTGAAAAATGAGGCAATTACCCCAATCGAAACATGTAATCTCATCGATGTGCGCTTTCTGCTGCTACGATAAGAACTAAGGCGTCGAAGTTTAGATTTGGTAACCAGTACCTTGAAATTGGCTGGTACGCTTATTCTAAACTGCTTGCATCTATACTGTGCAAATTTAGCAAGCCATTTAGAGTCGCCCTTGCCGAAACGCTTTTTTGCAATAGCGCCCGATTTGCGGCGAGCACACCAATCACAGGCGTGGAGTTTTCATCTGCTAGACTTGTAGGTTTAGACTGTACGCGCATTATTGTTGAAATTTGCTTATACAGATCGGTTTGCGATGCCTCCAATTTCTCCCAATTGCCAGCCAACCATGCGCTACGCTCGGCGCTTTCGCCATCACTCAGACCTTCGTAAAGGTCAATTGCAGTTTCAAAGTCTTCAGCTTGAAACCGCGCGGACGCACGTAATGTGTCCACGTCGTGTCCCTCAAGACCCATCAAGTGGACTTCGGCCTGTCGCGGGCGCTGCATCATCAAAGTCGCCCTAGCACGTAGCAATTTTCTGGTCCGATCATGTGGGGCAATCGCTGCCCTTTCTATCAGCTGCAATGCCTGCTCGGGGAAACTTGCGCCAATTAGCCTTTCGGCTGCTGAGTTTTGATAAACCGTTGCGATGTCGAGTTCTGGCTCAATCACATTCAAGACGATGTTTTCGATAAATGTGTACTCATCTGCCTCACTAATAAGAACCCCCGTCACTTCGGATCTAGTCACAACCGCATTCTGACTTCCATCCCGATCTGCAATTTCAACTAGGGCATTGTATGCGGTATCAAATTGTCCAGCCCGTGCCCGAGCCAGCGCATGTGCGCGTCTTAACTTTACGCCAATTGGACTGTTACGATGCTCAAGTACAAATGCTCCGACAAGTGCTGCCGTATCTTGAGAGATCGGAATTCCCTGTTCGTGATAGGTGTCGATCAAATCAACAAGAGCGTGTGGCGATAAATCCGTTTCAGAATTTACAATCGATTTGAGTTCCCTTGTCGCGGAGGCGATATCTCCTTGAGCCTGATCTAATCTAGCCTCCGCCATGTCAAAGTGATGATCAGGATTTGGAATGGCCCTCTCAATAAGCTTCAATATATATTTGGCAGAGTCCTTGTCGCCAGCCAATAGTAAGCGCTCGCTTAGCATGGGTCCCAAGTGTACTCGCAAATGAAGCGGTAGGGCGCTGAATGTACGCATGACGGATGTACTATTTATGGGGTATCGATTGTCAGGCATCTTTTTAGAAAGCACCGACCACATCGCCACACTGGTTTCACAGTTTGATTTTCCCTCGAAGGGATTAAAGTTTAGAACTTGCCCATAATCCATTATGTCCGCGATTGCTTTTCGCACAGTGATCTCGTGCCCTGACAATTCGACCAAAGCTAGGATTTGCCGCGCCTCCGCCCCAAATCCCAACCCCAAGTATATCGTTGAGAGCTGTAGAACAGCATCTTGTTGTATTTCGTCGAATTCGCCCATCAATTGTCCACGTAAATTACCAATCTGTTCCGTCACCTCGTCGGCACCAATATTCCCAGTAAATGAAATCAAGCTTTTACACTCATTACTGGCGCGCTCTCCTTGAAGCCTACCAACAGCTTCACTCAAGTCGCGATCAACACTACTTTGGGCAGTCAGATTAATGTTACGGACTTTTGGCATGGATTGAGCTGCCTGCAGTACCCCTTCCTCACCACTGACTGGAGCGGTTTCCTTAGTGGCCACCTCATTCATACCCAAACTTTGTGTAGGTTTCAGTAGGCCCAACGACGCGGCGCGCCCCAATTGTTCTACGAGGAGGTTTTGTGCGGGTCTGACATCTCTCTGCTGCGCCAAATAGTCATTTAAGGGCAATAGCTCTTCAATGCTGCGAGCTGCGCTACTATTACTATTTTCGCGTGGCTCTGGCTCAACCGAAGAAATCACTTCGCTCTCGCCAAAATCAAGCATTGTCTTAAGTTCAGTCTTCTCAGAATAGCCAGTCCCAAAAGACAGTGTGGGAGAAACAATCTGGGTGTTTTCATCTAAGTCGCCCGCTAGCGTGTCTGAAATATCTATCACCAGATACGCGGCACCGAATCGATACGCGTTTACCTGACAGCGGCAACCCAAAGTCAGCTCAAGAACCCCTGTGTTTGGTTCCGCGTGAATGCTTGCTAAGCGCGTTCTTGGAATTCGGGAAAACACATCTGAAATCGAGAACTCAGCCTCCCGATCGTCAATCGTCACCGTATGAGCGCCTGATTTTTCACCAAGTTCCCAGCCTGTCGTGGTTTCTGGAAGCGTCAGCACAAGCCGCGTGAAACCATCGTGTTCTCCTGATTGCACCGCAACCGGTGCGGCATTCACATCGAATGCACAGATCAAAAGAACGCCCAAAAGTTTGAAAAACTTTATCATGCAGCACTCTGTTGTTTAACGGCCTTAAGAGCTTCTTCCAACTCACTAAAATCTGGACGGCAATGTGTGGGAGTGTTCTGTCGGCCTACCTCAATACAAATATTGGTTGCATGATTATGCAGGTTGGCAACGAGCACTTCACGAATAAGCTGATAGAAATGTCCATCATCTTCCGTCACGGTTTGAAGCTTTGCGGCGAAGGGGCCAACAAGCCCATAGGCAAGAAAAACGCCTAGAAAGGTACCGACCAGCGCGCCGCCAATCATTTTGCCCAAAATTTCCGGCGGTTGATCAATCGAACCCATTGTCTTGATAACCCCGAGAACAGCTGCAACAATTCCAAGCGCTGGAAGCCCATCCGCAACAGTTTGGAGCGCGTGGCTTGAATGCATTGCATGATGGAGACTTGCTTCAATGCGTTTTTCAAGGACTTCTTCAACTTGATGTGGATCGTCATAGTTCATAGAGGCAGACCGCATGGTGTCTGCAATCAGCGCAACCGCTTCCTTATCCGCAAGAATTCTGGGGTAACGTCCGAAAATGCCGGATTCCCCAGGGTTTTCGATGTGTTCTTCTATCGCAACCGGATTCTCGCGGGCAATTTTGATTAACTCAAACAAAAGGCAAAGCAGGTCACGATAGTCATCATGTTTCCACTTGGGCCCCTTAAAAACCTTGCCAATATCTTTCATTGTGTGCTTCACGGCGGGCATATCATTGCTGATCAGAAATGCACCTGTTGCGGCACCGCCGATCATCATCATTTCAAACGGCAACGACTTTAGAATAATGCCAATTTTACCCCCAGCCGCGAGGTAGCCCCCAAAAACCATAACGAAAATGATAACGATACCAACTAAACCGACCATACCTAAACTCCTGCCTAAGTGTTTTGCCTAATTTGGCACGCCGGAGTTAAGAAAGCCTCTCTATGCATCCGTTATTCCGTTGGAACGGTGGCGTTTCTGCCTGCAAGAACCACACTGATTGTGTATGCCGCCTGCGGACTCAGCCCGGCCATAACTCCTGCGGCTGCTTCCGGGCGCATTCTCCCAAGAAACCCCGCTGCAAAATCAGGGTCCATTTGCTCAAACAATGCAGCTGCATCTTTTGATTTCATGCTTTCGTAAACTTCGGTCAAACGCGCAAGATCGCCCTCAGCTGCTGTATCCGCCAACGCAATTGTTCCGCGCAGACGCTCCTCTGCTGAAACAAGATTCTCTAACTGGCGTTTCACCTCAATGTCAGTCACTGACAATGCCTGCATACGTGCGCGCAGTGCTTGCTCACGTTCGACAAGCGCATCCTCGCGCGCCTTAAACACTTCCATCATTGCTCGTAAATCTGCGGGTGGTTCACACGAAAGAGGGTCGGCGGCCATATCGCCATGCATATCGTCCGGCGCGGTAGCTTTCGCAAAAGCTTGGCCTGCTTCGGTGCCGATTCGCAACGAAGCAGACGTAATCAGAAATGTGGCGATCAATAAAAGACTGCCGCGTCCTGGTCGGGCGCGTTTCTTCTTTTTGTTTTCTATCTGTGGTGCTTTCATCTTACGCTATCCCGCTCGGGTGATGAATGTCGTACGAACATCCCGTCAGCTGGAGGTGCTGGTTGAGGTGCAGCCTTAGGCTCTGGAACATCGTGCATTGATGCCACAAGCAGTTCTAACCGCTTTGCTGCGTCTTCTGCTCGATCCGTTAATGCCTCTAACGATTCTGCTGATGAGGCAGCAGTTTTTTGTGCCGCGTTTAATGTTTTCGTCAAATCGTCAACTTGGGCAGATAGAACAGCAACAGCTCCGCCCACGCCGGTTTCCAAGTCATTAAATCTCGAGAGGCGCCGCGCCAGCACGAAACAGTAAATACCAGCACCAAGCGCACCTGCGACGAGTAAAATATCAGCAATCAAGTCCATTCTGGCCCCTTTCAATTAAGAACGAATTCCATGACCAACAGGTCACGCACACGTCCTTGTCCTGTAACGATTTGCACACGCCGCAACATTTGGGCACGCAGCCGTACGAGCGCGCCGGTTGCCTCAAGATCAGCAGGTTCCAGCGCGCGTAAATATCCATTCAGGACATCGACCACCCGTGGGATTAGCAGTTGGACGTCAGATTCATACTCTGACGGGACCTCAAGCTGTGCCCGAAATCTTAGATGCTGCGACTGACCTGATGTGTTTAGCGATACAACGATCGGATCAATCGGAACAAATGTAATATCTGGTAAATCTGAAGTAGGTTCCTCGTGCACTTCTGCATCTGCGTGCTCTTCCCCACCAAGAATCATGCCAGAGAAAACGGCGAAAAACCCTCCGCCTCCCCCGGCAAGCGCCAGAACAATCCCAATAATCAAAGGTAACTTTGACTTCTTCTTAGGAGTAGTTTCTTCAGTTTCATCAATCTCTTCAGTATCTGCCATGGCCCGTTCCGAATTCTGCGACAATCCATATATAGCGCGACAGGAACTAACCGATTGTTAAGCCTGTTAGGAGAAAGATGGTTTCGTAACCGGACAGAAGGTTCGGGTTCACGGAGGTTTGTTGTGAAGCAGATTTTAGATGTCTGGGCGTCGCTGAATATGCGACGCAAGCTTATTACCATTGTAGCAACAGTCGCGATGTTTGCAGCGATTCTGTCGCTGACTCGCCTCGCCACATCCCCTAGCTTGTCGTTGCTATATAGTGGCCTCGAAAGCGGGCCTGCTGGCGAAATTGTGCGCTCGCTCGAACAACGGGGTGTCACCTTTGAGGTGCGAGGCGGTTCAATCTACGTCGACACCATGAAGCGTGACGAACTGCGTATGACCCTCGCAAGCGAAGGTCTGCCCGCGAATAACAATCGCGGATACGAGTTGCTTGATTCGCTCTCTGGGTTTGGCACCACTTCGCAGATGTTTGATGCCGCCTATTGGCGCGCAAAAGAAGGAGAGCTTGCTCGCACCATAACCGGCAGCCCTCATATCAATAGTGCGCGTGTCCATATCGCCAATACGTCGTCAAATCCCTTTCAACGAGACATTACGCCCACTGCGTCGGTTTCCATTTCGACGTCTGGTGGCCCACTTCCCGGTAATCATGTGCGCGCGCTCAAATATCTTATCGCCTCCGCAGTGACTGGGCTAGATCCAGAAGATGTGGCCATTATTGACGGAATTGGCGGGTTGATTGGCACGGGCGAAGAAAATGCGCCGGCCACAGGAATCGAAGATCGCGCTGAGGCGATTCGGCAACGTGTACAGCGTCTTCTTGAGGCGCGTGTCGGATACGGGAATGCCGTGGTCGAGGTAAGCCTGGACACAGTTACCGAAAGCGAAACACTGCGAGAACGGGTTTTTGATCCCGGCAGTCGCGTTGCCATTAGTACTGAAACCGAGGAGCGCACCACCAGCTCCAAAGATTCCGGCAATGGTGATGTGACCGTCGCATCCAATATTCCGGATGGCGACGGGGCATCATCTGACAGTTCCTCAAGCCAAAACAGCGAAACTCGGGAACGTGTAAACTATGAGGTTTCCGAGACCAGCCGAGAAATAACGCGTGAACCGGGTGCCATTAAACGACTGACAGTTGCGGTTCTTGTCAACGATATCCAAACCTCGGATGAAGCGAGTGAATTGGTGACCGAAACCCGCTCCGATATTGAACTGGCCTCTCTGAAAGAGTTAATTTCCTCAGCGGTTGGTTTTGATGAAGAACGGGGCGACGTGATCACCCTCAAATCAATGGCATTTCAACCCGTAATTGCACAAGGAACCGCGGGCGGCAGCTCACTTCTTGGTTCGTTAGCCTTGGATTTGATGACAATTATCCAAATGTCGGTTTTGGCTTTGGTCACCCTGATCCTAGGATTGTTTGTTGTTAAACCATTGCTGTTGTCCAAAGTAGACTCGCAAAATGTATCTACACCTCGAGCGCTCTCAGATACCTCGGGCCCTCTTGATACAGAGGATGCCGGATCTGGTCTGACGCCTCTGACGGGTGAAATCGCGATGGGAGAGTTCGGCATGAATGATGCGAACCTCGCTGAATTGCCTGCCGTGTCGTCCGAAGTTGCCAATTTCGACCCTGGGCTAGCCTCATCAAATGATCCCGTTGAACGCCTGCGAACAATGATCGGTGAGCGTCAGGAAGAAACGGTTGAGATACTTCGTAGTTGGTTGGAAGACAGTGAGGAGAAAGCCTGATGTCTATTACACATCTCTTGGAAAATTTTGGGCAACCACGCGCGCTTTCCGGCGCGGGCGAGGAGGGTGGCGATGCCGAGTTTTTGGCCTCATTTGAGCAGGGCTACAAAGCGGGGTGGGATGATGCAATTAAAGCAAAATCCGAAGAGCGCGCGCATGTCACCGCTGATCTTGCTGCAAATCTTCAAGATTTGTCATTCACTTACAACGAGGCTTATGTCTCGATGCTTGATGCCTCAAAATCCCTGATCGAACAAATCGTTAACAAGGTCTTGCCCGAGGTAGCCAGGGCTACATTAGGCACACAAATTATAGAGCAACTTAATGAGCTGTCCAAAGACGGGCACGATCATGAGGCAGTGATTTCAGCCTCTCCAGCCGACGTAAATGCGATTTCTTCGTTGTTGGGTAAGCAATCAAAATTCCCGGTTAAGGTCCAATCCGACCCTCTGCTTGCAGAAGGGCAGGTGCAAATCGGCTTTGGACACAAAGAACGTCAAATCGACATGCAAGAAGTACTGGGGGGCGTTTCTGACGCTATCGCGGGCTTCTTCCATGAAACCCAAAAGGAAGTGATCAATGTCTGAAGGTAGCCCTGACAAATCTGCAACCGCAGGAGCAAACAGCCCGTTCAATAACGTACCGATAGAGATCACAATTTCGGTGGGTAAGGCGCGCCCACTTATTGGTGATCTGTTGCAGTTAGGTGAAAACGCCGTGCTTCCGTTGGATAAACACGTCGACGATCCTGTTGAGCTATACGTAGGAGATCGCCTGATTGCCCGTGGCGAGCTTGAGGAGTTCGAAGGCGCACAGGGGCAACTTGCAGTGCGGCTAACCGAAGTTGCTGAAATTCAAGGCGGTTTGGAATGAAGATTGCGCCTACTGCCTTTAAAGTATTGGTGCTGGGCCTATTTTTGCTGACTCTGGCATCGCCTGCGACCGCGCAGGAGGTGTCATTTTCCTTGGGGGATTCTGAATCACTCTCGACGCGCAGTATTCAGCTATTTCTATTGATAACAATTCTCAGCCTCGTGCCGGGTTTGGCGATCATGGTGACCTGTTTTCCCTTTATCGTTACCGTTCTTTCCATTTTGCGGCAGGCAATTGGCCTGCAACAATCGCCCCCAAATATGTTGATTGTCAGCTTGGCGTTGTTCCTCACATATTTCGTGATGGAGCCGGTTTTCACCCAAAGCTGGGAGCAGGGAGTCACACCGCTATTGAACGAGGAAATTGAGGTTGAAACAGCCTTCTTGCGCAGCATCGAACCCTTTCGCGTGTTTATGTCTGCGCGGCTAGACCCCGATACCTTTGAGGCCATGGCAGTGTTGCGACCAGAAACGGCCCAACTTTCCCCATCACCAGAAGCACCGCTATCGCTCTTGGTGCCTAGCTTCTTGCTTTCAGAGATTTCGCGCGCGTTTCAAATTGGCTTTCTGATCTTTTTGCCGTTCCTGATTATTGATTTGGTTGCCGCTGCGGTGCTTATGTCGATGGGCATGATGATGGTGCCACCAGCAATTGTGGCCCTACCGTTCAAGCTTGCGTTCTTCGTGATTGCCGATGGCTGGAGTTTGATCGCAGGCAGCCTTGTGCGCAGTTACTTTTAGCTAAGCATTGTGGAATTCTCGATTCGAAATTTAGGCATTCGCGATCATTGAGCATAGTTTCCGCAAAGCTAAGGCGACCTGGGCCATATAGTTATCGTCATAACCGGCATCGTTTTCCAACACACTCAGATAGGCGCACGATACACCTGTTTTCAGATCGACCATCAAGAATTGGCCCCCATACCCCGCGTGCCCGATCAAACGGCCATCGGTCATGCTATGGTTGGAATATCTTAGCCAATGTTTTGGCGGGGCCAGCGTCGGCGCAACTCGTGACAACGTGGCATCAATGAATGGGGCACTTGCGAATGCCGATCCATAAATATCCTCACCTCGCCGGGCCAACAACAATCCAAACCGTGCAAGGTCCCGCGCAGACAAACATCCTCCGCCTGAAAATGCGGGTAGATGGTCCGGACTTAAACTAATATGAAACGCATCCTCATAGCCGACGGCATCTGCAATTTTCTCAATTTCGATATTCAAAGAATGTTCCATTACGGAAGCGCAAAGCAGTGTCAAAGCATCGGTATTTGCCGATTTGTAATCTGCCGATCCAGTCGTGTTTTTACTAACCGGGCCAGAGATTGTACCAATGAATTTTTCCAGCGTGATTTCTTCAACCGAATCAGCAGGCAAACGCCAACCAAGAGCAATCTCTTCGGTATAACAATCAGAAAGGGGATCGCTGTAATCTTCGGAAAACGCGTTGTCGATGTTCATGTCCAAAACGTCTTGTATCGTGGCACTAGCATAGGCCGGGCCGATCTTTGGTAGATAGTGCCCCATTGATTTTCGAAGATCCAATTTCCCATCTGCAACTAAACGACCGACAATCAAATGCACATGAAGCTTGGTGATTGACTGGATAGAATGCGAAGAGCGCACATTGAAATCCGGGGCTGCGGCCTCAAATAATATGTTGTTTCCTTGCGCGCAAACAATGGCGGAAAAGGCAGGATGTAGTTGCAAAGCTTCTAACTCAGGCAATTCCCTAAGCTCCGAAAGGGGCGCATCATACAATGGATAGACGTGTCTTGACCGGGCCATGAATCCCCGCCGAAACAGCCTATGGGCATTGTGAAATCCATGCCTGCGATGGGTAGGTTGGTTCCAACGCTGCTTATTATCCGCGCCTACAGTTAGGTCGGGATTAGGGGAAACCGGGGCGCGGCTCATTGGGAAATAGCGTTCTGTAGTAACACATCAACGGCGACCACATGATCTGGATAAACGAACAACGGGTTAACTTCGACCTCTGAAAAACTGCCTTCATCACGCACCACAGCTTCGCAGAATTGGAGTATTTTCGCTGAGATCACTGGCAAATCCGCCGCTTCACGACCTCGAAATCCAGTGAGCAACTTACCAACCTTTAACTCACGCAATGCTTGCTCAATGTCGTGCTGCGTGCAGGGCAACAATAACGTCTTCGCATCACCGACTAATTCAACCAAAACCCCTCCGCTCCCAAGCGTTAGCGCAAAACCAAATTGTGCATCACGGCGCAGTGTCATGATCAGTTCAGCAACTGGGGGTGGTGACATTTCCTCGATCAAAAAAACATCTGTCAGGGCGGAAACATCATACCGGGCCACGTCCTTGCGCATCGCCTTAATCGCCGCCGCCACTTCTTGTGTGTCGTTAAGGGCTAACGCAACCGCCCCAGCCTCCGTCTTATGGAGCAGCTTGGCCCCCATCATTTTTAGCACAACGGGGAAACTGATTTCGGCACTTACCCGAACAGCACCTTCGCCATCAACACTCCGGCCTTTTGGTGTGGTCAGCCCCAAATTCGCAACCCATGATTTACCCAGATCCTCAGTCACAACCGTTGTCTCACCTTCGGATGCGCCCCTGAAAACCGGACTTGGCGGAGTGGCCAATATCCTCGCTCGCGCCGCTGTCCAATCCGCGGCAGCTGAGACTGCATTCAGGGTTTCGTGCAGCCCTTGCATTGGTGCGACACCTTGGGAGATGAGAAATTCTCGTGTCTCCAGATCCATATTTTCGGGCAAGGTCGCACAAATGGCGGCTGGCAATCCCTCTTCCGCGCAAGCCTTGGCAAAGGCAGTGGCATCGTTTTGATAATGAATTTTTGACGCATCCAAACCAGCAATCGGATAGTCTTGTACCAGTACAGCCGCTTGTGCTGAAACGCCACACAGCGCCTCTGCAAAGACAGGGTAGGTGCGCTCTGGTTGCCCCCAAATCGGTGTCGTATAATCCAATGGGTTAGAAACGGTTGCGATGTCCGGCAACAGGCTTATCAACTTCTTGGTGCTTGTTTCTGATACTTCAGGAAAAGTCAGAGATATTTTTTCGGCATGATCCGCCAACATGGTCGCACCGCCACCAGAACAGGTGAACCCGATCAATTCACGCCCAGCGGGTGCCCCGACAACGCATAGATATTTAAGTGTTTCGAGCATCTGTGCAGGGCTGGTTACACTGATCACGCCGGTACGTTCAAACAGTGCGTCATACAGCTCATTTGCGCCTGATAATGATCCTGTGTGGCTAACGGTTAGGGTGCTACCAATCGCCGAGCTACCGGTCTTCAGGGCAACAACAGGGGTGTTATTGCGCAGCGCTTTTAGTGCTGCTGCCTCGAAACGAGGGATGTCTTGCAGGCCCTCGATATGCAGGCCGATCGCACGCACACGGGGATCTTCGCACAACACATCCAGATAATCCTCCAGCCCGAGAACGGCCTGATTCCCTGCGGAAATCATATAGGCCAATGGTAACGACCGTTGGCTCATGGTGATGTCAGATGAGAACATGCCCGACTGTGTGACAATCGCCGCCCCATATCCCGGAGAGTCGCCGCCGTGTTCAAATGACCATAGGGCGACCTTTCCCAAATAGTTAATGAAGCCATAGCAATTCGGCCCGATCAAGACCATGTCGCCGACCGCTTGTTTCAGGGCCAATTCGGCCTCGGCACCCGCATCTCCCGCCTCTTTGAAACCTGCCGAATAACAGACAATACCGCCCGCACCCAATCGCTCGAACCGGGCCACACTATCCACGACGGCATGCGCAGGAACGGCCAGATAGACGGCGTCAGGCGCTTCTGGCAGGGCTTCGATGCTCGTGACACAGGGCACTCCGGCCAACTCTTCCCGCCGTGGGTTCACCGCCCACATTTGCCCTGTGAACCCACGCCGTCGGGCCTCATTGATCGCGGCACATGCGTCCGATCCGCCCACAAATGCAATGTGGCGCGGATTCAGCATCCGATCAAAATTCTTACGCTGAGCTGGGGTCATGCTCCCAATGGCCTTAGGATAGAGCGGGTGATGATATGCCTTTGAATTTCGCTTGTGCCGTCCCAAATGCGTTCCAACCGGGAATCGCGCCACAGTCGTTGAATGGGCAGCTCTTCCATCAATCCCATGCCACCAAAAATCTGCACGGTATCATCGGCTGTTTTGTTCAACATCTCAGAGCAGTAGACCTTTACCATTGCGGCATCCTGATCCGTCATCACCCCGGCATCGGCACGGGCAACTGCATCGGTTACCAGCAAATCCGCTGTCCGCAGGCCAATCGCCATGTCGGCCAACCTGAAACCAGTTGCCTGAAACGCGCCAATCGGTTTGCCAAATTGCTTGCGGTTCGCCGCCCAATCGGTGGCGAGGCCCATGATACGCTCCGCCTTACCACAGCAGGTTGCGCCAACCCAAATGCGCCCCATTCCCAACCATTTACCTGCCAGTTCCAGCCCATGACCCTCTTCGCCCAACACCTGATCCGGGCCAAGCCGCACATCGTCAAACCGCAGCTCAAAGGTTTTATACCCTCTGTAACTGACGCATTTGTTGCCTTCGCGGCATTCAAACCCTGCCAATCCCACATCAACCAAAAACGCCGTAACGCGCTTGCGCGGCCCACGGGGTGTTTCATCCACACCGGTCGCGGCAAAAACAATCGCAAAATCAGGCATCACCGGTCCAGAGATGAAATGCTTTGATCCATTCAAAATCCAATCATCGCCATCACGGCGTGCATTGGATTTCATCCCCATAACGTCGGACCCGGCTTCAGGCTCAGTCAGGGCAAATAATTCACGTTTTTCGCCGCTGACGCAGGGTTTCAAATACCGTTCGATCTGATCGCCTTCGCAGGCCAGTAATAATTCTGTGGGTCGCCCGATCCAGCTGTGTAGGGCATGGCTGGTTTTGCCATACTCCCGCTCAACCACGGCCATTGCGGAATAATTCAGCCCACCACCGCCGACATCCTCAGGTAAATTCGATGCATAAAGACCGATTTCCTTTGCACGAGATTCGATTTGCCGACCCAGCTCAATCGGCACTTCTCCGGCCTGATCAACCATGGCCTCATGCGGGAAAATTTCCGCTTCCATAAAGCTACGAACCGTATTTAACAGCAGTTCATTTTCGTGCGACGTAGATGCGTTCACGTCGACCTCCTTAGTTTGATTTATGGCATTTCCACCCAACCCTACATTTGGGCCGGGCAATAACGCTTTAGGGGGTTTCAGGTTCAGACTGCGCACGTCGCCGCGCCGCAATCGAAGAAATAGTAAAGGCGATAACCGTTATCGCGATCAAAACAACTGCTGCCGCAGCCACCGTCGGGTCAGTATTCTCGCGAATGCCGTTCCACATGCGACGGGGCAATGTGTAGACGCTGAATTTTGAGATGAACAAGGTCACCACGATCTCGTCCCAGCTGAGGATAAAGGCAAACAAGGCACCCGCAAACACGCCGGGGCGCACGGATGGCAATATAACCCGCCGCATCGTGGTCCAATTGGATGCCCCCAAATTCCGCGATGCTTGTTCTAGCTTGGGGTCAAAACTGGCCAATGAAGCGCTAACTGTGATCAAAACCATCGGCGTCGCCAAAATGGTATGCGCAAGGATCAGGCCCAAATAACTGTCCAACAATCCCAACGGTATCCACAGTCGATAAAACGCCATGGCCGAAATGATCTGCGGAATGATCAGTGGCAATAACAACAATGCCCGAACCATTTCGCTGTATTTCGACGAAACCCGCCACAACCCTATCGCACATAGCGTGCCCAAGGTGGTTGCCAACACCGATGTGGAGATCGCAATCGTTGCACTTTGACCAAAGCTCGACAGCCATTCCGGGCTGGTGAACAGCTTTTCAAAATGACGCAGCGAATACTCTCCCTTAGGCATCGACAGAAACCGCTTGGGCGTCAATGACACGGGGATGGCGATCAGGGCGGGGGTGACCAAAAACAGCAGCAATACCCACGCACCAAACCGATTGAAAATCGCGAAAAAGCCCGGTTTCATGATGAACTCCCCCCAAAGATCGTCGACAGTTTCATGAATTTTGACATCGCCCACAACATGACCAGCACGCCCACCAGCATCAGCGCCGCCAACATCGCCGCAACGCCCCATTTCAGCGTTACCAGCAGTTGCACAGAGATATACTCAGCGATCATTAAAACCTTGCCGCCGCCCAGCACTGCCGGGGTGACATAAAACCCCAGACTTAGGATAAACACCAACAACGTTGCGGCCACGATGCCCGGAATTGTCAGCGGCAAATATATCCGCCAAAAGGTTTGCCGACCTGTCGCGCCAAGATTGCGCGAGGCGTTCATCACCCGGTGATCCATTGATTGCATCGCAACCAGCAGCGGCAACACAGCATAGGGCACCATGTAATGCACCATGCCGATTAACACGCCCAATTCATTGCGCATAAACGCGATGGGTTCTGAAACTAACCCGATGTTTTCCAGTGTGCCGTTGACCAGCCCTTTGCGCCCCAACAGCATCAGCCATGCAAATGTACGCACCAGAATTGAAATCCAGAACGATACCAATAACAGCCCCAGCATCCGCTTCTTTTCGGCCTGATGACAGTGGATCATCGCATAGGCGATTGAATAGCCCAGTATCACGCTCAGCACGGTGGTGATTAAACACACCCGCAGCGTGGTCCAGCCGATACGCAGTAACGTATCGCTTTCGTATAGCTTTTGATAATTGCCAAGGCCCGGTTCGGGATCGGTCACACTCAGCCACATAATATTCAGGATCGGCCCCAGATACAGCGCCGCGACCAACAACAAAAATGGTGTGATCAACAGCCAGCCGGGATTAAGTTTTGTGCGCATATAGGTCATCTGTGCATCCGGTCCTGAGGGTCGTCTGATGATGGTACTGGCCCCTACATTGCGCAGGGGCCAAGATGTTTAGCTGATCGCGTCTAGGAAGGCATTGACAGCATCGCCGCCATTTTCGCCCCACCAGACCGGATCATTAAACGCTACATTGTCGATGTTCATCGCTGATGTAATCGCATAGGCCTGTTGACCTTCTGGGATTTGCGCAAACGCCTCTGGGTTAGAGGGCGTCATGCCCAAACAATCCAACAATTGAAGCTGTGCAGCCGGATCTTGTGCAGTTGCGATAAACTTCATGATGGCCTCGCGGCCTGCTGGATTGCCCTTGGGCACAATATAGGCTCCGGGCATTGCCAGCGCTTGGTTCATCACCAGCTTGTAACGCCCATCGGTGTCGGCCTCGATGTTTTTGCCGCGGTTCTGCCAGACCATACCCATGCTGACTTCGCCGTTTACAACCATCGAATGCGCCGCAGAACCAGAGCCCCAGTACAGGCTGTCGTCTTTGATCGATTTCAGCTTGGCCAAGGCACGATCCATATCCAACGGATACAGCGAGTCTTTGTCGACGCCATCAGCCATTAGTGCGGCCTCAAGCGACCCATTCGCCCATTTATACAGCGAGCGTTTGCCAGGGAATTTGGCTGTATCAAAGAAGTCAGCCCAACCCGTTGGCGGCGTGTCATATGCCTCGGTGTCATACACAAATGCATAGCCATACAAGATGATCGAAACACCGTGATCCAGCGCGTAGTGCGGCAAAGTTTTGTCTTTGCTGACCACATTGTAATCAATCGCCTCTAGGTGTCCCGAGGGGCCAAGCGCTACGGCGTCAAACAGGTCCGCATCGCAAACATCTGCTGTGACATTGCCGCTGTCGACCATCTCTTTGATCTTGCCCTGCAACGGGCCGGATGTATCAAAACGCAGGGGTAAACCGCTGGCTGCCTCAAATGGTTTGCCGATCGCATTGCCGTGGCATTCCTCGGATTGACCACCCCAATTCCACATAACGATCTGGTCTGCGGCCGCTTCTGCCTCACCCGCCAATGTTGCCGCTGTCGCAAATCCGGTCATGGCACATAGCGATAGGAACGTGCGCCGCTCCATCTTTCCCGCCTTAAAGGCTTTGGCACCTTCCAAAAGGGTCTCGCGCATAAATTGCTTATCTTGCATGATATACTTACTCCTTGTTGTCGTGTTCGGCTGTTAGTCAGCCCGCTTATTCACAGACGCCATTGGCTGGCGTTCTTGTTGTAATTTTCTAATCATCCGCCAGGCTCACGGCGGCGTCGTCAGTCCAAAACAGATCAACACTCATGCCTTCGCTTAGGGGGTGTTTGTTACGCCAACTGTCGATGTCGACTTCCAGTTCCGTACCATCTGCAAGCACAACGATGATGCGCTGCATTGAGCCGAAATAGCTGATGGATTGTATTGTCCCGCTGGCGCGAACCTGCTCCGAGCCTGTTCCGGTTGGGGCAAGGTCGATCTTTTCCGGGCGCAAGGCATAGGTGCCATCTGGCCCCGTGATAAAATTGCTTTTGCCCAGAAAACTGGCGGAAAACTTTGTTCTGGGATGCTCATACAGTTCCAGCGGTGTGCCGATCTGCTCAATGGCACCGTCGCGCATGATCACAATGCGGTCAGACATCGACAGGGCTTCTTCCTGATCATGCGTGACATAGATGAACGTGGTGCCAACCCGGCGATGGATATCTTTTAGCTGTTCCTGCACTTCGACACGCAGTTTTTTGTCCAGCGCGCCAAGCGGCTCATCCAGCAATAACACCGGCGGAGAGAAGCAAAGCGCGCGCGCCAATGCGACACGCTGTTGTTGTCCGCCCGATAGCTGTCCGGGTTTACGGTCGGCAAAATCCTGCAACTTAACCAGCTCCAGCATCTCATCGACGCGCGCCTTGATCTCTTCGGCGGGGCGCTTACGCACGCTCAGCGCATAGCCGATATTGTCACGCACGCTCATATGCGGGAACAGCGCATAGCCCTGAAATACCATGCCAAAGTTACGCTTTTCGGCGGGTAAATCCGCGATGGAATTACCGTCCAGCGCGATGTCCCCGGATGAGATATCCAGAAACCCCGCCACCATCATCAACAATGTTGTTTTCCCAGACCCTGACGGGCCTAGCAGCGTCAGAAATTCACCCTTTTTGATTTCAAGGTTGATCTTGTCGACTGCGCAAAAAGAGCCAAAATACTTGGACACCTCATTAATTTGCAGACTGCCTTGCGTGCTGGGTGAAGATGTCATTTATACGGTCGCTCCGCGTAGCTTCAACTTGTTGCGCGCTTCTTGCGGGGTGATAGCCCGCCCGCCCATACGCTCAATGATCTCAACGACACGGGTGACCAATTGACCATTGGTGGCCAATACGCCGCGATCCAGAAACAGGTTGTCCTCTAGGCCAACACGCACATTGCCCCCCATCGCGACGGCTGCTGCCGCCATCGGCATTTGCATGCGACTGATGCCAAAACTTGCCCAACTTGCGTCGGCTGGCAGGTGATCCTTCATGACTTTCATCGTGTCCACGCTTTGCTCCGCTCCCCATGGGATACCTAGGCAGATCTGAAACATCGGCGGATCGGCAATCAGCCCCTCGGCGATCATCTGTTTGGCAAAGCGGATATGTCCCAGCTCAAACACCTCAAGCTCGGGCTTCACGCCCCACTCGCGGGTCAACTCGGCCATGCGGCGCAATGTTGGCGGTGTCGAAATATAGATGTTATCGCCATCCCCGAAATTCAGCGTCCCGCAATCCAGCGAACAAATATCGGGCATGCATTCGTGGATATGGATCAGGCGGTCCTCTGCGCCAATCATATCGGTTCCGGGGCCGGGCATTGCTGGATTGTCGGCATCTGGCACCCAATCGCCACCCATTCCGGCGGTCAGATTGATGATGATATCTGTGCCGCTGTCACGCACGCGGTCCACGGCCTCTTTGAACAGCTTTGGGTCACGTGATCCAGCACCGGTTTCCGGATCTCTGACATGCAGATGAGCAATCGCAGCTCCGGCTTTGGCCGACTCAATCGCGGCTTCGGCGACCTCTTTTGGGGTGATTGGAACATGTGGGCTGCGGCCCGTTGTATCGCCTGCGCCTGTCACGGCACATGTCACTACGACTTCGAAATTCATGGCTCTGCCCTCCCTTGTTGTATCATTCTGCGACTCGGTGATGGAAAATTTTTGTCGATTATTCGACTGATATCATGTTAGATTGGCGAAAAATCGCACCACAAAGCCTACAATCCGGGACCGTCATGAAAATAAATCTAAACAGTCTGTACCCATCAGAAACGCCCGCCGACCCAATGCTGACAGAGGCGCAAACTCATGCAGTTTTTGTGGTAATTCCGCGGTTCAATATGACCACCCTAACCACGATGATCGAGGTGATGCGAATCGCGAATTACCTGTCTTCACAGCCGCTTTTTACCTGGCAAATTACGTCGTTTGACGGGCCGGAAATCACGGCCAGCAATGGCATGAAATTGTCTGATCTCACGCCTGTTGATGACCTTGTTGACGCCGATACAGTCTTTGTTTTAGGCAGTTGGGGCGCAGAGCATTACGACAATAAATCCACCGTTTCATGGTTGCGAAAAACGGCGCGCGCCGGGGTGCAAATATGTGCGGTTGAGATGGGAAGCTATGTCGTTGCCAAGACTGGCCTTCTCAAAGGAAAACCCGCCACAACCCATTGGTCTTGGGTGCCGGGATTTCAAGAAAAATACTCTGATATCAATGTGGTAGAACAGATTTTTACCATAGACAACAAAATTATGACCTGTGCGGGCGGCTTGGCCGGGGTTGATCTGATGCTCCGCCTCATAGAGCTATCACACGGGGCCGGATTATCGGGCGAAATCGCTGATCAAATGCTGCACCACCCTGTGCGAATTGACACCACTCCGCAACGCCACACCATGGGGCAGGGCACTGAAACCATGGTGCCTGTTGTGCGCGAGGCCGTCTCCTTGATGGAACGCAATATCGAAGACCCGATTAGCGTGCCCGAGATCGCCAAAACCTTGGGCGTTTCCCAGCGGCAACTTGAGAGATTATTCAAGCGCCATATCGGATGTACAGCGGTGCAATTTGGCCTTCTCATGCGGCTACAAAACGCGCGTGTTTTATTGATCA
Organism: uncultured Cognatishimia sp.; assembly: GCA_964021645.1. GTDB lineage: Bacteria > Pseudomonadota > Alphaproteobacteria > Rhodobacterales > Rhodobacteraceae > CANLDA01. The sequence continues at coordinate 5,260 of CAXIAD010000010.1, read as the reverse complement.
CAACCGATCTCAGCATCCGCGAAATTGCCACCGCTTCGGGGTTCAATACGCTCTCTCACTTCGCATATTCATTCGGAAAGTTCTTTGGACGCCGCCCGTCGGAATATCGCGAAGCTTGGCCACAAGAAGATAGCGCCCCCAGTTGGCCGGGGACGCTGTCTGATTTCCTGTCATCGTTGAAGTCCAAGCAGCCCGGACCTCTGCTACGATAGGGCGGTGTTTCTAGTGTTTTGATCTAGCCCGCCCGCACATCCCGCAGTGCATTCAAAACCGCAACAATCTCGCGGTCACGCTGTGCTGCCATGTCTTCAAAATGCTGATCCCCCGCGACGGCATTGCAGCCATCAACCATGCGATCACGCAGTTCTTGGGTCAGTTCGGGCGCTTCCAATCTGGTCCATGGCAATTTCAATGCAGGGCCAAATTGATCCAGATTTGTGGCCATGCCCCCTGCGCCACAGGCGACGTGAAATGCCATGCATTGACCCTGTGACACCATCCGGGGTGCTGGGCCATTCCTTAGCGCAATGTCGATATCTTCTGGTGTCGCTTCGCCATTTGCCACCATATGCAGGGCCTCACGCCACAGAGCTTCTTGCAGGCGCGTGGCGACAAATCCGGGAATTTCCTTTTTCATCAGCAACGGTGCCTTGCCTGCGATTTCATAGAACGTACCGGCCCATGCAACTGCCTCTGGGTCGGTCTTTTTGCCGCCTACAATTTCGACCAAGGGCAGCAGGTACGGTGGATTAAACGGGTGCCCAATCACACAGCGCCCAGCAGTTGCGCAATCCACCTGAATATCGCTCATCATCAGGCCAGAGGTCGACGACCCAATCACCACATGTGGCGGCACAATCTCACCCAGCGTTTTATATAGCGCCTGCTTCATCTCCAGGTTTTCAGGCGCACTTTCCTGAATGAAATCAGCGCCTTCAACCGCCTCTGCCAAATCATGCGAAATCGTCAACCGATCTAAGGAGGCACCGGGCACCAACCCCAACGCGGTTAGACTTTTCCACGCGGTTTCCAGGATTGTGCGAAACGCGGGCACCTCTGTCGGGTCATACAGATAGATCGTAACATCATACCCGCGCGCCAGAAAATGTGCCGCCCAGCCGCCCCCGATGGGCCCGCCCCCAATACTGGTGACGCGCTGAACATTTTTGGGATCTCCATACATGCTCATTCCCCTTTGAAATTGGGTTCGCGTTTTTCCATAAAGGCCGCAACGCCCTCAGCCGCATCGCTTGATTTCAACATCTTGCGATAGATTGGCATCGGATCTGTGCGCATTTTGTGAAAGGCCTGCTCCAACGGCACGCATTCAATTGCGCGCTGAACCTCTTTGACCGATTGCATGGCAAGCGGTGCGGACCAAGCAACAGATGCGGCCCATTCCCGCGCAGCATCCATCAACTGTTCCTTTGGAACCACCTTGTTGACCAACCCGTAATGCGCGGCCTCATCTGCCTTCATACGGCGTCCCAGCAGAAACATCTCCATCGCGATATTATGCGGGATACGGCGGGGCAGGCGTTGCAATGCACCTGCATCCGGCACGATACCCAGCGGCATTTCCGGCAGGCCAAATTCTACATGCTCGGACGCAATCAACAGATCACACCCCAAGGCCATTTCAAACCCGCCGCCAATCGCATGCCCGTTGATCGCAGCAATCACTGGCTTGTTCAGAAACCAATTCTCGGTCAGCCCGGTAAAACCGCCATCGCCATAATCATCGGTTTCCCACCAGTTATCCAACTGCATTTCACCGTCGTTCAATGCCTTTAGATCCCATCCAGCCGAGAAAATCTTTTCCCCACCACCCGTTAGAATTGCCACCCGCAATTCCGGATCATCATTCAGCTCTTTGAATGCCGCTGCCAATGCTTGCGATGTGGGCACATCAATTGCATTCACTTTGGGCCGATCCAGAGTCACCTCTAGAACGTGGCCATCACGCCGCGTTGTTACACCATCTGTCATGTCATATTTCCTTATCGAAACGCTGGAATAACTTCGTCACAGAACAGCTTCAAAGAGCGTTTCTGCGCGTCGTGGCTCAACCCTAATGAGGCATAATAGATGTATTCATCCACCCCGAGGTCTTCGTAAATCTTGACCTTCTGGATCACCGCCTCGGGTGAGCCAAACATCAGGTTCTGCTCCAACATGGCAGGGTCATATTGTTCACGCCCCTCCAACTCGTGCAGCGGAATCTCTTTTGGGAAACCATTCTCGACATCGCCAAGGTTGCGATACAGGTTTTCAAATTGCCCCAATACGCGGGTGATCGCGTGGATCGCCTCATCGCGACCTGCCTCATTTTCATATAAGGCGGTGTGGCGCATCAATGCAAAAATCGGGTCCGCTGTGCCGCCGTGTTTTGCAATCGCCTCGTCCAGTTGACGTTTGTACAATTCGGCCTCTGCATGGGGGCGGGTAAACGGCCAGCACATGATATTGGCGTTATTAGCGACCGCATAATCATAGGTGATGGGCGAACGTGCGGCGACCCAAACGCGCGGGTCTGTTTGCAAGGGTTTGGGCACAGAAGTTGACGTCGGAAACTTCCAATACTCGCCATCATGGGCATAATCACCCTTCCATAGCGCCAAAACAGCAGGCAACATTTCCTGCATGTATTTATAACCATCGGTTTGCAATAATCCCGGCTTCATTCGGTCAAACTCACGCTGATACGCGCCTGACCCGATGCCAAATTCCAAACGTCCACCGCTGATCAGATCAAGGAAAGCAGCCTCGCCCGCCAACCGGATCGGATGCCAATAGGCCGCCGTGGCAACCGCAGTCCCTAATCGAATTGTGCTTGTTTCAGCCGCCCACCATGTCAAAATCTGAAACGGGTTGGGCGCAATTGTCATTTCCAGCGCGTGATGCTCTGCGGCCCAAACGATTTCAAAACCGCCTTCTTCCGCCATCTGCACCATCTCTAGTGTGTGGCGCGCCACGTCCGTCATATCCAGACTATTGTCCAGTCGCTCTAGGTTGATCGCGATTTGAAATTTCATTGCGGGGCCTCCGTGTTTGGCGTGTTCATTAGAATTTGTGTTGCGTACCAACTGGCAAAGGCGGCGACATTTGCCTCTAGCAGCGGATGGAATGGCCCTTGTTGCGCATCGGGGTTGGATAACCCGCGTTGCTGGTTAGCAAGGGCAGGGATGTCTTCGGCCAGTGCCGCATCCAGCCGATCGTGATAGGCGGCAACCTTGGCCTCAAAACCGGGCAAGGCTATGGTTTCAGGTGGAAAACACGCGGTTTGTACAACCCGGCATTGGTTGGCCCCCATGGGATAGGCTTCATAGACCCACAAGGCATCTGTTCCGATGGCAAAGGTCATGTTTGGAAACGCCCAGGTGTATCTAACCCCTGCCGCCTCGCGCCCACTTAGGCCGGGCATGGATGGCAGCGCGTGTTCTTGTTGTGTCTGTAACAACCCGCCTGTTCCAATCGTTTCACCAAACTGGCTGGCATAGGCACCGGTTGTTTTTGTGCCCGGATCGGGCGGGACATAGACATCATCAATCGAATCTGCGTGCACAAACGGTAGATGATAATACTCGTTGAAAACCTCTAGAAATGCCTTCCAGTTGCAGTCCACAATTGTTTCCTGCCGCCGTGTCGTGACCAAGGTTTCCATCGGCCACGGCGCGTGAACCTCGCAAAAATCACCCAGCACCTCATCCAACTCCGGCGCATCAGGGTCAAAACACACAAAGGCAAAGCCCAAACGCTCCTCCGCACGATACCTCACAAGGCCGTAATCCTCGCGCGCAAATCCCGGTTGATCCTGAATTTCCGGCGCGGCCACCAATGTTCCGTCCAACCGGTAGGCCCATGAATGAAACGGGCAGCGCAATCCGCGACAATTGCCCGTGCCGTCGACCAAACGCGCGCCCCTATGGCGGCATGAATTGGCCAGCGCACGCAATGTGCCATCCTTGTCTCGCAACAGAATAAAATTCTGCCCCGCCATGTCCAGCGCGACAAAATCACCGGGGGCACCCACCATATCGGCGCGCCCTATTCCCAGCCAAGACCGTCGAAACAGGGCCGCCGTTTCGACCCCACCTAGGCTGTCATCCACATAGCAGGCAGGCGGCAATGACTTTGGCATTGCATTTGTATCGCTGCACGCCCCCAGCGCAGCTATTAGATCTGCGTTCATCACAGACCCCCTCAGCGCATTACAAACGGATTCGCCATTGGCTCATCCGATGTGTTCAGCCAGATGGTTTTGGGGCGTGTGTAATCATACATCGCCTGAAACCCGCTTTCGCGCCCGTAGCCAGAGCCTTTGTTGCCACCAAATTCGGCAATCGGCGACACCACGCGATAGGTGTTCACCCAAACGATACCCGCCCGCACAGCATTGGCCATCCGCATAGAGCGCGCACTGTTTTGCGTGAAAATACCCGCCGCCAGCCCATGTTCGGTGTCATTTGCCAGCAGGGTTACCTCTTCTTCGGTTTTGAACCGCTGCACACATAGAACCGGACCAAATAGCTCGGTATCTACGATGCGCATATCCTGACGCGGGCAATCAATAATCGTTGGCTCATAGAACAATCCGCCCTTGCCGTCGGGCTGCCTGCCCCCGGTCAAAATCGTACCGCCCTCAGCCTCGGCATGGGCCACCTCGGTTTGGATGTGTTTCAACTGCCCATCGGTGCACAGCGGCCCCATTTGCGTGTCATCATCCAGCGGATCACCAATGCGTATTTGCTTGGCCATCCCGATCATGCGTTCCAAAAACTCATCTGCGATGTCTTCGTGCAGATACAGACGCGACCCCGCCACACAACTTTGCCCAGCTGCGCCAAAAATCCCGGCAATGGACGCATTCACAGCGCTTTCGATATTGGCGTCATCAAACACGATGAACGGGGATTTTCCGCCCAGCTCTAACGACACCTCGGCAAAGTTGTTCTTTGAGTTTTCCAACACATGACGCGCCGCATTTGGCCCGCCCGTAAATGAAATACGCGCCACCAATGGATGCGCTGTCAATGCGCGCCCGCAGGGATCGCCATGGCCACTGACAATATTCACCACACCGGATGGAAATCCAGCTTCCTCGATCAGCCGCCCAAATTCCAGCATCGCACCCGACGCGTGCTCAGAGGCCTTGAGAACCACCGTATTCCCCGCAGCCAACGCAGGCCCGATCTTAACCGCCACTAAAAACAGCTGCGAATTCCACGGCACAACAGCAGCCACAACACCCAACGGCTCC
>CAXIAD010000009.1:0-52933 GCA_964021645.1 uncultured Cognatishimia sp. | reverse complement strand
CAAAAACATATGCTGCGAATGCGGCTGCAAGAACGTTTACATATTCCATGGTTTTTCCCCAATTCGATACATTAATAATCAGAGTATGCCTAAGGTAGCCACGCTTTGCTAGATATTTACGCCCGCCAAGGCGTTGATAATGTTCCACTCGGCCGCAGTTACGGGTTGAACCGATAGGCGGGAGTTGCGCAACAGGATCATGTCATCCAGCCGCCCATCCTTCTTGATCATGTCTAGGGATACAGGGTTTGGCACGCTGGCAAGCGCCCTAATATCCACGCATTCCCACCGCGCATCATCGGTGGAGGAATCCTGATGCGCGAGGGTGATGACCTCGATGATACCGACGATGGCTTTTTCCTTTTGCGAGTGGTAAAAATAACCACGATCGCCAAGCTCCATTTCCCGCATGAAATTGCGCGCCTGATAATTGCGAACGCCGTCCCATTCTTCGCCAACATCCCCTTTGGCCAACTGATCCGCCCAACCCCAAGTCGACGGCTCAGATTTGAAAAGCCAGTAGCGCATCAGCCGATCACCTTGTTCCATGGGATCAATTCGACAGAGGCAAATAACCCAGCATTGGCGTAGGGATCGCCATTTGCCCAGTCCTGTGCGGCGGCGATATCTGGCAGCTCTAGGATAATCAAAGAACCGCACATATCTCCGTTTTCGTCCAAAAACGGGCCGGCCATTTCGACGGCGTCGGTTGATTTGAGGTAAGCAACATGTTTGTCGCGGTTTGCTTTCCGAATGTCGAGTGCGCCGGATTTGTCTTTGGCAATAAGGGCAATACGCATTTTATTCCTCTCTGGGGGGGCGTGACAGAAGCAATTCCATAGCTTCCAGTACATCAAGTTTCTGATCAATAAGGGCGACAACTGCCTCTGTAATGGGCATTTCAATATCCAGATTTTGGGCGCGTAATAAGGTTGCACGCGCAGTGGGTGCGCCTTCGACTGTTGTGGAGGTGTCAAAGTCGCCCCTAGCCCCGATAGACAGACCAAACCTGTAATTTCGCGAAGATTCAGACGTGCAGGTCAAAGCCAAATCGCCAAAACCAGATAGGCCCGACAATGTCTCGGTGCGCGCGCCAAGAGCATGGGCCATGCGTGTCATCTCTGCATAGCCGCGCGTCATTACAGCAGCGCGTGCACTATCTCCTAGGCCAGCACCAATTGCAGCACCGCACGCAATGGCGATGACGTTTTTCAACGCGCCCCCGATTTCCGCGCCGATTGTGTCGCTGGTCCGATAGATGCGCAGGTTAGGGGTAATCAGATGTGTTTGCAGTGTCTTGCAGATCTCGTCATCTGCACAGGCCAAGGTTAGTGCTGTTGGCAATCCTTTGGCAATATCAGTTGCGAAGCTAGGTCCGGTTAGGATCGCTGCGGTTGAATCTGGGGCCAGTTCGTTGATCAGGGCCACGGGGCCAAGGCTGGTGGTTAACTCTATTCCCTTGCAGCAGGCCACAAGGGTTCGTCCATTCAACTGGGGATACGTTGTCAAAAGATCCCGCAGTTTTTGCATGGGAACACTTAGCAACACGATGTCGCTTAATGCGCTGGAGCAATCCGATGTTATCTTTAGTGAAGCGGGCAGTTGGTGCCCCGGCAAGCGTGCGCGGTTTTCTCTGTGATTGTCTATATCTCGGGCGGTATCTGCATTTCTTGCCCAAAGTGTTACTGGAGAGCCGGAGTTGGAAAGCGAGATTGCCAACGCTGTGCCGAATGCGCCTGCGCCAAAAACACTGATGCTCATGCTTTAGCTCCTTTTTTACCACTTCCCAACAATGCCGGGGCCAATTGATCAAGAGGCCAACGTGGACGTGCCGAAAGAGTCATGTCGTCGGTTTTCCCAAGCTTGAAACGCTCAAGCCCAACATAGGCGATCATGGCGGCGTTGTCGGTACATAACGCTAAGGGAGGTGCATTGAATTGTGTGCCTGATTTTTCGCATTCGGCACGAAGGCGGGCGCGAATTTCAGTATTTGCCGCGACACCCCCAGCAACGGCCAAAAGTGGCACGTTGGGTTCTTCCGCCAGATAAATCGCAAGCGCACGCGCAGTTTTCTTGGCAATGACATCGGCAACCGCTGCTTGGAACCCTGCGCATAGATCGGCCTGATCTTGTTCGGTCAGCCCGTTTTTCTCTGCGATGAGGGTGTTGCGGGCGCGCAGCAACGCCGTTTTCAGGCCCGAAAATGAGAAATCACATCCCGGCCGATCCAGCAATGGGCGCGGAAACGCAAACCGTTTTGGATCGCCGTCAATGGCTTTGGCCTGAACATTTGGCCCGCCGGGCTGAGGTAATCCAAGAAGGCGCGCTGTTTTGTCAAAAGCTTCGCCTGGGGCATCGTCGATGGTGCCGCCTAGGCGTGAGAATTCATCCGGCCCACGCACGATCAAAAATTGGCAATGACCGCCAGAGACCAGCAACATTAGGTATGGATAGGCCACCTGATCCGTCAACCTGGGCGTCAATGCGTGGCCTGCGAGGTGATTAATGCCAATCAACGGAATGCCAAGCCCAGCAGAAAGCCCCTTGGCGCACATAACACCAGACAGCACCCCACCGATCAGGCCCGGGCCAGAGGTAACCGCGATTGCGTCGATATCTTGGAGGGATAGATTTGCGGCCACAAGCGCCTGCTTTACGCAGATATCAAGTTTTTCAACATGTGCCCGTGCGGCAATTTCAGGAACAACGCCGCCAAATGCAGCATGCAGATCATTTTGCCCCTGAACAATCGAAGACAGAATTGTAGGGGCATCGCCATTACACTGACGAACAACCGCCGCTGCGGTATCATCGCAGCTACTTTCGAGCCCAAGAATAGTTGTGGTTTCTTCCATTTCCATTGCCGCTGTGTCAGACCTATCAGGCAGGTAGCACCCTAAGGCAATTCAAACAATGGTTCTGCAGATGGATTCGAATAGACCGGATGTGATCCTAACCCGCCCGCCGCGGGCATCATCCTTGCTTGCAGACCGCCTGACGCAAACCGGGTTGTTTGGGCGCATATGCATTTCACCTCTTATTTCGACAGCAATCAACGATGTTACGGTGGATGTTTCTGATGTTGATGGGGTGATATTCACCTCTGCGAACGCAGCAAACAGTGTGGGTGGGCATAAGAAGACGGCGTGGTGTGTCGGGGATTCGACCGCTCGTGCTGCGCGTGACAAAGGATGGCTTGCCAAATCGGTGGATGGCGATGTGGAGACCTTGTTCCGGCGGATTGTTGCTGAGGGGCAGGGGCAACGGCTGATTCATTTGCGGGGCGATCATAGTCTGGGCGATCTGGCACCGCGGCTAAGCAATGCCGGGATTTACGCGCGTGAATTAATCACCTACCGACAACTTACCCATGACCTTACATCAGAGGCAAAGCAGCGTTTATCACGGGAAAAACCTGTAATTGTTCCCCTTTATTCCCCTAGAACGGCGCGGCAGTTTGTTTTGCAGGCACCCTTTGAGGCCCCATTGATTACCGCTTGCATGAGCGAGCAGGTCGAGGTGGAGCTGCAAAACCTCTTACAAGTTGCGTGTATTGTATCTAATCGACCCACAGGTGATGGGATGTTGGAGGCAATAAATTTGGCTAAAGATGTATATTGCCGCATTGCGGGTGACGCCAAGCAAGCCTAGGTTTGTTTGATTGTTGGCGCAGTTTTTTGAGCACGAAAGGAAGGCTATCAGTGGCTAAGGCGGACAAAACAAAAACGGCTGAAATCACAACATCAATTGATGAGGTGACGCCGGCAAGTGATGCGCAGTCAGAAATTGTCGATGCCGAATTTGTTGAAGAAACACCCTCTGATGTTGACTTGCCTGATGGCACCACTGATCCTGACGCAGATGAAATCCCAGATGAGGCTGCACCAGAAGAGCCTGCTGAGGATATAACAGAGGCTCCTTCGCCTGAAGTTGCAGAAACGCATACACGAAACGGCTTTTTCGGTGTGTTCGTGGGAGGCGTTGTCGCTGCTGGTTTGGGATTTGGGCTGTCACAATATATTGGTCCAATCGGCACACAGCAAAACGACGCGCTCGATGCAATTGAGGCCACGTTGAAGATGCAATCTAGCGAGCTTAAATCGCTGCGCTCCACCCTGACCGCGACGTCAGCAGATAGCACGACACAAGATGAATTAGCCAAACTTTCCCAAAGCCTGAGTGCGCTGAGTGCACGCAACGAAACTTTGGATGCCACGGTGAGCGACTTTGATGCGCGCATCACGACCATGGAAAGACGCCCCATGTCTGAGGGAGCATCGCCAGAAGCGATCGCTGCCTATGAACGCGAGTTGGAGGCGCTGAAGGCCGAAGTAACGGCACAACGTCAAGAAGCTGTTTCTATGGAACAAAATGCCCAGTTAACAGCTAATCAGGCGTTGGCGCGTGCGGCAATGACACGTGTTTTGTCCGCGATGGATTCAGGCGCGCCCTACCGCAGTGCGCTGCTTGATATGACGCGTTCGACAGGTGTCGAAGCCCCCGGTCCCCTAGATGCCCGCGCGGATTCTGGCGTGACACCCATGCTTTCCCTACAAGACAGTTTTCCCGAAGTTGCGCGCGCTGCCCTTGCTCTTGCACGTAAGGGGGAGGTCGCTGAAAGTGGAAATAGCATCACCAATTTTCTGAAAACTCAACTGGGCGCACGATCTGTCACACCCCAAAGTGGCACGACTGCGGATGCCGTTCTGTCGCGGGCTGAATCAGCTTTGCGGGCGGGCCGTTTAACTGACACTTTGGCCGAGATTGATGCCCTGCCAGAAGATGTTCAGGCGGTCATGGCCGACTGGATCGCTGCGGCGCAAGCGCGTCGTTCGGCGGTCTCTGCGGCTGATGCCTTGATGCAAACTCTCAACACTCAATAAAGGTCAATTAATGCTCTGGTCTCTCATTAAAATTCTGATCTTTGTCTCTGCAATTGCAGGATTAACCCTATTTGCGGGCTATTTGATGGAAAGCGACGGCGGGGTGATGATTACCTTTGCCGGCATTGAATACACGCTTAGCCCGTTGATTTCGGTTATGGGGCTAGTGGCTTTGGTTGTCGCTGTTTGGGTGTTTTTGAAGCTTGTTTCGCTGGTCATGGCGTTGCTGCGTTTCTTGAATGGTGATGAAACTGCCCTTAGCCGGTATTTTGACCGCAACCGCGAACGCAAAGGATTTCAAGCCTTGAGCGAAGGGTTGATGGCGCTTGCTTCTGGTGAGGGTCGGGTCGCGATGGACAAGGCGCGTAAGGCTGAAAAATTCCTGCAACGCCCTGATTTGACTAATCTGATCACAGCTCAGGCAGCCGAGATGTCAGGGGATAGCAAGCGCGCCCAAGAGGTTTACAAGCAGCTATTGACCAACGAAACGACACGGTTTGTTGGGGTACGCGGATTGATGAAGCAAAAGCTTGCAAATGGGGAAACCGAAACAGCTTTGAAATTGGCTCAAACGGCCTTCGCGCTAAAGCCAAAACATGAAGAAACCCAGGATGTTCTGCTGAAATTGCAGGCAACGTCCCGTGACTGGACTGGCGCGCGAAAAACACTAAGTGCCAAACTGAAAAATGGTACGCTCCCTCGTGATGTCCACAAACGGCGTGATGCTGTTTTGGCATTATCTGAGGCGCAGGAACTGTTGGATGAAACGCTGGGTATTGACGTACAGGAGGCTGCGATTGAGGCGAACCGCTTGTCGCCTGATCTTGTACCCGCGGCAGTACTCGCGGCGCAAAGCTATCTAGCACGCGGTAAACCACGCAACGCGACGCGTGTGCTGAAAAAGGCATGGGAGGCACAACCCCATCCCGACCTGGCCGCAGCATTTGCTAAAATCGCTAAGGATGAAACGCCAACTGATCGAATTAGGCGTTTTGAGATGCTGACAAAAACCACCAAGGACCATCCCGAGACCAAAATGGTGATGGCGGAACTGAACATTGCTGCAGAAGATTTCCCAGCTGCGCGCAAAGCCTTGGATAAGCTACACGAGACAAGCCCACTTGCGCGTAGCCTTACAATTATGGCCGCAATAGAGCGTGCTGAGGGGGCGGATGATGCGGTTGTCAAAGGGTGGCTAGCACGCGCTTTGACGGCGTCGCGTGGCCCACAATGGGTCTGCGAAAACTGCAACAACATCCATGTAAATTGGGCACCTGTATGTGAAAACTGTCAAAGTTTTGATACGCTTAGCTGGAAGACAACCTCCGAAAATGAAATGATAAATATGTCGGGCGCTGCGATGCTACCACTTATCGTGGGCACGTCGGAGGAACCGGCAGAAGACGATTATCTCATCGCGGATGCAGATATTGTCGATGATACCTTGGAACCACCAAAGTAGGCCTCGCAAGGTGCGCGCGCTACATTAATCCAGAGCTTTATGCCAATTTGGGACGTATAAATCCCAATTTGCGCAACGCGCACCTACCCCATCTTGTATAGGGCAGCCCTAGGCGACCCTACGCACGGTGCATTCACTTTTGACGAAAGTGGCGAAATGACAATTTCACCCGCTGAAACGTATATTTCGTGCCATTTTTCAGAGAATCATGGTTAATCACACCTATTTCTTCCCGCAAAAATCCCTTGAAAATTTTAGTAAAATGCACGCAATCCGGCTCCCTATATTCTCTTGGGCAAAAATATCCCGGGGGAACCACCTCATTGCGTGCAATGAGGTGGTGGGGGCAGAGCCCCTAAACTACTGACATCAATCAGACGTGAAACAGCCCATATCAGCCAGATTTGAAATTGACGGCGACACCTTCAATTCCAGATAGTCCTCCAATCCGAAAACACCGCCCTCACGTCCGTTTCCAGATTGCTTATACCCGCCAAAAGGCGAGCCGTAGTCGGTGCCGTGCCCGTTTATCGCAACGGCTCCTGCCCGCAGTTGTGAGGTGATGCGAACAGCACGCGAGGCACTTCCTGTTTGAACATATGCCGCCAATCCAAAATCTGAATCGTTGGCGACCTCAATTGCTTCCTCTTCGGTATCAAAGGGAATGATAACGAGGACGGGGCCAAAAATCTCTTCGCGGGCGATGCGCATTTCATTGGTGACATCCGCGAATATGGTTGGTCTGACGAACCATCCTTGATTGATGCCTTCCGGGCGACCCAAGCCACCTGAGAGAACGCGCGCGCCCTCGTCGATACCGATCTGGATCATCGCTTGGACCCGGTCATATTGCAGCTGATCAAAAAGCGGGCCGATGTGATCGCCCTCTTGGCTGGGATCACCGACGGTTTGGGCGGCGGCGGCATTGGCGGCAATGTCCAGCGCCTGATCATAGCAGGATCGCTCTACCAACAGGCGTGTGGGGGCATTGCAGGATTGGCCCGTGTTGTAAAAACACTCGGCTACAGAGGCCGCAACGCGGGTTTCAAGGTCACAGTCGGCAAACACCAGATTAGGGGATTTGCCACCCAGCTCTAGGGTGACCCGTTTGACGGTGTCAGCCGCGTCTTTTGAGACCAATACCCCTGCGCGGGTTGAGCCAGTGAATGACATCATTGCGATATCGGGATGGTTGGAAAGTGCGGAGCCGACATTTGGCCCATCGCCAAATACCAGATTGAATACGCCAGCAGGATAGCCTGCCTCGTGTACGAATTCCGCAAATAGGGCTGCGGAAAGAGGGGTGTATTCAGATGGTTTTAGAACACAGGTCGCCCCGGTGGCGAGGGCGGGGACAACCTTTTGGGTAATCTGATTGATGGGCCAGTTCCACGGGGTGATCAACCCGCAGACCCCAATGGGATCACGCATTAGGGTATCGCCATTAGGCAGGGTTTCCTGTTCGGGCAATTCAATAAGGGCGTCGATGAAACATTGGATATGGCCAAGCCCGCAATCGGCCTGTGCATCCCGTGACATGGTGATGGGCGCGCCCATTTCGGCGGTAATGGCCTGCGCCATTTCCTCTACTCGCGCGGCAAACACAGCATGCAGGCGTTTGAGCAGTGCGAGCCGCTCTGCCTTGGAGGTTTTGGAGAAGGTTTTGAAGGCACGGGAGGCTGCCGCGACCGCCTTGTCGACATCCGCTGGGGAGCCGAGTTGGACCTCGCCAATTTGGGTATTGGTTGCGGGGTTCATCACCGGGAAGGGGGTCGAGGCGATGGGGGCAACCCATGCGCCGTCGATGTAGAAAGAGGAAAGATGTGTCATGGTCGGGGTCTTTTCCAAAAAAGGGAGGTCAGGGAGTGACCGGATTGCTGTCGAGGGTGAGGTGCAATTCGGTTCCGGTGTAGGGGTTGGCGGCGACAACTGCGTCATCCAGCTCAACGCCTAGGCCGGGTGCGGTTGGCGGGATGACATAGCCATCTTCCCAAGTCAGGCCGGTTTTCAGGAAGTCGATATAGGGGCCATCAAAGCGGCCTATTGATTCTAGGATCAGAAAGTTCGGGCTACAGGTGCCGATCTGGATATTGGCAGCGGCCACAACGGGGCCACAATACAGGTGGGGCGCGATCTGGGCGTTGCGTGTTTCAGCCATTGAGGCGATCTTTTTCGCCTCAAGCAAGCCACCAACACGACCAAGATCCATTTGCAGGATTGAGGCGGCACCTGCCTCAAGCACGCGGGCGAATTCGTGTTTGGTGCAAAGCCGTTCACCTGTTGCGATCGGGATGGAGGTGAAGCGGGCCACCTCGGCCATGTCGGCGGGGTTTTCAGGTGGAATAGGCTCTTCGAACCAGAGGGGATCATAGGCCTCTAGGCGGCGCGCCATGCGTTTGGCACCCGATACGGTGAACTGCCCATGGGTGCCAAATAGCAGGTCTGCTTTGTCACCCACGGCCTCGCGGATGCGTTTGCAAAATGCTTCGCTACGATCAAGATCTGACAGGAGGGGCTGGTGGCCGTCATAGATGGTGTAGGGGCCGGCGGGGTCAAATTTGACGGCGGTGAAGCCTTGTTCAACGGCCTGCACGGCAACCTCTGCGGCGATGTCTGGATCGTTGTAGACATTGGGGGCGTCCGGGTCTGGGTAGACGTCACCTGAAGGGGGGTAGAGGTAGGTATAGCTGCGCAGGCGTTCGTGAACCTTACCGCCGAGCAGTTGATAGACGGGTTGATCGGCGGCTTTGCCGATGATGTCCCAGCAGGCCATTTCAAGGCCACTAAGGACACCCATCACGGTCACGTCTGGGCGCATGGTGAAACCCGCGCCATATGTTTTGCGCCAAAGCATCTCGATGTGGTGGGGGTCGGAGCCTAGAAAGTGGCGCTCAAAGGCATCCACGGCCATGGCGGCGCATAGGTCCGGGCCGAAGGTGGCGTTGTAAATCTCGCCAACTCCCGTGATGCCGCAGGCGGTCGTGAGACGCACAAAGATGAAATAGCGCCCGCCGTGACGTGGGGGGGGATTGGCAACAACAAAGGTTTCGATTTTATCCAGATGCATTTGTTTGCTCCTATTGGATCAGGCGTCTTGTAAGATGAGATCAGCAGCACGTGCGGCCAGCATTAGGGTGGGCGCATTTGTATTGCCGGAGGTGATATTGGGAAAGGCGGAGGCGTCGACGACCCGTAAACCCGCCACCCCGTGCACGCGTAATCGGGAATCTAGCACCGAATCTGTGGCGTCATTTCCCATGCGGCAGGTACATGTGGGATGAAAAACCGTTGCGGCGCGGGCGCGGAAATTTTCCAGCAGTGCCGCGTCATCCATGGGGATAACATCCGGATCTTGGCGGTGCTTGGTTAGGCTGCGGATGGTTGGTGTCTGGGCGAGCTGTTGAATCAAGCGGCCTGCGCGGATGGCCGTATCGCGATCTGCGGTGGTCGATAGAGAATTCGGTTGAATGACGGGCGCCTGTCTTGGGTCGTTTGAGGTGATCTCAACATGGCCCCGACTGGTCGGACGGCTGGGCTGTGCACATAGTAAAAACCCTGCTTTAGGGTCGATTTTTGCCTTGCCCTTACCATCAATCAGATAGGATGCCGGATTGCAATACATCTGGATATCTGGGGCGGCAACGTCGTCACCTGACCGCACAAAACCGCTGCAATGATTGACAGGAACAGACAGGGGGCCGGATTTTGTCAGCACATACCGAATGCCCGCTAGGAGCTGTCCGATGGGGTTGCCTAGTTTGTTGTTTAGGGTCGGTTGTGTCGCGCTAAAGAAATGCGAAACGGCGAGGTGATCCTGCATGCCCTGACCGACCTCTGGCAGATCATGTGTAACGGTGACGCCGTGCCGCTTTAGTAAGGCGGCGGGGCCAATGCCCGAAAGCTGTAGCAATTGAGGGGAGTTGATGGCGCCCGCGCTAAGGATCACCTCGTGAGTGGCGGTGATGGTGTGGCGGGTATCGCCAATAAGGTAGGTCAGCCCGGTGACGCGCCCCTGATCAAGGGTCAGTTTCTCGACCAAAGCGTTGGTGATCACCCGCAGGTTTGACCGCTTGCGCGCTGGGCGCAAGAACGCATCCGCCGAGGACCACCGCCGCCCCGCTTGTACAGTACTGCGCACCAGGGTCAGGCCCTCATTGTTATCACCGTTCAAATCATCCGATATCGGCCAGCCGAGTTCCTGTCCGGCTGTTAGGAAATTCTGCGCAAAGGGATGCATTTGCTGGCTAAGATCGCTGACGATAACCGGGCCGGTGCCGCGATTTGCCTGCCTGGGTGAGGTGGAGGTTTCAAGCGCGTCATAGCCTTGTTTGACGGAGTTCCAGTTCCAACCTGTTGCGCCTGCGCGCTCCCAATCATCGAAATCATGCGGCAATCCACGCAAATAAGCCATTGCATTGATCGAGCTAGAGCCGCCTATGACCCGACCGCGTGGCCAGTAAATACTGCGGTCGTTCAACCCCTTATCCGGTGCGGCGGAATAGCACCAATTCACCTTGGGGTCAGAAAATGTCATCGCGTAGCCGAGGGGAACTTTGATCCAGAATTTGCGATCTGTTCCGCCCGCCTCGATCAGCAGAACGCGGTTTTGCGGGTTTTCACTTAGCCGATTGGCCAAGACGCAACCCGCAGAACCCGCGCCGATGATTACATAATCGAAAGTATCTGCCGCCATGTCGAACCTGTCTGTTTTCAATTGAGCCTAGGGCCTAATCAATGGATGGCATCGGCACCTGACTAAATCAAACAATGCATTATTGCGCTATGACCTCATTTTCATTGTGGCTGTTGCGTACGCATCGGCATCGCAAGGTTAACCATTTTGGCGCAGTTTGAAGGCCGGGCAAAAGATATCAGAGGCAGATTATGTTCAATCAGGAGTTTGTTACAGCGTCAGAGGTGCGTCGGGATTTCGCGGAATTGTTGATGCGTTCGCGGTATGAGCAGATGCGGTTTATGATCACCAAGCGCGACAGGTTCGTCGCGGCATTGGTCACGTCAGAGGATTTTTTGGCGCTTGAGGAGCTGTGTAAAACCAGCCCTGCGAAAAAGGAATTGCAACGGCAGATGGATCTAGAAGGGTGGCACCGGGCGCGCCAGTTGACCCGAGAAGGGCGGCCCGGATGTCTGATTGTGTAGGGGCGTGCGCGGGTTTTGGCGTGGTTTAGCTGTTCCAGATCACATTGGCATCACCGGCCATCATCGCCGCACCCGCACGATCAAACCGCAGATAGGCGATGGCCCTATCACCTGCGCGGGTGTGCAATGTGCCGACAGGTTTGCCATCTGCGGTGATGGGCGTGCCGGGTGTTGCCGGCCCGTTAACCGTGACGGTGGTTAGGCCTTTGCGCAGCTGGGTTTTGTGTTTCATGCGTGCGGTCACCTCTTGGCCGACATAGCATCCCTTGCGGAAATCAACGCCATTGAGGCGCTCGAACCCGACCTCAAGAATATAGCTGTCTGGCGTGAGTTCCACGCCGGTTTGAGGCACGCAGTGGGCGACCTGTAGGGCGGGCCAATTGGTATCATCGGGTGTTTGAGGTGTGTCACGATAGGCGCGCCAGCCAAGAGCGGGGTGGCGCGGATCGGCAAAGCCATCTGGTGGGGTGGCATCAATACCGCGGTGCATGTTCAGATCAATCGGGGTGATCGCGACATCGGCCCGCAATTTATACATGGTCAGGCGTTGGGTCAGATTTGCGGCAAGGGATGTGTCAATGTCCATCAGCACGTCTTGTCCGTGGCGCGACAGGAAAAAATCCGCGAGATATTTTCCCTGAGGGGTCAGGATGGCAGCGTAAATCATACCCTGATCAAGTTTATTGATGTCGTTGGTGATCAGGCCCTGCAAAAAGCTGTCGGCGTCTTGCCCGGTAATCAAAAGACATGTGCGTGGCTGTGTCATAGTGGTGTCCTGTTCATGCGCCTCTCTGTAATATAGAGAGCTGGCAGCCTTACAACAGGGTAGGAGAGATAAATGCGTGCGCCGCTATCGGTGGTTATCCCGACGTTGAATGCCCAAGGGGAGTTGCCCGGATGTCTTGAGGCATTGGTGGAGGGGTTGCGAGCGGGGATTATCCGCGAGGTGATCGTGTCTGACGGAGGGTCATCGGATGCCACGGTGCGGATCGCAGAAGGCGCCGGAGCTGTGGTTGTTTCTGGAGCTGCCTCAAGGGGCGGGCAATTGCGACGCGGTGGTGAGGCGGCGCAGGGGGTGTGGTTTTTGTTTCTGCATGCGGATTCGCGGTTGCCCATCGGATGGAGCGATGTTGTGGCCGCGCATTTTGACAGTGATCGCGTGGGGTATGGCCGGTTACGGTTTGATGCAAGGGGATTTGCGCCGCGATGGGTTGCGGGTTGGGCGAACCTACGGTCGCGTCTGCTCGGGCTGCCATACGGGGATCAGGGATTATTGATTTCGGCCCAAACCTATCATGATATTGGCGGATATGAGGATGTGCCGCTGATGGAGGACGTGGCCATCGCAAGGCGATTGTCAGGGCGTCTACAGATGTTACCCATGGAGGTGACAACAGGCGCGATACGGTATCAAAAGGCAGGCTGGTTTAAGCGAGGCGCGCGCAATTTGAGTATTCTGGTGCAGTATTTCCTCGGGGCCTCGGCGTCCGATTTGTCAGATCGATACCGCCGATAGTGTTGCGCGTTAACGCACCACAAACTCTGCGTGTAGGGCACCTGCTGCCTTAATGCTTTTGAGGATGTCGATCATATCGCGCGGTGAAACACCCAAAGCATTCAGGCCGGCGATCACCTCACTTAGCGATGTGCCTGCGGGAACTTCGGCAAGGCCAATGCCCTCCTCTTCGGTGATTTGTGCATTGGTTCTGGGCACTACGACAGTTTCGCCATCTGAAAACGGGTTTGGCTGCACGGCAAGGGGGGCTTCTTGAATACGCAGGGTCAGGTTGCCCTGTGAAACCGCGACACGTGAGATGCGCACATCCTCGCCCATGACAATTGTACCAGATCGCTGATCCACCACGACGCGGGCTTTACGCTCAGGGCGCACTGAGATGTTTTCGATCCGCCCAAGCGCATGTGCCGGGGAGCGCATCGAGGTTGCAACCACATCTAGCTGCACGGTGCCTGAATCAAGCATCAGGGCAACTCGCTTGCCGAATTCTTTGTTAATTGCACGCTCAATCCGGCCTGCTGTTGTGAAGTCGGGTTCTCGTAGGGCCAAGCGCAAGCTGGATAATGTTCTGAAATCAAAGTCAATTTCACGTTCGATCCGTGCGCCTGCGGGAATAACGCCCGATGTTGGCACGCCCTGTATGACGCCCCCGGCCTCTCCCTCGGCAGAGACGCCCCCAGCGATAACTGTTCCCTGAGCCACGGCGTAAATATCACCATCGGCGGCGTTCAGAGGGGTCATAATGAGCGTCCCTCCCAAAAGGCTTTTGGCATCTCCGATCGCGGAGACAGTGACATCAATGCGCCCTCCTGCCCGTGCAAAAGGGGGTAATTCCGATGTCACAAACACAGCGGCAACATTCTTGGGACGGAATTGCTCACCCGTTACATTGACGCCAAGACGTTCGAGGATGTTTGACATGATCTCCTCGGTAAAGGGGGCGTTTCGCAGTCCGTCGCCGGTGCCGTTCAGGCCAACAACCAAACCATATCCGATCAAATCATTCCCCCTGACGCCGTCAAATTCAACCAAATCCTTGATCCTGATTTGATTGGACATAGCGATAGAGGGCAGCAAATTAGCGAGAAGAAATACGCAGATCAGTTTAGCATGTGAGTAGGTCATCAGATATAATCCGCCAGTGACAGGCGGGATAGACGCGCCGTTACGATGTATAGGCTTTCGAGCTGTGATTGGACGTTTTGCAACCGTGTCGCTGTCTCAAATGGATCGACGCCCACCATGTTTGATTTTGCGATTTCCAGACTGGATTTTGTCGCTGAGTTTCGAACCAAGGATTCCTCGATACGCTCCTCAACAAATCCGAGGCCCGCGCGGGTTTCCGTGATGCCCGCCTGCGTTCCCATCAATGCGGTGCCAGCGTCCAAAAACAGAAAGCGTTGAACGTCAGCAGCCAAACCAAGACCACTGTCCCCTGCTAGAGCTGCCATTGCGGTTTGTTGCAGGAGATCGCGAATTTCCGCGCTATCGGCGCGTAGATCAAATTGCACGGTCTCATCCTGCGCAAGCTGGAATGGGGAAAGATTCGTGTCGGACCCCTGATATCCGAGGGTTTCAAATCCGCCGCCGGGGGCGTTAAACCAATCGTCGACCACCGTCTGAATGGACGTTGCATCGGTTAGGCCGGAAACGGCAGTGCGCAATTCATCAAGCATGTCATCCGCCAACATGAGAGGCGCGGTATCGGTTGCCGTGCCGCCAAATAGGCTGCGCCCGGCCACGCTGGTATTCAGGGAGGACACCAAGGCACGCAAATCCTCCTGTGCACCTAGCGAAACAGCGCCAAAGGAAACGGCGGAATTGGAGGCTGCCGCCGTTAACACATCAGAACCAAGGCCTGCCGATACTGTTTGTATCCGGTCCAGCGTGGTCTGCATTGTTGATGTAAACAAGACAGCCTCGTCGATGGAATTTTTATAGCTGTTGTTGATGCTGAGCGAGCGTTCCACATCAGCAAAATAAGAATAATCGCCCTGAAGAGCCGCGGCTAGATCCGATGCCCTGCCCGAGGCAAGCTCATCTCCCAATACGTTAAGTTGTTGTTTCAAATCTGTGTTTTGACGACGAAGTGTCAAATGTTGTGCTAGATCGCCTACGCCAGTGGTGTTCATATCAGATCCTCAACAATGCTTGCATCATTTCATCAACGGTTTGGATGACGCGGGCGTTTGCCGCATAGGTTTGTTCGATGATCAGTAGCTTTTGCAGCTCTTGATCGGAATCAACGCCATCCTGAAGTTCAAGTGTCCTGAGATTTGACTGTCGTGTGGTTGCATAGGTGACGGTTTGATCACTGTTCAAACGATCACCGGCAGTTTTTGACAGAAAGTTGGATGTCATCGAGTGGGCGGTCAAAGCACCGCCGCCAAAACCACCCGAGGCGGGCACCTTGGTACGGGTCAATGCACCCGAAAGGCTTTGTAATAAAGTGGAGTTGCCAAGGTTGCCTGCGGATGTGGCATTCAGCCCGTCGCGCAGGCGCCAGATTTCATTTGCCCCGTTTGTATCCACCAATGTGTTTAATTGGAGCCGCCCGGAAATGCCAACTTCGTCGGCGCTATCAAATGCAAGGCCGGAATCTGTGAACATGCCCGCATCCCCAATCGCAAGAGTGGGGTCCGTGGCGGGATCCTGAAACCGTTCTATGAAATCTCTGGCAACGCTATCCAGACGGTCTTGCGCCTTGACGGCTAGTTCATCGCGAATTTCGAATTGAGCGCTGATTGCGCCACCCCGTAGTACGCCATTATCCGAGCCGGTTCGCACGGGGACATCGTTGATTGTTAGCCCAGACAAAAGCCCCGCATCCTCTGTCATATGGGGCATAATGACGTTGGTGGTTGTGAAGGCCAGTTCTGCTGCGCTGCCATCCAGCAAAATCGCCCCGCCGGTGGTGTAGAGCGCGACGGCACCGTGATTTCTGGGAACTTGGCGCACGGAAACAAGCTCTGCGATGCCATCTATGACCTGTTGACGATGATCCTGCAAAGATGCGGTGCTTTTACCTTGGTTGCTAACGCCTATGATTTTTTGATTTAAATCTTTGGCCTGTTGGAGCAGCTCATTCAGCCGATCAACCATAGTGCCAATGTTGGTGTCAGCCTTTTCGCGCATGTGCTGAATGCCGTCCGAAGCTGAGTTAAAGGTACTGCTGACGTCGGCAGCGCGGTAAGAAACGAGTTGAAGTCTTTCTTGTGATTCCGGCCGGCTTGCGGCCGAAATCAAGCTGTCTTCGAAGGATGAAATCTGAGCAGATAGAGAATGGCCGTCTTCCGGGTTGCCCAACAGGGATTCCAGGTTGACGTGAAAATCTGCCACGGCGGAAGAATTGCTAAGCTCGGCGTCAGCGAGGCGACGATCTGAAATCACCCCCTCGCTAATTATCCGATTGACCCCAATTACCCTTACGCCACCAGCGGTGCCATCAGATCGCGCCAACAAATCGACCTCTCTTCGGCCATAACCCTCGGTTAAAGTGTTGGCGAGATTCGAAGAGACAGTCTCTGCCGCGCGAGTGGCGGCAGTTAACCCGGAAAGAGCATTTGATAATGCACTACTGACGGTCATGATTCATCCTTACAGTGTTGATACGATTACATGAAACCTAGATTTATCGTTTGATATTGGTGGTTTCTTGAAGCATTTCATCCACGGTTTGGATGACTTTGGCATTAGAGCTATAGGCCCGTTGGGTTTGGATCATATCTGTTAGCTCCCCCGCGACATCGGTCGAGGATTCCTCGCGTGCGAAGGCGACGACGTCACCTGTCGGCCCATCCCCGGCATTCCAGAGGAAATATGATCCGCTGTCAGGCGAGGGTAGATAGGTTTGCTGATCCAGCGCGACCATCCCATTGGGGTTTGGCAGGTCAACTAGAGGCACCTGATAAATCGTCCGGGTAATACCGGTATCAAAGAAGGCGTGAACAAAGCCATTTGCATCAACCTCAACCGAGGTCATGTTGCCAACGGGCGAGCCATCTTTGGAGATCTGGAGCGGTGCAAAGCTGTCTGACAACTGTGTCAGACCATCACTGGCCCCCAATTCGCCGATATTGATTTCCATCGGCCCACCGGCGACATTTACAATGACCGTACCGGAGGAGGGGTCATAGGTGCCGCCCGCCGACCCACCGACCGAGGCAACCGACAATAACGTGCCGCCCGAGGCCCTGCTATCGGCGAAAGTCAGGGTATATTCGCCGATGGGCGTGCCCCCGGATGCCGTATCGCTAATGGTCATTGTCCATTCGTTTGACGTGCCTGTAGCTGGAACCGTGGGGGTGAAATCAATATTCATGCTTTCGGAGCGGCCGAGGTTATCGAAGTATTCTACCGAAAGTTCCTGTGCGTCGCCGGTTTTGCCAGCCTCTGTGTCTGTCGCTGGAAGGTTGACGCCCAGTGACATTGAGGTCGTAGGTTCACCGGTAAACTGGTTCACGTTGATTTGGATTGGCTCCAAGCCCTCGCTTGTGTCGCGAGGGAATGCGGGCATTGTGCCGTCTGCATTGGCGGGCCAGCCCATCAATACCAACCCCGATTGCGACGCCAAATATCCGTTTGCATCCGTCCTGAATGATCCGGTTGTTGTGAGCAACATTTGATTGCTGCCGTTCCCAACGTCCACCTCTGAGGCGCGCGCCACTGGCAACATCCCACGACCACGCACCGCGAGATCAGTGGCGTTGGAGGTGGAAACCAAGGGGCCGCGTTGGTCAATCAACCGCTGGGTTGTCGATCTGACACCCCCTGCTGAATATGTGCCACCTGTGCTGGAAATAACCATCGAGTGAAAATCTGCTTCCATTCGTTTATAGCCGAATGTGGCAGAGTTCGCGATGTTGTCAGAGATGGCGGCCAATCGCGTTGCGTTTGCGGATAGGCCGGCCACCCCTGCGTTAAGCGAAGAAGAAATTGTCATAAATACGCCTTTCTGCTGCATCGACTGATTTCGAAGCAACAGATAAGGCCCGGGCACTTAACAGCGCGCTAACATTTAAAATTCGATCTAATTGCTTACTGGTCCGAGCGCAGCAATATGATCTCTAGCCGATTGTTTCGCACACTTAGCGGGTTGGGATTTGCCAACTCACGATCCGCGTGGCCAGTGACCCGCGCAATGCGTTGCGTGTCGATTCCCTGACCTTCTAGCAATAGACGCACACGGTCAGCCCGCGACGACGACAGGCCCCACACCTGATTGTCAGCAATGACGATCGGCTCTGATCGGGTATGAGCCTCGACCGCCACTTCATTGCTAACCAGTTGTATTGCTTGTGAAATCATCCGTGTAAGATCAACCAAGCTTTGCTGAGGACTATCGCCGCCTTCGGCAAATAGGGGGAGGGTTTCAAGGTCAAAAATCTCAATGACCAGCCCCTCATCCGTGACACGGGTTAACACGTGTTTCATGGAATTATCCGAAACAAGGCTTTCGCCGCCGCCACCAATCAGGAAATCCTGAACGACGCCATATTGCCCCTCGACCGCCTCGTCAGTTGCTGAGGTCGGGTCGTCTTGACGTGTGCCAAGCTCGCTACTGGGAAGGCCTTTAAGCGCTGCTAGGCCGCCTGACCCGTTTTTTGCCAAGGTGTTTTCGCTGAAGACAGAATCCCCGCCAAACATCCCATCACCACCACCAGAAATCCGATTGATCGGAACTGTTGGCGTGAAATAGTCAGCAATACCTTTTCGTTGTTGTTCTGTTGTCGCGTTTAATAGCCACATCAATAAAAAGAATGCCATCATCGCAGTTACGAAGTCGGCATACGCCACCTTCCAAGCACCACCATGATGCCCGCCACCGCTAATGACCTTTTTCCTTTTAATGATGATAGGCGCGACGTTTGTCTGCGCACACATATCCACCACCAATTTTAACTCACCCAACGTCAGGTATAAATTAGGATGTGTTACGATGTGTTTAATGGCGGGCTTGTGCGGGATCTTTGGCCCGGTTTTGCGCCATTTGCATAGCTAAAGTTCTAGTGAAACCCAGAGTACCATCGCGTCTTGGGTGCTGGTCGAAACACAGCCATGGCCCATGCCGCTATCGTAATAAACGGAATCCCCTGCTTTCATGTGAAGAGGGCGATAGTGTTCAGTATAGAGGGTTAACGCCCCGCTAAGCACGAACATGAATTCCTCGCCTCGATGTCGTACCCACGTCTCAAACTCGGCAACTTCGCGGGCCTTGATTTGGCTGATGTAGGGCAACATACGCTTGCTGCTGAGTTCTGTGCATAGCAATTCATGGCTGTAGGTCGCGGTTTCTTGTCGTTCCCCCTGGCCGTCGAGCGTGAAGTCACGCCGCCCTGAGATATCGCTTTGCGCGGATTGAACGAACAATTGCGGCGTCTGAAGTTTCAGTGTCTGTAAAAGGCGACGGATGATCTCAAAGCTGGGTTTGGTTTGGTTGTTTTCAATCTTGCTAAGGGTTGATCGACCAATGCCGGCGGCACCTGCGGCCTCCTCTAGGGTAAGGCCCTGTTCCTTGCGGGCATCCCGAATCATCCGGCCTAATGCAAGGCCGTCGGGAGCTGCTGTTTGTTCGAGTTTCAGTTCTGTACCTTCGGAGAGCACTGGTTCCATTCGCGTGTTTCCTATGTTTCTCCAGTATCTTACCCGCAGTCCTGATGTGGGTCAAAGTTTCTGTGATATATCTTATGTTGCTTATAGTGGAAAAGTTTCCTAAAGGATACTTATGCAGGTGCATACCAGCGCATACATAAAGTTTCAGGGACCACGTGCCGGAGGATAGGTTGTGAAACACCGCGATTTAGATGTGATCAACCGCCAAAAAATTGACCGACTGCTGTGGATGCCACAGGATGAAACCAAACGGAGGGTTGAACATGACTGATACGCCAAAGCGCACGCCGCTCTATGATTTGCACGTAGAGCTAGGTGGTAAGATCGTCGACTTTGCGGGTTGGGAAATGCCTGTGCAATATCCCATGGGGATCATGGGAGAGCATAAACATTGCCGCGAAAAGGCAGCGTTGTTTGACGTAAGCCACATGGGGCAGGTCATTCTAAAAGGCGAGGGGGCGGCCGCAAAGTTGGAAGCCTTGGTGCCCGCCGCATTGAGTGGGCTGCCTGAGGGCAAGGCGCGCTATACGTTTTTCACCAATGCAGATGGCGGGATCATGGATGATCTGATCGTGTCAAACGCGGGTGATCATCTGTTTGTTGTCGTCAACGCATCAATGCGGCATCAAGACATCCCACATATGGCGGCCCATCTAGATGGCGTCGAGGTGATTGAAATTTTCGACCGCGCGTTGATCGCTGTGCAAGGCCCTGCTGCTGAAAATGTTGTGGGGGATTTGTGCCCGGCTGTGCGTGACATGAAATTCATGGAGACCGCGGTCGTTGATATACTGGGTGTCGAATGCCGGGCCTCTCGGTTGGGATATACGGGTGAGGACGGCTATGAAATCTCTATCCCTGAGGCGCATGCGGTTGAGATTGCACGTGCGTTTTTAGCCCATGAAGATTGCGAACCAGCAGGGTTGGGCGCGCGGGATTCACTGCGTCTTGAGGCGGGCTTGTGTCTGTATGGCAATGATATTGACAATTCTACTAGCCCGATCGAGGCATCGCTAAACTGGGCAATCCAGAAACGTCGCCGCACCGAAGGCGGATTTCCGGGGGCGGCGCGTATCCAGCGTGAGCTTGCCGAAGGGGCCGCCAAAAAACTGGTTGGAATTAAGCCTGAAGGGCGCGCGCCAGCACGGGCAGGCGTTGAGGTTCAATCTATGGAAGGCGAGGCGCTGGGCGTGATCACCTCGGGTGGGTTTGGCCCAACTGTCGCGGCCCCTGTTGCCATGGGCTATGTTTTGGCGGAGCACGCCAAACCAGGCGAAAAGGTCAATCTTATCATTCGCGGCAAAGCACAGCCTGCGGAAATCGTATCGCTGCCCTTCGTGCAGCAAAACTATAAACGCTAATGTGGGAGCACCAAAAATGACGACATATTATTCAGAAGAGCATGAATGGATCACAGTTGAAGGCGACATTGCCACCATTGGCATCACGCAGCATGCGGCCGATCAATTGGGCGAAATCGTTTTCATCGAGCTAAAGGAAACCGGTGACGCATTTGAAAAAGGCGACGATATCGGGGTGATTGAGTCAGTCAAAGCGGCGTCCGAAATCTATGCACCTGTAGACGGTGAAGTGACGGCCGCGAATGAAACACTCGCTGACAATCCCGGCTCTCTGAATGAGACTCCAGAGGGGGATGCATGGATCTACAAAGTGAAACTGACAAATGCTGCGCAGCTGGATGATCTGATGGATCTGGATGGCTACAAAGCATTGATCGATTGAGATTATAGTATTTTGACCTCGCCTTGCTGCATGGCGGGGTCATTCAGATTTGGCCCCCTTATACCTGGCAAGGAATATACCCATGGCTTTCAAACTGACTGATTACGAGGCGTATGATTTCGCCAATCGCCGCCATATTGGTCCATCCCCGCGTGAGATGGCTGATATGCTGAAGGTGATCGGATTTACAACTTTGGACGAGTTGATAGACGCGACTGTTCCCCCTGCGATCCGCCAGAAAGAGGCGCTAGATTGGGGCCCGGCGATGACAGAGCGCGACGCATTGTTTTACATGAAAGAGGTCGCGAGCAAAAATCAGGTTTTAACCTCTCTGATCGGTCAGGGGTATTATGGCACCACAACGCCAGCACCTATTTTGCGTAACATTCTGGAAAATCCGGCGTGGTACACGGCCTATACGCCCTATCAGCCGGAGATTTCTCAGGGTCGACTTGAGGCGCTGCTAAACTTTCAGACGATGGTGTCAGATTTGACCGGTTTGGATATTGCAAACGCGTCGCTGTTGGATGAATCCACGGCTGCGGCAGAGGCGATGACGATGGCGAAACGGTCTGCCAAATCCAAAGCCAACGCATTTTTTGTCGATGAAAACTGTCATCCACAGAACATCGCCGTGATAAAAACACGGGCGGAACCGCTGGATATTGAAGTGATTATTGGTGATCCGGCTGATTTGGATGCCAGCGCTGTTTTTGGTGCGATTTTCCAGTATCCCGGCACATATGGGCACGTACGTGATTTTACGGACACCATCACAGCCCTGCATGAAAATAAGGCTTTGGCGATTGTTGCCGCCGACCCTCTTGCCCTGGCGCTGTTGAAAAGCCCGGGTGAAATGGGAGCAGATATTGCCATCGGATCGACGCAGCGATTTGGCGTTCCGATGGGATACGGGGGCCCGCACGCGGCCTATATGGCGACGAAAGACGCCTATAAACGCAGCATGCCGGGCCGGATCATCGGGGTTTCTATTGATGCGCGCGGCAACAAGGCCTACCGCCTGTCACTGCAAACCCGCGAGCAGCACATCCGCCGCGAAAAGGCCAATTCAAACGTATGTACAGCCCAAGCATTGTTGGCTGTGATCGCGTCGATGTATGCGGTTTATCATGGTCCTGATGGCATCAAAGCAATTGCGCAATCTGTTCACCGCAAAACGTCGCGGCTTGCAAAAGGGTTGGAAAGCCTAGGGTTTGATGTGCAGCCCGAAGTATTTTTTGACACGATTACGGTTGAGGTCGGCGCGTTGCAGGGTGTCGTCATGAGCGCGGCGGTCAATCAGGGTATCAATCTGCGCAAAGTGGGGGAGTCCAAAATCGGTATCTCTCTGGATGAGCAAACCCGCCCGGAAACGATTGAGGCTGTTTGGGCCGCGTTTGGTGGCGCGATGACAGATGATTCCAAAGCTAACCGTGAATATCGTCTGCCGGATCATGCCCTGCGTGATAGCGATTATTTGACCCATCCGATTTTTCACCTAAATCGCGCCGAAGCAGAGATTACACGCTATATGCGTCGCCTTGCAGATCGTGATCTAGCGCTTGACCGGGCGATGATTCCGCTTGGCTCTTGCACGATGAAGTTGAATGCGACGATTGAGATGATCCCGGTTACATGGCCTGAATTCAGCAATTTGCACCCGTTTGTGCCGCTTGATCAGGCGCAGGGTTATCATGAAATGATCGATGACCTGAATGATAAGCTGTGCCAAATCACTGGGTATGATGCAATTTCTCAGCAGCCAAATTCCGGTGCTCAGGGTGAATACGCGGGCCTTTTGACAATTCGCGGCTATCACGCGGCCCGCGGTGAGGCGCATCGCAACATTTGCCTAATTCCAACGTCGGCACATGGTACGAACCCCGCCTCCGCCCAAATGGTTGGCTATAAGGTGGTGCCTGTCAAAGCGGATGACAAAGGCAATATCGACATCGCGGATTTTCGTGAAAAGGCAGAGAAGCACTCCGCCGATCTGGCGGCCTGCATGATTACCTATCCGTCTACGCATGGTGTGTTTGAAACCACTGTTCAGGAGGTTTGCCAGATCACGCATGATCATGGCGGCCAAGTTTACATTGATGGTGCCAACATGAATGCCATGGTGGGTTTGTCCCGTCCAGGCGATATTGGCGGCGATGTTAGCCACCTTAACCTGCACAAAACATTCTGCATTCCACATGGTGGCGGGGGCCCCGGCATGGGCCCGATTGGGGTGAAATCACATCTGATCGAACATCTGCCCGGACACCCTGAGTATGGATCTGCTGTCGGTCCGGTATCAGCTGCGCCGTTTGGGTCACCCTCAATTTTGCCGGTTAGCTGGGCCTATGTCCTGCTAATGGGTGGGGCCGGACTGACCCAAGCGACAAAGGTTGCCATTCTAAACGCCAACTATATCGCGGCGCGTCTGTCAGAGGGGTATGATATTCTTTACACCTCGGAAACGGGTCGAGTTGCACATGAATGTATCGTGGATACGCGCCCGCTCGCAGATGCTGGAAATGTGACAGTTGATGATATCGCAAAACGTCTTGTCGATAGTGGTTTCCACGCCCCCACAATGAGTTGGCCCGTTGCCGGCACGCTGATGGTTGAACCAACCGAATCTGAACCCAAGGCGGAGTTGGATCGTTTTTGTAATGCGATGTTGTCAATTCGTGGCGAGGCACAGGAGATTATCGACGGAAAGGCTGATCCCGAAAATAATCCGCTGAAGAACGCGCCGCATACCGTCGCTGATTTGGTTGGAGAATGGAATCGACCCTATAGCCGCAAAGTTGCGTGTTATCCGGCTGGTTCGTTCGGGGTCGACAAATATTGGTCGCCGGTGAACCGGGTCGATAACGCATACGGTGACCGCAACCTCGTATGTACCTGTCCGCCTATGTCAGATTACGAAGACGACGCGTAAAACAACACCGGCTCTGAAGTAATCCAGAGCCGGTGTTTCATTTTCAGAGGTTCAAGTGGGGCGGATGAGGGTCAAACATCCTGCCGATTGATGTCAGTGATCAGGACATCGGTTATCATTGACCCCATGATTTTATGAGCAACCTCTAGCAAATTCCCGCGCAATACATCCAGATTGTTTGAATGTGTGAACGCACCGCTAAACCCACCAAGATTTGCATGGTCAAACATGACCTGCAAAAATGCGTCACGTATTTTGGGCTCGCGCAGGAAAATGGCCTCTTTTTGTCCGACCGCAACTTCAACGCTGATCGCGACCAAAACCAACGAGGATACCTTGTCATCCTCAACAACGGGAACAACAAACTGATTGTTTAGTTTGACGTATTCACTGTCTGAATTCTCTGGCTCCTCAGGTTCCATGGGTTCAACGTGATCCGTGGTCTGATGCGGATCATCGCCGCATGGATTTTCGGCGACGTCCTCCATCGGTGCGGGTTTCAATGCGATACCGGCACCGATACCTGCGCCAATGCCGATAACTGCCAACAGAATGGGGAGAATCTTGCCCATGGGGCCTCCTTTAAAATGGAAGAACGGCGTCGAGGATTTGCTGGCCAATTCTGGGCTGTTGCATATCGGTTATCTGTCCACGTCCACCATAGGATACGCGGGCCGAAGCAATCTTGTCGTAGGTGATTTCATTTCGACGCGAAATGTCGGCAGGACGAACAAACCCTGTGACTAGCAATTCGCGCATTTCGAAATTGACCCGAACTTCTTGGCTACCAGATATCGAAAGAACACCATTTGGCAGAACATCAACAATCGTTGCTGCGACCCGTAACGTCAGTTTTTCTTTTCTACTGACGCTGCCGTCGCCGCCGCTATTGCTGCTGGAGTTGAGTGAGACAGCTTCACTCATAGATGCGCCTGTGGGCAATTCGGTATCAAGACGTTGAGGAATGCCTAATAAATGGGGCACGCCAAGTGTTTCTCCGCCGGTGCGAGATCGGGCGGTTGAATTCGAAATTTCTGCCTTGTCATCAATCTCGATGACAACCGTCATGATGTCACCACGTCCCATTGCCCGGCGATCCCCGAGCAAGGACTGCCGGTTTCTGCTCCACAACGAGGCGCGATCATACTTACGCCTTGGTTGCGTTATTTGCGGAACCGTGGGATTTGCCATCGCGAAATGTTCCTGATTATTCATTGTCGGCGTAAAACTGGGTGGTTTACCAATGTGGTCCATGCGTTGACAGCCGCCGAGCAACAAGGCGGCGCTACAAGCCAAAACTATTGTGCGTTTCATAACATCTTCCTTATTGCAGAACTCTTACGGTGCCATTCGCCTGCACCATCCCGCTGACCGTGGTGCGCGAGGACATATTCATCACGCGCACTGTTTCACCAGCGGCGGCCCGCGATAGGGCGCGTGCCTCGGTCAAAATTGACAACCCATTGCGTTGATAAAGCAAAGTCACGATTTGATTTCTGTCGATCAGGGCGGGCATGCCAACATCCCCTATTCTGATTGGCCGCCCTGGATAGATTGCGGTGCGCGCCTCTTGCCCAACAAGTTGGCTTATTGTTGAATAGGTGCCTGCAATCGTCGCGGATTTCACGGTGATCGCGTCTGCAGTAATTACAGTTTGCGGACGTATGATCCGCGTAGACACAACCGTATCGCCAAATGCAGTCGTCGCGCAAACCATGCCAACAAGGGTGAGTATAATACGCATCAGCGCACCTGTGTCGCAGCACCAAGCATCTGATCTGCGGCAGATATTACCTTGGCGTTTAGTTCATAGCCGCGTTGTGCCTCGATCAACTCGGTTATTTCGCGCACCGCGTCAACAGAGCTATCTTCGAGATATCCTTGTCGCACTGTCCCTAACCCGTCCACACCGGGTGTTGATACAATGGCGGCGCCAGAGGCTTCGGTCTCTAGGAATAAATTGCTTCCCATGGCCTCCAACCCCTTGGCATTAGAAAAGCCAGCGAGATTGATTTGCCCCAAAAGCTGCGCCTCAGTTGCCTCTTGGAAATAGGCATAGACCTCGCCATCTGCGTTGATGGAGATACTGCGCGCATCATTGGGAATGGTGATATCCGGGGCAACCGGAAACCCATCAGAGGTGACAATCAGGCCATCGGCACTGCGTTTCAATGCACCGTCACGCGTATAGGCTGATTGCCCCGACGGGAGCGTGATTTCGAGATATCCTTGCCCCTCGATGGCAAGGTCCAGATCCCCGCCAGTTGCAGACAGTGAACCCTGAGCGAGATTGACCGAAACAGCAGAAGGACGAACGCCCAGCCCAACCTGAACCCCTGTCGGCAGAACGGTTCCATCTGCGGCATTCACGGCACCAGCGCGGGTCATCTGTTGGTAGTGCAAGTCTGCAAATTCGGCGCGCCGGGCGTTGTACCCAGTGGTCGACATATTCGCGAGATTGTTAGCAATCGTTTCAACACGCATTTGTTGAGCACTCATGCCAGTAGCGGCGATTTTAAGGGCGCGCATGACGAATTCCTTTATTTAATGAAAGTACGCAGGGCGCTGCGGACACGTTCGTTTTCTGAATCAAGAAAGCCCTGACCCATTTCATAGGCGCGTTGCACCTCGATCATTCTGGTGATTTGCGAAACAGCATCCACATTTGACCCCTCAATGAAGCCTTGCATGATGCGGGCACCCTCGGTGATTTCGGCACCAGCATCAGCGCGAAACAAGACGCCGTCTTCGCGCGTCATCGCGGCGCTGTCATTGGGTAGAAATAGGCCAAGCTGGGAAAGAGGCTTGCCGTTCGAACTGATAGTGCCATCCTGTGCAACCGTCAGATCATGGGCATCCGGGGGGATAAAGATCGGGGCACCACCACTGTCCAGAACGCGGAACCCATCCATGTTCACCAAGTCACCCTCGGCATTTGGCGAAAAACTGCCAGCGCGGGTTAAACGCTCCCCCAAAGGGGTTTCAACCATGAAAAATCCGTCGCCTTCGATGGCAAAATCAAATGTGCCACCCGTTTTGGTGAGGCTGCCTTGCATCATCGATGTATTGCCGATGTTGCCTAGTGCCATTGATAAGGACGGGCCGCCGTCAGTTTTCTGGACGTATTCTGAGAACATCAGACCCTCTTGGCGAAAGCCCGATGTCGCGGCGTTGGCAATGTTATTTGCAACAACGCTCATTTCACGCATCAGTCCGGCCTGTCGTGTCAATGTTGTGTAACCTGCATTTTCCATGTGTCAGCCTCCGGCTATCAGTGGGATCAGTTGATCTTGAAAAAAGGACACCAGGGTTTGCGTCATGAAACCCATCGACGCCCAGAACACGGCAACGATCGCCAGTAATTTTGGGACGAAGGTCAATGTCATTTCTTGAATCGACGTCAGAGCCTGAAACAGGCCAACGGTGACGCCAGCAATCAAAGCCACAGCCAAAATTGGCGTTGACGTGATTACAGCGACCCAAAGCCCCTGACGTAAGGTGTCAAAAAAGACGGCTTCTTCGAGCATCAGACCGGCATTCTCAGTATTTCCTGATACGCCTCGACAACTTTGTTGCGTACAGTGACAGCGGTTTCAACTGCCAGCTCTGTCTGCGCCAAGGCCTGCACCAAAGCATGTGGATCGGCCTCCCCGGTCATTGATTGCATCGCGATTGTTTCACTCTCTTTGAGAGTGTTAGCGAAGTCCTGTGCAACATTGCCCAGAGCCTCGCCAACTCCAGATGAGCCCGCAACTGGTTCTGTGGCCGGGCGTGAAGCTGCATATTTTTGTGCAGCCATTACTGAACGGATATCCATTTTAGATTCCTCTATTTGCGAAGAAGCTCAAGCAGACTTGACGACATTTGCCGTGTCTGTTCGAACATTTTCAGGTTTGCTTCGTAGCTGCGCTGCGCTTCGCGCGCGTCAGCGATTTCGATCACCAGATCAACATTCGATCCCTCATAGTGACCATCTTCGTTGGCAAGCGGATGAGAGGGATCATAGATCTTCTCAAGCGCCCTTTGGTCGAGGTTCACCCGACCTGCCTTTACGGTGCCATTTGCACCGGAAAGCTCGGTTTCAAACGAAATTGTTTTGCGGCGATACCCGGGGGTATCGGCATTAGCGATGTTTTCAGAAACATGGCGAATCCTGTTGGATTGCGCACGTAATCCGCTGGCGGTGATGCTGAGAGCATCAGAAAACTCTGTCATTCCTTCAATCCTTCTGGATTATCGCCGACCAAGACTGGCCCGCAGCACATCAAGTGACGATTTGTAGATCGCCAGCGCGCGCTCATGCTGACGCTTAACCTCGACGGCTTTCAGCATTTCTTCTTCTAGAGACACGGCATTGCCGTTTGGTGAATTGCTTTTATCTTTGGTTTCAAAGATCGCAGGCTTTGCATTGTCCTGCTGCCCATTCAGGTGCGAATCACGTGTGGCTCGCAGGCGGGTAACGCCCTGAGAGTCGGGTTTCATGTGCTCCATAAACGGAGCAACATCCTTTGCCACATACCCAGGCGTGTCTGCGTTTGCGATATTTTGCGCAACAGCTGACTGTCTGGTCGCAGCGTGAACGGCCATGGCGTGTGAGACTTGGAATATCTCAAGATTTTTGAACATCGGGGCTTCTCCCTCGAGCAACTTAAATCAAGGCTTAACCCTGATTCCTTTAGAAATTGTTTTCAGAAGAGTTGTGGAGAATTAAATGACAATTTCGAATATGGACTTTCTAAGTGCCGAACTGTCATCGTTGCAGCCCGTCAGAGATGTCGGTCGTGTCTGCGCTGTTGAGGGGAATATGCTGCGCGTCAGTGGTCTCGGGCAAATTGCGTGCATCGGCGATCAGCTGCGTATCCACCTAGGTGATTCATCAACACTTGAGGGAGAAGTGCTTCAGTTGCACGGCAAAGAAATCTCGGTGTTACCAGAGACAGTGCCTGAAGGCGTTTCCGTCGGTGATCGGGTCGCGTTGTTCGGGGCAACAGGCATTGCCCCATCGAATTCGTGGATTGGGCGGGTGATTGATCCCTATGGGCGTCCGATTGACGGTGATCCACTATTACGTGGTAAATCCTATCGGTCGCTGCGCAATAGCCCCCCCAAGCCAGCAGAGCGGCGTCCGTTGGGGGCGCGTTTGGAAACTGGGACCGCAGTGTTCAATACGATGCTACCGATCGTCAAAGGGCAGCGTTTGGGCCTGTTTGCGGGATCGGGTGTTGGTAAATCCAGCCTTCTGGGGCATCTGGCGAAAAATGTGCATGCTGATGTGGTTGTTCTCGCCTTGATCGGGGAGCGGGGAAGAGAGCTGCGCGAATTTATTGACCATGTGCTTGGCCCAGAAGGTATGGCGCGTAGCGTTGTTGTAACCGCGACCTCAGATCAGTCCCCATTGATCCGGCGCCGATGTGCATGGACGGCGATGACAGTAGCGGAACATTTTCGCGACCAAGGCCTCCACGTGCTGTTTCTGGCAGATTCGATCACACGTTTTGCAGAGGCGCACCGCGAAGTTGCCGTCGCCGCAGGTGAAATGCCGGCATTGCGTGGGTTTCCACCCTCAACCGCGCATATGATCATGTCGCTATGTGAACGTGCAGGGCCAGGTTCGGCCACGATGGGCGATATTACCGCGTTGTTTAGCGTTCTGGTTGCCGGGTCGGATATGGAAGAACCAATCGCCGATATACTGCGCGGTGTGTTGGATGGCCACGTGGTTATGGACCGCCAGATCGCCGAAAGGGGGCGCTATCCTGCGATAGATCTGTTGCGATCGGTTTCTCGCAGCCTGCCTTATGCAGCATCAGAGCCTGAAAATGCGGCAATCAATGATGCGCGACGCCTGCTTGGTGCCTATGAGCAATCTGCCGTGATGATCAGGGCGGGCCTGTATTCCGAGGGAAGTGATCCACAGTTGGATCAAGCGATTCGAGCGTGGCCGGAGCTGGATGCGTTTATTGCTGAGTATGAAACGGTCTCAACGAAAAATAGCTTTGCCAAGCTGAGCCTTATTCTACGCCGCGCAGGCATTGTTGGAGGGCGACAATCGACAACATCCCCGCAATCACCACCCAGTAGGCAGGATCAGATCGTCACAAGGGCCGGATTACCAGCAGCCCGCCGATGACATTTAGGTCAAATGTTTGCAGGTTCAGCGCCCCCACGCGCCTGACAAAGTATCGCGTTAGCTCTGTAGCAGCGTTAATGCGATACTGGCCGATGAACTGGTTTGAAATGAATTGATCTGAGACATAAGCAATTGTCTCTCAATCAATTTTTCGCGCAGCGCAGGATCGGAAAAGTCACTGATTTCCGAGGTTCCAAACACTGATTCTGCACGATCTTTGAACAATTCTAATTGTTTGTCTATGTCCAGCTGTCCAAATGCCGAAGGCATCGCCAAAGCCGCTTGGAAAACGGATTTCAAAGGTGAAGATCCAAGTATTTTGAACCATTTTGCATCGTTTGAGGAGCTATCTGCGGCAAGATCCACCAATTCACGATCTGCATTCAGGGATAGTCGCATGTCGTCATTTTGCTCCCCAACGGCCACCTCAAAGGAGCGCTCCCTGAATGCGGCAGTGATTTTGGTGCCGAAATCGGAAATTTTGCTACTTGGGATGTCAAAATCACCAAACCCAAAGGCAGATACAAGCTCCTTGTATCGCGGATCAGTCAACCGGTTAGACAAGGCATCATCATTTATTGTGCCGTCTTCCAACATCTTTTGGATGAAATATTTGTTGTCGATATCATCCTGTAATCCAAATGCGCCGAGCGCCACGCGCAGCAATCGACGATCCCCAACCAATTGTTCAGCGGTGTCGATTTTGCCAATATTAGCCTCGAAATAGTCGGTATCGCGCGTAAGAACGGCATCACTGTTAAAGGCGGCGGTCTGATTTTCCATCGTGCGCTGCAGGAAGGACCAGCCCACCAAACCGCCTACCGGAATAATGGGTTGATAACTCATGACATTCGAGGCCCCAATAGGCGATCCTCGCGTGGTAGCAAGGTTCGCAGCGCTTTTAGGCATTGGTAATATTTACCTTCCAGAACCGCATTTGTTGCAAGCGTCAGTTGGCGCCGACTATCAACGTCCATCAAAATTTGGCTTAATTCCTCAATCCTGCGTAACAACTGGAACTGCGTTTCTTCTGGATCAGCATCACCAGTTAACACCAACTGGGCCGCGTAACAGACTCTGCGTACGGGGGTTGTCGCCTCTTCAGGATGTATGGCATCCCGCAATCGTAGGATATTGGCGTTTGGCGTCATTATCGATAGCCGGCTGCGCCGATCCCCGTTTTCGATAACCGCACCGTTAACCAGAACACGCTCTTTTGGACTAAGTTTTAGAACAAGGCCGCTCATGACTCTGTACTCCCTTGGCGAAGGCCACGTAGAATGGCCGTGTTGATTTCCAGCAGGGGGCGGACGGAAACACCGCCAGTCAGAACCTTGCTACTATGCAGTTGTGTGAATTCGGCTAGATAAAAGATGCGCGCGCGAATTTCCTTTGGCAATTTATTGTCCGGGTCTGCGACATCTGTTGCCAGTAAGGTCCATAATTTGCGGTTGTCATGCAGTGCTTCGACAAGTTCATTAAAACCTGCTTTGCCTTTTTGGGCGGCTGCTTTTAGGCGATGCGTAATGCGTACGATTGCCTGATATTCAGTGCCACGCGCTGTACGAATTGGAGTAGATGCCTGTGCATAGGCACGCTGCGCGAGAGAATTAGGAGACACTTTGGATCCTTCCTATAGTCAAAACTTCTTTTTGAGGTTTTAGGGAGCGCGATATAATCGCGCCCCCTCTGGCCCGGATTTACCGGAACAGTGACAGGATGGATTGTGGTGCTTGGTTGGCGATTGACAACGATTGTGTCGCCAACTGTTGCTGTACTTGAAGTGCCTGCAAACGCGCAGAAGTTTCTTCGAGATCGGCGTCAACCATGGCACCGATTCCCGATTTCAGAGAGTCGGTCAGGTTTGAAATGAACCCGGCCTGAGTTTCGATGCGCCCCTCAGCTGAACCAAATGCGGCAGCAGCGTCGATTGAGGAATCGATCAGTGTTTCAATCGATCCCAAAGCTGCGGCGGCACCAACACCCGTTGACACGTCAAGCCCGGCAAGAGCACCTAGACCACCAGATCCGGCGTTCGTATATTGCCCAGTGATACTAAGATCGACGGCGCCGTTGTTAGTAAAGTCCAAAATCCCTTGGTTTGCGGCATCATAGTCAACCTCAAGCCCAGCGATTCCCAGCCCGTCGAGTTGTGATTTAAGGCTGGCAGCGGCAATGTCTGTTGGAGAGTTACCATCTGCGGTCAAATCATTTGCCGTAATGGTATAGGCAACAGTGTTACCTGCAACCGTTAGGCTGATTTTGTCACCAGCAGCAAGGGCCAAACCGTTTTCCGCAATCTCAAGATCACCTGCACCGCCGGTGTTATCCAAAGTGATTGCCAACGAGTCACCATCCCCTGAAGAACCAGCTGTACTACCTGAGAAGATGTCGTTTGCGACATACCCGCCAGTAGATAAATCTTGAGCGCCAACCGAGATGGAAGAGGCAGTAACCGCACCAGTGGAATCACGATCCAAAGACGACAAAATATTTGCGCCCACTGATGATCCATCGACCAAATTCAAACCGTTGAATTGCGCGGCACCGACAACCGATGCAATCTGATCTTTCAGCGCAGTTACATCAGCGTTGATCTTGGTGCGATCCACGTTGTCTTCTTGCGCGGCAACGATTTTTTCTTTCATCTGCGTCAGTAGATCAGTCACTGTTTCAGCAGCATTTCTGCCAACAGCAACAGTTGATTCACCTAGTGCAAGGCTGTCGGAGATAGCATTGAAACCTTTAACATCAGATTCCATCACCTTTGAAATCGCCCATACTGCCGAGTTGTCTTTGGCGCTGGCGATGGACTTACCGGTTGAAATCTCGCTCTGAGTTTGGCTCAGGTTCATGTTGACGGATTTCAGAGTTTGCAGTGCGACCATTGCACTGTTGTTTGTCAGAATGCTGGACATGGCATTTCCTTAGTTCGTATGGCGCTTTGCGCCAAGTTACACATCCGCCCCCTAGGACGGTCACGAGTGTCTTTCTGACAGGTGCAGGAACTAACTAATGTAATCTCTGCGCCACCCTTTCGGATGCGTGATCACCATGGATGTGTAGGTACTAATGGAATGCTAAAACGCGAATTTCCAATATCCAGCATTTGACATAAATGCGCGTTCAAGCGCGTTTTTCCACCTTATGTTCAGGGTTGCTTTCAAAGGTCATTTTGCGCCCTGCGCTATCATAGGTTTCCAGAGTTTTGCGCACACGGCGTAGGGTTGCCATACGTTCCGAAACACTGCGGATGCCGCGCAGCGCACTATCTAATAGGGCTTGATTGCGGGTCACCTTACTGTGCAGCACCTCTAGATGGCCGCGTTCTTCGACACGAACATCCTGCAATTGATCAAACAACGCTTCCTTTTGTTCCAATAGTTTTGGAATCGCATCCAGATCACCGGACATAAGCGCGTCACGCTCTTGTTCCAGTATCTTATCCAATGTGTCGATGACGTCCTGGGCTTTAACATATTCACTGGTCATTGGTTCTCTCCTTTAGGGCGTGATAAAATGATTCTGCTAATCCGATGCCGCCAGCACGGACCATTTCTTCAGCTTGGGCCATGCGCAGAAATGAGGCGAATTGATCCTCTCCCGCACCGCCGCCGAATTCTCCGCTAGTCTTCCCGAGGCCCGCTGATTTTAACATTTCCGCCAGAAACGTGGCCTCAAGCTTTTCGGCGGCTTCTCTTAAGGCGCTGTCGTTTGTGGGTTTTGCGGAGGATTTCGGCACAACGCTGGTCCGTGTTTGGCCGGATAGGGATATGTCGGGCATGGAATATCTCCAAATTGAACGGGTTTTTCTGAATTTGCACCATCAGCGGTAAAGAACTGGTAACCATGAACACTGCATGATCGACGAAACTGTGGAAGAACTCCCGGAGAGATCATGATAAATCTGCCAATGATGACGCTTAATGCTGTGCCTGATGGCGCACAGATTCCCTTGGATACGGTTGAAGGGGCGGAGGGCCAGTCGGGATTTTCCGACATATTCAATCTGGCCGAAGGCGGTGAAGCGACTAAGCCGCAGACGAATGCCGGTGTTTTGGCAAAACCTGACAATAGTGAGCTTGTCCTGACCTCATCCGATACGCCGGAGGCCGCGCAGTTTCAGAGAGGCGATGCGCTGTCTGACGATGCACAATCCAAAGAGGATGCGCTGTTTCAAAAAGCGTCCAACATCTTGCTTCCCGAAGGAACAACCTCAAAAATTCCGCGTGCCACAGAGGATGATCGTGGTGCGATTGATATGCCAATCGATAAGCCTCGTGCTGCGCAGGTTATATCGGCTAGAGAATTGACCGCCGCCGGGCAGGAGGGGCGTGATGCTCCGAAAATTGCTGACACTGCAAAAGGCGATACGCACAAAATTGGCACAGCCCCGTCCCCTGAAACGCTGGCAGAAATCACCGAATCACCAAGAATGGTCCCACCTGGATCGTTGCCAGTAGCTGGCCAGACAATCGAAACGGGCGCGAGGGAAGCGACTGCGCGCACATCGCTAGATTTCCCCGTGTCTAGGCCCAGGAGGCC
This sequence comes from uncultured Cognatishimia sp., assembly GCA_964021645.1. Classification (GTDB taxonomy): domain Bacteria; phylum Pseudomonadota; class Alphaproteobacteria; order Rhodobacterales; family Rhodobacteraceae; genus CANLDA01. The sequence goes on along the minus strand of CAXIAD010000009.1, from coordinate 17,953 downwards.
ACTCAAAAATACCTCTATACTGACCGACGGGTCGGTAGCTATCGACCGTTCGCAGCCACCAAGACAAGGCGACGGTTCCCCTCTAGCATATGGTTCAAATGGCCTCGTTAACACACGCCCTACAAGGCCGGAGATTGCCTCCGAAAGAACAGGAGTGGCAGTTTCTGAACAGCCAAAAACAAACCCACATCAGTCTAAACCAGTGATGCAAACAGCCGACGAGATAGTGCAAAAGGCACCGGCTAAAGTTGATAAAGCCGCGACAGAATCACCCCTAATCGCTCCCAAAACGTCTCTGCCAATTGAATCCGCAAAGACACATCTGCAAGGCAATGAAACGCCAGTCCTTACGGCACGTGTGAACGAACAGGCCTCACCGGAGTTGCCCTCTTTTGTCCCAGCTAAGGCACCCAGAAACCCGCCACCAATAGCTTCTTCCACTCATCAGATGCAGTCGATACCTCAACAGACTCAATCGCAACCGAATCAATCGGCACAAGCCGCACCAGTCGCTCAGGTAAACATGGCAGCGCAGGGGGCATCGCAAGTCAATCAAAGTGCCTTGACTCCAGCAACGCACTCTAAAGAGCCAATGCAACCGGTAACGCGAACGCAGCAAACGACCCCGACGCCGCCGCACAACCAGACGCAAACACTGGTGCATACACCCTCAGCGGATTTTGTGGCCAATCAGCCCGCAAGCCAAACACCAGAAATCGCGCAAATCGCGCGTGCGATACCTTCCACTATGCAAGACGCCGGCGATGCCACCAGAAAGCAACATTTTGAACCCGCTATCAAAGAAGGACCGCCGCGTGAGCCAGGATTCGCCCCGGTTCAACAGGGGCATACCGAGGTAGCGCAGGCACCTGTTGTGATTCGCGCACCAGCCATGACGCAGGGTTTGGAGACACAACAATTTGCAGTTTCTGATGGCGGAGCAGTGGTTGCAGATGCCTCGTTGGACAGCGAAGGTCTGATATTGCAACCGGGTGAATCACGCGGCGCGTCCACATCGGCTACCCGTCTGGATTTCACCGCATTACCGCGGCATGAACAGGCCGCCAACGTCGCGCGACAATTGGTTGAAATCAGTCAGCGTGCAAGCGATCGCGCAATCGAACTTTCGCTTAGTCCAGAGGAACTGGGTCGGGTGAAAATGTCTTTGACCGGGACGGATGGCGCGATCACCGTCAGTATTGTCGCCGAACGGCAGGAAACGCTGGATTTGATGCGCCGCCATGTCGACCAACTTGCCCAAGAGTTTCTTGGCATCGGCTATACAGATGTGAACTTTACCTTTGATCAGCAAGCGGATTCTGATGCCGATCTTGCAGATTCTTTTGCTGCGGCAGAGGGCGAATCTGAACAAACACCTGACACTAATTCTGTTGCAACGGCACCGCTTGCTGTGACGACCGGCATTGATGTCCGTCTTTAAGGAGCAAAATTATGGACGCAGTACAAACGCAAACACCGGTCCGCACTCAGGCCACACCTCCAGTCGTTGAAAAGTCTAAGACAAACCTGAATTCTGACTATGAAACATTTTTGAAAATGTTGACCACGCAGGCCAAAAATCAGGATCCTCTCGATCCGTTGGATTCGTCGGAATACGCGGCCCAGCTTGCTGCGTTTTCCTCGGTTGAACAACAGGTTACAACGAACGATTTATTGGCAACGATGATTTCACAACTTGGTGCGATGAGCATGGCACAGCTTTCTGGTTGGGTAGGAATGGAGGCGCGGGCCGCGGCTCCGGCCTATTTTGATGGCGATCCGGTTCAGGTGGCACCGAATCCGCATAGCTTGGCGGATGATGCGATGCTTGTGGTGTATGATGCCAATGATGCAGAGGTGCAGCGCTATTCTATCGGCACTTCCAGCGACACGATCAATTGGAATGGTGTGGCCGATGACGGGTCAACCTTTGCAAATGGATTGTACAGCTTTCAGGTTGAAAGCTATGCAGAGGGTGAACTTCTTTCGACCGACCAGGCCGAAATCTACTCTCGAATCACAGAGGCGCGTGGCGAAAACGGGGACACTGTTTTAGTTCTTGAGGGCGGGGCGAATGTGTCGGCAAATTCGGTCACCGCGTTGCGTGAGGCAAATTCAGGCATTACTACAAACGTAACCTAGGGCGCATTGCGCCTAGCAATTGAAACGCATTGGTGTGGGAATTGCATCTTGTTGTCTTTGCTTGGGTGAACTAGCGTCTCTGACGCTTCTCATCTGGCAGGAATAGCTTGGAACAATCACCCAACATGCCATCGCACCTTGTTGTCGAGGCCATTTCACATCACGTGCCCGCCGCCTGCAATGGTACGTGGGAGCTGTTGATCGGGGGGCGCACAAATATCACATGGGCGCTGCGGTCGGCAAATGGCGGTACTGATCTGGTGGTTAAGCTATATTGCGGTAAAACGAACAATCCCTTGTTCCCGAATAACCCGTTGGCAGAGGCGAGCCTGTTGCGGCATCTCGTAGGAACCGCACTTGCCCCGCGCCTGATCTGCCAGGTCGACACGGTTGATGGGCTGGTGAATGTATATGAGCTTATTCCCGGAAACCGCTGGGGGCATGATACGGCAAGCGTTGCGGTAATGATGCGCCGTCTTCACAGTCTAGATGCACCGCGGGATTTGCGCGTCGTGCCAGATGGCAGCGATGAATTGCGCACCCAAACCCTGTATATTCTGAGCAATTGCGCAAACGGGGGAGACCTTAAGGGATTGGAGCCCCAGAATAACATCGCGCCGAGCGGTCAGCGCGTTCTTATCCACGGTGATATCGTGCCGGGAAATCTTATTTGTAACGCCTCAGGGGTGCATTTGATTGACTGGCAATGTCCGGCGATAGGCGATCCCTGCGAAGATATTGCTGTCTTTCTGTCCCCTGCAATGCAGTCGCTTTACCGGGGCATTTCCCTCTCTGGCGTTGAAAAAGAGCAGTTCCTTAGCTCATACGCTCAGCCGCAGATCACCGAACGCTATCGTGCACTTGCTCCATGGTATCACTGGCGCATGGCGGCCTATTGCCAATGGCAGGTTGAAAACGGCAAGACTGATTATGCGCCAGCCCTCCTGCTTGAGCTTGAGGCGCTTCACAAATCCTGAAGCCCGTATCCCAGGTATGCGGGCCACAATGCGAGTTTACGCAGCCGCCCGCCTGGCATGAAACCCGGTTTGCTTTGCATGATCTGTGGATGGCGATGCGTCTGTTGATTTAACACGCGATCAGCCAGCAATGCGCCTGAATAACTGCCCATCGCCACGCCGTTTCCGTGATAGGCGAATCCAGCGAACATGCCGGGTTGATCCGGTATTTCACCAACATAAGGGGTAAGCCCGCGTGTCATGCAGACATGTCCTGACCAAAACCACGGGGCATCAACCTCTGCCCAAGCTGGAAATAGCTGGTCAAAATGCCGGCGGATGGTTGCACGCATGCTGTGAAAGGCACGCTCGTTACTGCGCAATCCGCCGCGCATGCCAAACAGAAAACGCCCATCTGGCATCAGACGGAAATAGTGCAGTAAATTACGCGTGTCATGCGCCATTTGTGTGCTGGTCCAGCCCTGCGCCGCCTGTTCGTTTTGGGTTAGAACGCGGGTGACCATCACGTTGCTTTGGACTGGCATGTATCGCCCGGCCATCCATTTCGGGATGGTTTCAGACGAATACCCATTGGTCGCGATGACAACTTGTTTGGCCAGAACAGTGCCTGTTTTGGTGCGTAATCGATACCCTTGGGGAGTAGCCGCAGCATCCAACACAGCACTATCGCCAAAAATTTGAACGCCGGCTTTATCCGCAGCACCTGCTAATCCGATCACATATTTGCGGGGATTCAGCGCGAAACCTATGGGGTTGGTCCATGCGCCGTGAAACCCGCCACGCATGCCATGTGCCGCCATATCATCCGCCGAAATGATATCAGAGCGCACACCATATATGGCATCCAGATGCGCGGCCTCGCTTTCCAATGTGGCAATGTCACGCGGCCGATGTGCCACCATCGTTTCGCCATCAGAATGAACATCTGCGTCGATGTTCAACCGCTCCAACTGCGCCGCGACGAAATCAACCGCGTCGCGTTCTGCCAGACGATAGTCGCGCAAATTTTCCTGACCAAACCGACGCTGCATCGCCTTGTCCGATGCCTTTGCACCGCCAAGACAACAAAACCCGCCATTGCGCCCGGATGCCCCCCATCCCGGTTGCTGCGCATCCAACACAACAACGTCGCGCCCCGCTTCTGCCAGCAATAGCCCGGCGGTTAGCCCTGTGTATCCACCGCCAATAATGGCAACTTCGGCGGTGACTTCGGTGCCCAGTGCAGGCCAGTTTTGCGGCGCACTGGTTTCGTTCCAGAAACAGGCCGCAATAGGCCCGTCTCCATAGGAAAATTGGTCGAGAATGCGTGTCACGCCGTGCGCTCTGCAGCGCGCTGATCGGCGTCTTGTTTCACCGCTGAGCGCTTGGATATGATTGAGGTCGAGATCACCCCGATGGTGACAATTCCAATCATAATCGTTGATAGCGCGTTGATTTCGGGGCTGACACCCAACCGCACAGAGCTCCAGATTTTCATGGGCAGGGTCGTGGCCGATGGGCCTGCCGTGAAGGACGCGATTACAAGATCATCCAGCGATAGCGTGAACGCCAGCAACCAACCAGAGATCACAGCAGGGGCGATGATCGGCAAAGTTACCAACCGGAATGCATCAAATGGAGAGCATCCCAAATCAAGCGCGGCTTCCTCTAGGGATTGATCAAAACTGGACATGCGCGAACTGACTACTACCGAAACATAGCACATGGAAAATGTGGTGTGTGCCAGCACGATGGTGAACACGCTGCGATCGATTCCCAACCCGATAAACAGCAATAATAGCGATAGGCCAGTGATCACTTCGGGCATTACCAATGGCGCGTATATCATGCCAGAAAACAACGTACGCCCGGCAAATCGACCGGCCCGCACCAATACCAATGCTGCCATAGTGCCCAGAACCGTCGCCAAGGTAGAGCTAAAAACCGCCACCTTAACCGTCACCCAAGCCGCATCCAAAAACGCCTCGTTTTGGAATAGCTCACCGTACCATTTGGTCGAAAATCCGGCCCAAACAGTCACCAGTTTGCTCTCGTTAAAGCTATAGATGATCAGGATCACCATGGGCAGATACAGAAACGCAAACCCCAATGTTAAGGAGGTGGCGTTGAACCAACTGAAACGTCTCATTGTCCCGCCTCCCTTTGTTTCTGTTCATTGCGCTGAAACAGGATGATGGGGATCACAAGGATCAATAACAATATGATCGCCACAGCCGAGGCCACAGGCCAATCGCGGTTGTTAAAGAACTCCTCCCACAACACTTTGCCAATCATCAGCGTACGCGATCCACCCAACAACGATGGAATAACAAATTCACCCAATGTTGGAATGAAGACCAGAAACGACCCGGCAATGATGCCCGATTTGGACAGGGGCACCGTGATCCGCCAAAATGCCGAGATGCGTGAACATCCCAAATCTTCGGCGGCCTCCAGTAGTGAACCATCCAGCTTTTCCAAGGTGGAATAGATCGGCAAAATCATGAAGGGCAGATAAGTATAAACGATCCCAATATAGACGGCGATTGGTGTGTTCAGGATGATCAACGGTTCGTCGATTAAGCCAAGTGACATCAATAACTGATTGAGATAACCCGCCTGACTTAGAATCCCCATCCACGAATAAACCCGGATCAGAAAGCTGGTCCAAAACGGCAGGATCACCAACATCAACAATGTCGGACGCCATTCGTTTGGGGCAGCGGCCATCGCATAGGCAATCGGATACCCCACGATCAGCGTTAAAACGGTTGAGATAAACGCGATTTTTAGGCTACTGAGGTAGGCTTTCCAATATAGGTCGTCTTCGGTCAGAAAGGTAAAGTTCTCGAAATCCAGCGCGCCCAGATATTCAGTGATCGCTGACCATCCGGCGGAAATATCCAGCGTCGGGGCATATGGCGGAATCGCGAGTGCCGTGTCTGACAACGAGATTTTGAGGACGATTAAGAAGGGCACCAAGAACAGCGCCAACAACCAGATGTATGGAACAAGAATAAGCGTAAGACGTCTCATGCTCAGCCCTCCAGCAGAATGCCGGCGGTGTCTGTCCAGCTTAGCCACACGTCATCTTCCCATGTGAAACTGCGCCGAGACAGGCGTCGCGTGTTTGCCGTCTGTGATTTGATGATTTTGCCATTGCTTAGGCGCACGTAATAGGTCGAAATATTGCCAAGATAGGCGATATCGTGAATTTTCCCCTGCACGGCATTGGCAGCGTCATCGGGTCTTTCCGCGGAAATAGAGACTTTTTCGGGTCGGATCGCAAAGTGACAGGTTTGCCCTTTGCTAAATCCAATGCTTGATGTGCCCTTGATCTCTGGTTGTCCCTCGGCCCAGCTGATGCTGACTTTTTCACCTTCCGAGGTTGCCTTGCCTTCGATGATATTCACATCCCCGATGAAGTCCGCAACATAGACGGAATTGGGTTGTTCATAGATCGCATCCGGGGTCGCGACCTGTTTGATCTTACCGTTATCCATCACCGCGACTCGGCTGGCGACGGTCATGGCTTCTTCTTGGTCGTGCGTCACAATCACAAAGGTGGTGCCGGTTTTTTCCTGAATATCCATCAGTTCAAACTGGGTGTCCTGTCGCAGCTTTTTATCCAGCGCGCCAAGAGGTTCATCCAACAACAGCAACTTTGGGGCCTTTGCCAAGGATCGCGCAAGGGCAACCCGTTGGCGTTGACCGCCGGAAATTTGGTGCGGCTTGCGATGGGCAAACTGCGTTAGCCGCGTCAGGCGTAACATGTCCTCGACACGTTCCTTTATAGCGTCCTTTGGCATCTTCTCGCGGCGCAGACCAAACGCGATATTTTCCCAGATAGAGAGATGAGGGAACAATGCATAAGACTGAAACATCATGTTGACCGCGCGTTTGTTGGGCGGCACGGGCACAATGTTTTGCCCCTGCAACGTGATTTCCCCTTCAGTCGGCGTCTCAAATCCGGCGAGCATCCGCATCAACGTGGTTTTGCCACAGCCTGACGGGCCAAGCAGCGCAAAAAACTCTTGGGCGTAAATATCGATTGTCAGGTTATCGATGGCCACAAAGTCACCAAATCTCTTGGTGACGTTTTTGAATTGAATAAGCGGTTCTGCGGACGGATCGTTCCAAGGGTCAAAAACGGTTTGCGCCATGATTCAGTAGTCCCATTTGATCGTGTAAATAACCCGCGCAAACAACTCTGCGCGGGTTTGTGGTGTTCTGAAATCTAGTTTAGACGCCGGATTTGATCTTAGTCCAAAGACGCGTCACCTTGCGTTGCACCTTGATTGGGTAAGGTGTTGTTGTGTAAAGATTTTCAAGGGTTGCCGCGTTAGGATAGATGGCCGGATCACCGATCACGTCCTCCACAAGATGCGTCTGAGATGCCTTGTTGCCATTGGCATAATAGACATAGTTTGATGCAGCAGCCATGTTCATTTCATCCATGATGAAATTCAGGAATACATGCGCGCCGTCTGAATTTGGGGCATCTACCGGAATGGCCATTTGGTCAAACCACATCAAGGACCCTTGGGCAAAGGCGTTATAGGCGATTTCGACACCATTTTCTGCCTCGGCTGCGCGATCGCGTGCTTGCAGAATGTCGCCCGACCAACCGACGGCCACACAGATGTCACCATTTGCCAACCCGTTGATATATTCAGAGCTGTGGAATTTTTGAATGTAGGGGCGAACAGCACTTAGAATGGGCTCGGCCTTCGCAATCACATCAGGGTCGTGGCTGTCGGGATCTTCGCCTAGGTATTGCAGAACCATGGGGATCATTTCAGCAGGGGCATCTAGGAAATGCACACCACATTCCGCTAGTTTTTCCATGTTTTCGGGTTTTAGAACCAGATCCATGCTATCCAGCGGCGCATCATCGCCCAGCAGCGCAGTAACCTTGCCGACATTCACGCCGATCCCCGTTGTGCCCCACATATAGTTGATGGAATAGGCATTCTCAGGATCGTATTGCAGGGTGCGTGCCTCGATGACGTCCCACATGTTGGCATGGTTAGGCAGTTTGCCCATATCCAGTTTCTGGAATGCACCCGCCGTGATTTGGCGTTGTAGGAATGTCCCTGATGGCACCACAACATCATAGCCCGAGCCGCCCGCAAGCATCTTTGTTTCCAACACTTCGTTGCTGTCAAAGACGTCGTAGATCAGTTTAAGACCCGTTTCGGCCTCGAATTTAGTTAGCAGGTCTTCGTCGATGTAATCCGACCAGTTATAGACGCGCACTTCTTCAGCGCTGGCAGCCATCGCAGTCAATGCCACGGTCGCTGTCAGGGTCAGCAAGGTTCTTTTCATAGTAGTCTCCCGTTGAACGTCAGGGATTAAACCACCCCGATCATTAGTTTCACAATTTAATTTGATCAAACTTTTCATCGTAAAGCAATATAGCATTGTTCGATCAGCGCGGTTAAACTGCACATCAAAGTCTGGAATGGATGGGATTTACATAAATGAATAGGCTCGCTGAAGTGCCTCCAACTGCATCAGATGTAAGGGGAAATGCCAAAGGCGCACCGGCGCATCAGCAGGTGTATCATCACCTCAGAAATCTGATTCTTTTTGGGGAGCTTGCGCCCGGTCAACCGGTGACGATTCAGGGGCTTGTCGCACAATTGGGGGCCGGTATGACCCCAGTACGCGAGGCGATTCGTCGTTTAACAGCCGAGGGCGCGCTGGAGTTTCAGGGCAATCGCAGGGTCAGTGTCCCGGTCATGACGCCTGCCCACATCGAGGAATTAATCTTCGCTAGGCAGGCAATTGAGCCGCAATTGACCATTAGGGCGACACAACGCGCCACTCAAAAGGATCTGGAAGCCCTCGCAGAGATCGACAAGAAACTGGATATCGCGATCGCCAAAGGGGATGTTGGGGAATACCTCAAAGAAAATTATGCTTTCCACTCCAAGCTTTACTCAATTTCCGACTCACCGATTCTAAGCGAGCTCGCAGACGGGATTTGGCTGCGCTATGGCCCCAGCCTGCGGATCGTTTGTGGGCGCATGGGGACACAAAATTTACCCGACCAACACAAAGAGACATTGGATGCTATGCGTGCAGGTGATTGCGATCGGGCGGCACGCGCCATCCGTGAGGATGTTCTGCAAGGGATGGAGCAAATGCGCTACGCCTTGGAGCATGCCGACTGACCTTCGAGGCCAGTTGACAATGAATAATTTGATCATATTCTGAGCAATGACACCGCGGACGTCCTGATCCGTTGATTTCTATACTAACGAGGTTCGTCATGAATGCGATCACAAATCATATGCCAACGGCTGAACTACAGGCCTTGGATGCGGCACATCACATGCACCCATTTTCTGCCAACGCAGAACTAGGTGAAAAAGGCGTACGCGTCATCACCCGCGCTTCGGGCGTTTATCTTACAGATTCCGAAGGCATCGAAATTCTTGATGCGATGGCCGGGCTTTGGTGTGTGAATGTCGGGTACGGGCGTGACGAATTGGCGGACGCAGCGGCGCGTCAAATGCGCGAACTGCCCTATTACAACACGTTTTTCGGAACAACCCATGTTCCCGTTATCGCACTTTCGGCCAAGCTGGCAGAGCTGGCACCGGGCCCCTTGAACCACGTTTTCTATGCAGGTTCCGGCTCAGAGGCGAATGACACTAATGTCCGCATGGTGCGCCATTATTGGTCTGTTAAGGGACAACCCACCAAGAATATCATTATCAGCCGCCAAAATGCCTATCACGGCTCAACCCTCGCCGGGGCCAGCCTTGGGGGGATGATCCCGATGCACGAACAGGGCGGCCTGCCTATTCCTGACATTCACCATATTCCCCAGCCAAATTGGTGGGCCGAAGGTGGTGACATGTCACCAGAAGATTTCGGTCTGGCCCGCGCGCAAGAGCTGGAAAAGGCCATTCTCGATCTTGGCGAAGACCGCGTTGCCGCCTTTATCGCAGAGCCAATTCAGGGCGCAGGTGGGGTGATCATACCACCTTCGACCTATTGGCCAGAAATCCAGCGCATCTGTGATAAATATGAAATCCTGCTCATCGCGGATGAAGTGATTTGCGGTTTTGGTCGCACTGGCAATTGGTTTGGCAGCGAGACCGTGGGCATTCGCCCAGATATCATGTCGATCGCCAAGGGTCTCAGCTCAGGCTATGTGCCCATCGGCGGCTCCATTGTCACAGACGAGCTGGCCGAGGTCATTGGCCGCGGAGAATTCAATCACGGCTACACTTATTCCGGTCACCCGGTCGCGGCTGCGGTCGCATTGGAAAACCTGCGTATCCTGGAAGAAGAAAATATCGTCGGAAATGTGCGCGATGTGACCGGTCCCTACCTAAAAGAAAAATGGGAGGCTTTGGCCGATCACCCGCTCGTAGGCGAAGTGAGCATCGTTGGCATGATGGGTTCCATTGCCCTGACACCCGACAAAGAAACACGCGCTTCCTTTGCTGCCGAAGGCGGCCAAATTGGCTACATTTGCCGAGAGCGTTGCTTTGCGAATAACCTCGTGATGCGCCATGTCGGGGACCGTATGGTCATTTCTCCGCCGCTCGTGATCACCAAAGACCAGATTGATATTCTGATCGAACGTGCGATCAAATCACTTGATGAATGTCTGGAGATTATTAAGGCGTCAGGTCTCTACAAAGCCGCAGAGTGATCGTGTCACCAAAAGCGGGCAGAAATGCCCGTTTTTACTTAACAATGTAAATAATCACCTCTAATGAGCATTTCTTTTCTTGCGTATCAAACACGCCGCTTAAACATTTTATGTCGCTTTTTTGATTCCTCTCCGAGAAAATTACTCGTTTTGAAGGTGGAAAATGACGAAAAATCTCGAAAATGTGCCGCAAACAGTCCAAATGCGTTTAATTTGAACGCTAGGCTAAGAAACAAGATCAAAATCTTGCATCCTGCTGGACAGATATGCTTACATTGACTCCACAAGTGCAGAAAATACTGCCCGTACACAAAATCAGGGAGCCGCCTTTTGGCTGATGCTGCAAATACTGGCGCTTTCGTCGAGTTCGAACGCGTACAAAAAAGCTATGACGGCGAAAATCTAGTCGTCAAAGATCTTAATCTCACCATGCCTCGCGGCGAGTTTCTGACGATGCTTGGCCCCTCAGGTTCTGGCAAAACGACCTGCCTGATGATGTTGGCGGGTTTTGAAACGGCAACGCACGGCGATATCAGGCTGGGCGGCGTTTCTATTAACAACATTCCACCGCACAAACGCGGCATCGGCATGGTGTTTCAGAACTACGCACTCTTCCCGCACATGACCATCGCAGAGAACCTCAGCTTCCCGCTCGAAGTTCGCAAGATGGGCAAATCTGATCGCGAAGCAAAAGTGATGCGCGCGTTGGATATGGTTGAAATGGGGGCCTTTGGTGGTCGTCGTCCTGCACAACTTTCAGGTGGTCAGCAACAGCGTGTCGCCCTTGCGCGCGCCTTGGTGTTTGAACCTGAATTGGTTTTGATGGATGAGCCACTGGGTGCGCTCGACAAACAGCTGCGTGAAAAGATGCAGTTTGAAATCACACATTTGGCGCACCGTTTGGGCATCACCGTGGTCTATGTGACCCACGACCAAACCGAAGCGCTAACAATGTCTGACCGCGTTGCCGTGTTCGAGGATGGTCGCATTCAACAGTTGGCCCCACCGGATCTTTTGTATGAAGAGCCGGAAAACAGCTTTGTTGCGCAGTTCATCGGCGAAAACAACACGCTCGAAGGTACTATCAAAGAGATCAACAACGGCATCGCATTGGTGCAGTTGGATGATGGAGATCTGATCAACGCTAAACCGATCAACGTCTCCAAACCTGGTGAGCGTACCCGTGTTTCAATTCGCCCAGAGCGCGTTGAATATAACAAGGAACGCATGCCAGAAGGCGCGCACACTCTAAAAGCGGAAGTGCTGGAATTCATCTATATGGGTGACATCTTCCGTACGCGCTTGCGTGTTGCTGGTAACGAAGAATTCATCATCAAAACCCGTAACGCGCCAGATCAGGTGCGCCTACAACCCGGCACCCAGATTGAAATTGGCTGGTTGCCTGAAGATTGCCGCGCGCTCGACGCATAATTTGCGCGCCAATAAAGAGAACCCCCGGCAAAGACCGGGGGATCAATCAACAACATCTAAAAAACACAATAAGGATAGAGGTAAATGAAACTAACAACACTGACAGCGCTTGCAGTCACAACCGCAATGGTTGCACCTGCGGCAATCGCCGAAGAAATGACAATCGTTTCTTGGGGTGGCGCGTATTCGAAATCACAAAAGAATGCGTATCACGATCCCTACTCAGCCAAAACTGGCGTTACGATCCTCAACGACGACAGCTCTGCTGAAGCCGTCGCAAAACTGCGCGCCATGAGCGAAGCGAACAACATCACATGGGATGTTGTTGACGTTGTTGCTGCGGACGCCATGCGTTTGTGTGACGAAGGTCTGGCGATGGAAATCGACGCCGACACTCAGCTTGCAGATGCGCCAGACGGCACCAAAGCATCCGAAGATTTCGGCGACCTGCTGGTCTCCGAGTGCTTCATCCCAAGCATCGTTTACTCAACAACATTCGGATATCGCGAAGACCTAGTGGGCGACACTGCGCCAACTTCTGTTTGTGCTGTTTTCGATACAGAAGCATATCCTGGCAAGCGTTCGCTTGAAAAACGTCCAATCAATAACGTCGAATGGGCATTGCTCTGCGACGGTGTTGCAAAAGAAGACGTTTATGATGTTCTGGCAACTCCAGAAGGTCAGGATCGCGCATTGGCGAAACTGGACACCATCAAAGACGACGTAATCTGGTGGTCAGCTGGTGCAGATACACCTCAGCTTCTTGCCGATGGCGAAGTGGTTATGGGTTCTACATATAATGGCCGTCTGTTCTCAGTAATCGAAGAGCAGAACCAGCCTGTTGGCATGCTTTGGGATGCGCAAGTATTTGACCTTGACGGTTGGATCATTCCCGCCGGTCTAAGCGAAGAGCGTCAAGCTCGCGCCCTAGACTATATCATGTTCGCAACAGACACACAGCGTCTGGCGGATCAAGCTAAGTGGATCTCTTACGGCCCAGCCCGTAAATCTTCCGCTCCATTGGTTGGTAAGCACGCAGACTTGGGTATCGACATGGCGCCACACATGCCTACCGATCCTAACAACGCAAAGAACACATTCCTCTACAACTATGAGTTCTGGGCAGACTACCGTGACGACTTGGATGCAAAATTCCAAGCTTGGTTGGCGAAATAAGATCTCTGATCTGAATATGGAAGGGGCCGTGAACCGGCCTCTTCCACCCATATTCGTTTTTACCTTTGCTCAGAATAACAAACAAAAATAACAAAACGACGGGGACGACATGAACGAAACAACATCCAAAGGCGGCCCGGTGCTTGCAGCGGATGGCACGCCGCTCAAGAAAAGCCTGGCGCGCGCCCTCAGAATGCAAAAAGCACGCGCTTTGATGCTGATCGCACCTTTGCTGATCTTCGTTTTGGTGTCCTTTATTTGGCCCATCGGTGCCATGCTATCGCGCTCCATTGATAACGAGATGGTGTCTGACACGATCCCGCTCACTGTTGAGGCCCTGCAAAACTGGGATTCAAATTCCGGCGAACTACCGGACGAGGCGATTTATTCCGCCTTTGTTGCCGACATGGTCGTCGCGATCAAAGCCAAACGTCACACACGACTTGGCTCGCGTTTGAACTATGAACAGACGGGCATGTCGTCGATGTTCCGTAAATCAGGCCGTAAAATTAAGAAACTCGACCCCGCAACCGATGGACCGTTCAAAGATACCTTGATCGGCATTCACGAAGGTTGGGGTGAAGTTGAGACATGGCGCGTGATAAAAACCCACTCGGTGCTCAAAACCAATGGTTATTTCCTGAACGCCATTGATATGCAGCGCACACCCGAAGGCGCGCAGTCACAGCCTGAAGACAAGAAGATTCTGATCAAACTGTTTAAGCGCACGTTGATCATGTCGCTTGCCATCATGGGATCCTGCATCCTCTTGGGCTATCCTGTTGCATGGTTGCTGGCCAACCTGCCTTCACGCACTGCAAATATCCTGATGATCTTTGTACTGCTGCCCTTTTGGACATCCCTATTGGTGCGCACATCCGCTTGGAAAGTGATGCTGCAACAGCAGGGTGTCATCAACGAGGTGCTCGTCTGGCTGGGCCTTGTTGGCGATGATTCGCGATTGGTGTTGATGAACAATGAATTTGGTACAATCATCACCATGACGCATATCTTGCTGCCATTTATGATCCTGCCCATGTATTCGGTGATGCAGACCATTCCGCAAACCTATCTGCGGGCGGCGAAATCACTGGGCGCGACCAACTGGACAGCATTCTGGAGAGTGTACTTCCCACAAACAGTGCCGGGCATCGGCGCGGGATCCATTCTGGTATTCATCCTTTCCATCGGCTTTTACATCACCCCGGAAATCGTTGGCGGCACCAAAGGTGTCTTCATCTCCAACCGGATCGCCTATCACATTTCCAGTTCTCTGAATTGGGGTCTAGCGGCGGCATTGGGTACGGTTCTTCTGGCGGTCGTCCTGATCCTGTACTGGGCCTATGATAAAATCGTCGGCATCGACAACGTGAAACTGGGGTAACGACAATGGCTGCACTCACACCTATTTCGCGCAAGCCTATGTCGCTTGTCCTTCCAACAGTTGCCGCATCGGGCGCCTTTTTGGGCCTCTTTGTCGGCACCGCCAATGGATCGGGCTTCATCGGCCTTGTCATCGGGGCCATATTGGTCACGCTTATGGCGGTGGCATCCATCTTCGTTCTCAAGAACGAGCCACTTGCCAAATGGATATCAATCGCGGGTCTTGGAGTACTGGGCTTCGTGCTTGGCGGATTGCCCCTATTGATTGTCGGGGCCGCGGCAGGCTGGTTCTACAACTGGTTCACCTATTGGCTCTACGAAGGGCGTTACCGCGCCAAAGTGCACCCCTATCTCACTGCGGGTCAGGTGCTTTGGTTCTATACCTTCCGGGTGATCTGTGGCTCGATCTTTGTGTTCCTGATCACGCCTATTCTCGTGGTCATGCCGCTGTCGTTCAACGCGCAGGACTTCTTCACCTTTACTCCTGAAATGCTGCGCCTTGATCCGGCTGGCTTCTCGCTCAAGCATTATCAGGATTTCTTTAGCAACAACGAATGGCAACGCTCGTTCAAAAACTCGCTGACGATCGCGCCAATCGCCACCGTTATCTCGGTCTCTTTGGGCACCTTGGCCGCCGTTGGCCTCAGCCAAAGCCACGTACCGTTCCGACGGGCGATCATGGCGATCATGATTTCTCCGATGATCGTGCCGCTGATCATCTCGGCGACCGGCATGTTCTTCTTTTACTCCGACATCGGCAATTGGCTCGAAGGGACACTTGGCTTGCCAAAGAACTTCGTTGGCTATGTAAAAGTTATCCTGGCGCATGCTGTTTTGGGCATTCCCTTTGTGATCATCACAGTGACGGCGACATTGGTTGGGTTTGACCGCTCACTTACCCGTGCTGCGGCGAATATGGGTGCCGATCCGGTGACCACCTTCTTCAAAATCCAGATGCCTTTGATTATGCCTGGCGTGATCTCGGGTGGCCTCTTTGCCTTCATCACCTCATTTGACGAAGTTGTGGTTGTGCTCTTTGTTGGCTCTGCGTCGCAGAAAACTCTGCCATGGCAGATGTTCACTGGTCTACGCGAGCAGATCAGCCCGACGATCCTCGCTGTGGCGACGATCCTTGTGGGTATCTCGATCATGCTTCTAACAACGGTAGAGTTGCTGCGTCGCCGCTCCGAAAGGTTGCGCGGTCTTAGCCCAAGCTAAGGCTTTCGCCCTCATCTCAAACGACAAAAGGCCCGGTCAAACGATCGGGCCTTTTGCTATTGTTCTGTCAATACTGATGCGCAGTTTGAAATGTACGTTTCAACGGTCGAAAGTGGCAATTCGCCACTTTCACTGGCCCCGCATCAACGCAATTTGCGCAACAATGTGTGCGAGACATAGCCGTCCGCAATCAACCCATTTGCCGCCTGATAGGCTCTCACAGCCGCCAATGTCTTGGCCCCGATCTTTCCATCCGCAGGGCCGACGTTGTATCCTTTGCGGGCCAACAGAATCTGCAATTCCTTACGCTCCGCACGCTTCAACCCGCGATCACCGTCTGGCCATTTGGCAGAAAATGCAGGCTTTCCTTTTAGGCGATCACTCAGATGACCGACGCCAATCACATAGGCATCCGCCGCATTATATCGCTCAATCGCCCTAAAGTTCCGAAAGATCAGAAACGCCACGCCGTTGGCTCCGGCGGGCAACATCAGGGATGCCTCACCATAGTCTGGCACGGCTCGACCATTCACGCCCTTAACGCCTAACTTACTCCAAACGCTGGGTTTTTTCTTAATGTGGCGCCCAGAATGCGAATAGCTGAACCCCTTTGGCAGAGTGACTTCGACACCCCACGGGACGCCCGATTTCCAGCCTGATTTCGCCAAATAGGCCGCTGTGGAGGCCAATGCGTCACTGGGATCGTCCGACCAAATATCGCGTTTTCCGTCGCCTGTGAAATCTACAGCAAAGGCCAGATACGATGTCGGAATAAACTGGGTATGCCCCATGGCACCCGCCCAGCTACCGGTCATGTTGCGCGGCGTGGTGTCGCCGTTTTGCAGGATTTTTAACGCCGCTATAAGCTGCGCCTCAAAGAATTTTCCACGCCGCCCATCATAGGCAAGCGTCGCCAACGCCTCAATAATCGGTGTGTCGCCACGATAATTGCCATAGGCGCTTTCCATGCCCCAAACCGCCACGACCACCTCTTTATCGACCCCGTACTTGGCCTCAATTGCGTCTAGCTTACGCTTGTGTTTACGCAGCGCAGCCTTACCGTTTTTGATGCGGGTTTCAGAGGCGGCAGAGGCGAGGTATTCTCCAATCGTCTTGGTGAATTCCGATTGGTTGCGGTCACGTTTGATGATTTTTGGGTCAAACTGCACGCCCTGAAACGCCTGATCAAAGGTTCTGCCACTGATCCCAGCACGCAACGCGCGTACACGGAAGCCTTTGATCCAATTACGAAACCCTGTGTCCTTTACAGCTGCCGGCTTGGCAGGGGACGCTACAAATGCATCCGGGCGCACAACGGGACGCAGCGATGTCACGGGCGGCACATAGGATGCGGTGATTATCGCAGCTCCCGCCATCTCCGACCCCTGCGCAGGCCGCAAAATGGGCCGCAGTGATTCATGTGGGGCGTTTGCCTGTAGCGAGCCCGCCACTAGCGAATAGATCGCAGCCATCGCAAATGTATTGACGTGCATGAGGTGCCTCTTTGCTCGTGTTATTGGTGTGTATGCTAACGCGATTGTTTCAATTCTGGAAGCAATCAAAAATTAGCAAGGTTATTTCGACGATTCTTTGCGCATACGTTCCAGATAGTCGCGCAACATTGGCACACGCCGGGGCCTGAATGAACGCTGTGTCACCGAAAACGCTTGCATGCGATCTAGCCGGAACGCTCTGAAATCTTTGCGTAAATGGCACCACGCCAACAAGCAATGGCTGGATTGCATATATACGATCGACAGGGGGTCGACCTCTCTTTGGGTTTGATTACCATTGGCGTCTGCATAATCAAAACGCACTGTTGATTCCGCCCAGGCGGCTTTGCGTAACTGGGCAGCATCAATGCCCGGCATGGGTGGTGACGTAAATCGGCGGGCGGTCAATACCGCATGTTGCAAACGGTGCGATTGCGCAGGAGGCAGGGCTGCCAGCCGGGGCGCTCAACATCGTGCCG
>CAXIAD010000008.1:0-54710 GCA_964021645.1 uncultured Cognatishimia sp. | reverse complement strand
TACACCAGTGACTTGTGCGCCCCCGTTCACGCTGCCGTTGAAATTGCCCGACATGCCACCCGTTGTCGAAAATGCACCCGTCAAATTATGCAGGGCAATGCCGTCAGATACCTGAACGATATCCAGTTTGGCATTGATCGGACCTGAAACACTATTACCTGATGAGGCTTGCGCAACGTTTTGCGGTGCCCGTCGCATATCCACTCGTCCGCCCGTCACCACAACTTCTGGCGCATTTTGGGGACCACGCCCAACCAACCGGCCTTGTACCGATAACCAATCAGCAATTTTGAGATTATCAAACGCAAGACTGTGCAAGCCGCCAATGGGTGTCAATTTTACTGTGCCGCTCAAACTTAGATCGGCGGCATCCAGTTTTATACTTTCTATCGTGGGGGGGGCGGTCATTTTGCCGACAACCACTAACTTGCCACTTTGTGATTTAGATTTTTGCCAGCCAAGCGGTGCCATCTTTAGGCCTGCGCCTTGCAAATCAGATGTCAGACTAAACGCAGGGTCGCTCCCTTGCACCAAATCTATGTGCAATTGTGCTGTAGAAATCCCTGAGAACATGTCGGAGGTCAAGCCGATCCTGAACTCTTCGACAAAGCGTTCGCTAAGTTCCAGTGTCGCATCAATGGTGCTTTGATTGCTGCGTTCCGCGCCAAGCCCCATTTTCCAGACACCTTCAAAAGGCACACTGCCGATGCGGCCCGGCCCAAAGATGCTGACCTCTTTTTCAGTGGCCCGCGCAGTCAGCGCGACAGAAGACAGCAACTTGTCCTTTACTAAGACCCTTGATGAAACGTCGCTTAGCTCTGCGGTAAGGTCAAACAACACGCTTTCTACTGGCAAGTTTTTCACGAGCAGCAACTTAATTTTGCCAGCAATATCCGCACGCCCATCAGCAAGGGTGACGGGGAGTTTTGCTTTGCTGATGAACCCAAACGGGGGCTGATCAAGCATAGATAATGCGGCGGTGATCGTGCTCGAGGTCTTCAGATTCACCTCTGCCGGAGTTTGTTTGATCCGTACATCGGGCACGACGAAAGCGGTTCCTGAAATGTCAATTTCGCCCCCCTCAGCGGCAGGCACAACGCCACTTTCGGCGACAACGACCAATCGCTCATTTTCCCAAGTGGCATATCCGCTTGCCCCAACAGCCGCAGGCAGCGTTTTTAGAAACCGGACATCTGCATCAGCAAACTTGAAATCCAGATAGGTATCTGGAGCTGAGCCCGGTTTAGAGCGCACAGCAAGATTGATGTCACTAAGCGCGCCCGATAACACGTTTTGATTTAGCCAGTTTCGAGTGTTGGGCGATGTGCGCGACGGCCACAACGCCATCAACCGATCTGATTCCAATGCATCCATATGTCCATCAAGCGCCAGCGTCCAATCCTCCCCCGAAGCACTGAGTTGCCCGCCAAGAACAAGACGTTGCCCGCTATCCTGGATTGTCATTTGCCCAAGGGTCAGATCGAAAGGGTCGAGTTTCAAACGGAAATCCAGATCCACACGCTCCATTGCGACGGGTTGATCAAACAGCCCTGCTGGATTGCCCGAAAACTCTGACAATTGAAATTGCGCAACCAATTCCTCTGGCCAGCCAGTTTCCAAACCGTTTATCTGGGCTGTGCCAGCAGCACGTACGCTGATCCATTCACTGACAATTGAGAGTTCGTCAAATGACAGTTCTTGCGCCCGAGGATCATAGGCAAAATTGCTGTTTGCGAATCTGAACGGGATAGGGCGGACCGCATCATTGGGCTGAAGCACCCCTTCGCCGATTTGCAATCTGGCCTGTAGCGCGCCCAGCTCACCGCTTTGCTCTACATTCAGGCGCAACGCACCTGAAATTGGGGCCTTTAGGATATCAAGCCACGCCAAAGCAGGTGATTGAGAAGCAATGTCTGTTGAGGCCATGTCCTCAAATGTAACTGCAAGCTCGGCCTGACGTTCGCCCAACTCTTTGGAGAAATCGACAACCAATGTGGTCGCGTAATCCCGCCCACTAAGTAACGCCAAATCTGCACTAATTGACAATGTATTCCCATAGCGGATCAGCTTCATGCGCCCGCCATCCACAGTCCAACCGCGTTGCGCTCGCAAATCTTCATAGCGCAATGTCACAGAGTCGATGTCGATTGTTCTGAGATGCCGCAATTGGTCCTGCGCGAGTGCCGCATCCAATCCAGCCAGCATGGTACTGAGATTTTTGCTTTCGTCGGAATTCTGTCCCGCGTTGCCAAGGGATATATTGATTTGTCCTGTAACGTCACGCCGCAGCGTTACAAAGACACCACTTAGGGCAATGCTTTTGGGGGCCACCTGCCCGTCCATCAGCGCCGTCAGCGACAACGCTGTATCCAACTCAGAAAATCTGACCTCTGTATGGTCTGACGCATTTGTAACAACAACATTTTGCAATCGAAAACGACGCTGCCAAATATCTTCGATCAACAGTGTCGCGGTCTCAAATGTCACCTCATTTCCCGGTAACAGGCTGGTAATACGACTTTGTGCTTTGGTATTGATCCAATCAGGAATGGCGACGGGCCGCCCGATCGCCCCTAACAGAACAATTCCGGCAACAAACGCCAATGCCACCACACTCAACATGACCCAAAGGCCAATGCGCCGACGGCGGGGCGGTCTCTTTTCAGATTTATCTGGGTCAGTTATTGTCATTTATAGGGCCACGACCCGCATTTGGATTGCATTCTTGCTGCTCGAACATCACTACCATACACCTAAGAAATTGCAGCACCAAGGAACCTATCCATGCCGGACAAAGAAATTATCGCGCCCGATTTTACGCTGCCTGATACGGATGGCAACGAAGTAACATTGTCAGCACTCAGGCCTGCGCTGGTTGTTCTGTTTTTCTATCCTCGCGACAACACCCCCGGCTGCACAACCGAAGCAATCGCATTCACGCAAAACCTTGCTGCCTTTCAAGCCGCGGGGGCACATGTGTTCGGCATATCCAAAGATGACCTGCTCTCCCATGCAAAATTTCGCGACAAGCAAGATTTGGCCGTTCCTCTGTTGTCAGACGAGAACAGCACTGTCTGCGAGGCATACGGTGTTTGGCGCGAGAAAAAGATGTATGGCAAGGTATTCATGGGTATCGAGAGATCGACGTTCCTAATTTCAGGGACCGGCGAATTCGTGAAAGAGTGGCGTAAGGTCAAAGTGCCGGGTCACGTCGAAGAGGTGCTTGCAGAAGTGCAGAACCAATCATGATTACCCCTCTTGCAGAGATGGCCGTCAATGTTTTGACCACCGCCGATGGCCGCGAAAAAACCGAATTGTCACGCAGCTATGCACGTGATTGGTTTGACCGCCGGCAAAATAATTTGGACACGCCAATCGGGCAGGCCTCACCTCCTGACCAGCCTGCCCGTCCTGCAAAACCAGAGCTTTTGAGCCCGCGTGAGGTGCCCAAACGCAAACCCGGCAGCCCTCAGGGGCGGATCGCGTTATTGCATGCCGTTGCTCATATCGAGCTGAATGCGGTTGATTTACACTGGGATATCATTGCCCGCTTCACAGATACACCAATGCCGATCGGGTTCTATGATGATTGGGTTAAGGCCGCAGATGAAGAGTCAAAGCACTTCAATCTCATGTGTGATTGCCTTGAAAGCCTTGGTAGTTTTTATGGCGACCTGCCTGCGCATCAGGGCATGTGGCGCGCCGCCGAAGACACCGCAGAGGATTTGATGGGGCGTCTTGCCGTGGTGCCAATGGTGCTTGAAGCGCGTGGATTGGATGTCACCCCCGGTATGATAGAGGTCTTTCGCCGGGCAAAACTTCAGAATGCCATTGAAGCGTTGGAAACGATTTATGCCGAAGAGGTTTCGCATGTGGCCTATGGTTCTAAGTGGTTTAACTTCTTGTGTGGTCGGAATAATTTTGATCCCAAAGACGTGTTTCACCAACTGGTACGGCAATATTTTCACGGCTCCCTAAAACCACCATTCAACGAAGAGAAACGTGCGGATGCGGGCATACCGCCTGATTTCTACTGGCCATTGGCAAATGACCCCTGATTGGAAATGCGATATCGGCAAAAAGCCGCCTAATTCCTTTGGAATGGGCGGTATTTCTGCCCTGAAAACCAAACTTCTTGCTCCAACGCTCACCAACAGTTAATAACTGCGCGCAGCTATCGGCCTTTTTGGCGCCTTTGCTGCTTTGGGGTCGGGGAAAGGAAACATCTGTTGAGAACACGTTTTGCCATTCGTGTGCACTCATTCTTTGAGCGCTACTTCCCGGAACGCCGTCTTTTCCTTCGCTCCGATAATGACACCCGTTTTATCCGTTTGCGGTCGGAAACTCAGCTGTTTGCCTTTGTTGGCAGCAGTTTGATCATCGCATGGTCCATCGTCACCACGGCAATTTTATTGATGGATAGCATCGGGTCTGGCAACTTTCGAGAGCAGGCGCGTCGCGATCAGCAAACATATGAGTTGCGGCTAAATGAGCTGTCTTCTGAACGTGATATTCGCACCGAAGAAGCCTTGGCCGCCCAACATCGCTTCAACTCTGCACTTGAGCAGATATCGGTGATGCAATCCCAATTGCTCTCCTCCGAGACCCGCCGTCGGGAATTGGAAACAGGGATTGAGGTCATCCAAAAGACGTTGAGACGCTCTATCAATGAGCGCGACACGGCCAAAAAAGAATTGGCTGGGCTGACGCAAGAGGCCGGTTCTAACGCAAATGTCGCTGCGGTTGGTGATCTCGAAGAAATGAATCTGATTGTGAATGCGCTTTCGGAAACGGCTGTGCAAAGAGATGAAGTATTCGCAGATGCGAAACGCGCTTTGGAGGCCACAGAAGAAATGCGCCTGACCATGGCGTTACAATCTGAGAAAAACGACTTGATTTTTCGCCAACTCGAAGATGCCATGACAGTCTCTGTCGAGCCGCTGGACACGATGTTCAAAAAAGCCGGTCTAAGCACCGACACCCTGCTTAAGCAAGTCAGGAAAGGCTACAACGGTCAGGGCGGGCCGTTGACGCCACTCGCGATTTCATCGACCGGCGGCACTTTGAGCGAAGAAGCGCTGCGTGCGAACCGCCTGCTTAACCAGATGGACCGGTTGAACATGTATCGCATCGCGGCGGAAACCGCCCCCTTTGCGGTGCCTCTCAAAGGCGCATTCCGCTATACCAGCGGCTTTGGTCAGCGTTGGGGACGCATGCACCACGGCACAGATTTCGCCGCACCATATGGCACACCGGTCTACTCAACAGCTGACGGAGTGGTGATTCACGCCGGTTGGGGATCAGGTTACGGACGCCTAATCAAAATCAAACATGAGTTTGGAATCGAGACCCGTTTCGCCCATCTGGCAAAAATCCGCGTAAAAGTCGGGCAAAGGGTCTCGCGTGGCGAGCGTATAGGTGATATGGGCAATTCTGGGCGCTCTACTGGCACGCACTTGCACTACGAAGTGCGCGTTAATGGAAAGCCGACGAATCCGATGATCTTTATCAAGGCAGCAAGAGATGTTTTCTAAAAGCAAAATAAACGAACCCGGTCCAAAAGCTTCTGAGGCATCCAAACCCTCGTCTCCTGAGGCTCCTGCCGTTCCTAAAGCCACTGAATTCAAGGCGTCCGCCCCAAAGGCGAAACCGCCAGCATCGATTTTATCATCTGACCTGCACGTAACAGGCAACATGAAAACAACCGGTGACATTCAGGTTGAAGGCACAGTGGAAGGCGACATTCGCGCGCATCTGCTAACGATTGGCGAAAGTGCAACTATCAAAGGCGAAGTGATTGCCGATGATGTTGTGATCAACGGCCGTATTGTCGGCCGTGTGCGTGGCCTAAAGGTACGCCTGACGTCTACAGCACGTGTTGAGGGTGATATCATCCACAAAACGATCGCTATCGAAAGCGGCGCTCACTTTGAGGGTTCTGTTCAGCGTCAAGATGATCCTTTGAATAACAAAGGCTCAGCAAAGCCGATTCCAAAAGCACCAAGCGAAGCGGGCTAAGACCCGAATTCACTGGTATTTATCAAAGGCGCCATGTGGGCGCCTTTTTTATTGTCCAAACATCATTGTCCTAGCATCCAGACCCCTTTTGGCCAAAAGGCATGGTAGGCAAAGGCAAACATCACATCATGCGCGATGTTGTTGCCGTCTGCATCTTTCACGCGAATTGAACCTATATCGCGCCCTTTGGATATGTCAGCAGTATCCAAGGCCGACGCCTGCCCCGGTTTCCAACTGATTGTGTAACCTTTCTCAACCAAAACCACGTTTTCTTGTAGGCGCGTCAAAGGCCAAGCCGAATTGCCAATGCGCAGCACACGCTCAAGTGGGGAAATTCCATGCGGCGGCATCTCGCCGTTATACAGGAACGGACGGGGCAAACTGTCATACCCGCGATAGGGATTGCTGCCATAGCTGCGATTGAACGGTGGCTCTGCCATTACCAACCCATCAGGGTTGCGCTGCGTGAATTCTTGCCAGCTTTCCATCCAGCTAGGCACCAATCGCAGCTCAGTGCCGCTTAGCTCACCTGCTATGGCTGTGCCAACTGCCTGCTGCCACCAGCTTTGGGTTTCGCGATCATACATCACCATGTCAGAGTTTCGAAGCTTCCCTGTCACCCCAAAAGTGAGGGTTCCGAACTTCGTTTCACGCTCAAACGTAAGTGCTGAATTACACAGGGGGCAAAAGGTCACCGCGATTGGCCGATCCGCGATGCGATCATTCACAATCTCATGCCACATCAAATACCGTACAGGATAGGCGCGCGGAATTTGCCCTGTGATTTCAACGGTGATGACAGGTTCGCTGGCCTGAATTCCGGTCTGTGATGCGACCTCAATAAAACTAGGATCATTCAGTGCCGGGATGCCGTCTTTAGGCGGGCCACCGGATTTAATCTCAGACCAATTGGTGATGGTCGTTGAGGTGAAATCGGTATCAGGCCATTCATGCTTCCACACAGATGGGTCGGCGTGGGCAAACCCCGCCAAAAACAGACCTATGACTATGAGGGATCTACAAAACATACTGCGCACTCCTGTCATTCTATGGACAGAATGCGCGAATGCGGGGTCTTTCAGAACCCCGCACACACTAAAGTGACTAAAGACGTGAACGAGTTACTCGGTCACAGTTACCTTTTTCATCACGTCCGGCTTACCAATAACTGAGCCGTTACGCCCTTTGCCCAGTTTGATCGCATCGACAACATCCATGCCGTCAACCACACGACCAACAATCGTGTACTGACCGTTTAGGAAGTGCCCTTTATCAAACATGATAAAGAACTGGCTATTGGCCGAGTTTGGGCTTTGGCTGCGCGCCATGCCCACGACACCCCGGTCAAAATCTAGGTCAGAAAATTCCGCTGGCAGATCAGGACGATCAGAACCGCCCCTGCCCGCACCGGAAATATCATCGCCCATTTTGCCGTATTGAACGTCACCAGTTTGGGCCATAAAACCCTCGATCACGCGGTGGAAAACCACGCCATCATAGGCACCCTCTGACGCCAAGCCAGCAATCTGTTCAACGTGCTTGGGGGCCACATCTTCCAATAGGTCGATGGAGATAACGCCGTTGGCCTCTCCCTCAACCTCAATTTGGATGCCTGTCGCCAATGCAGGGCTGGCCACAAGAGCCAAAGCGAATGCCAGACTACGCATCGGCATCTGCCGCAACTTTGACAGAGATCATCCGATCTGGTTCCATAGGTGGCTCACCCCGAACAATCGCATCTACATGCTCCAACCCACTGATAACACGACCATAAACCGTGTATTGACGGTTAAGGAAGTGGTTGTCGCTAAAGTTGACAAAGAACTGCGAATTGGCGGAATCTGGTGATTGCGAGCGTGCAGCGCCAATGGTGCCACGGTCATGCGGGATGCCGCTGAACTCTGCCTTTAGGTTTGGCAAATCGGACCCGCCAGTACCTGCGGCACGGATGTTAAAGCCATCTTCCATGTCGCCATTCGCAACGTCACCAGTTTGGGCCATAAACCCATCAATTACGCGGTGAAAACAAACGTTGTCGTATTGACCAGAGCGCGCAAGCTCTTTCATGCGATCACAATGACCGGGCGCAATGTCGGGCAAAAGTTCAATAACGACTGTGCCGTCTTTTAGTTCCATCAGGATGGTGTTCTCGGGATCTTTAATTTCGGCCATCGGGCGCTCCTGTCTATATGATTTGGCGCAACCTAATCACGACAGACCCAATTGCCAAGGCGTGGCATTGACCTGCGGCACGTTTCCTATAATGAACACAGCAATATTACTGCGATGGAGTTGGCGATTATGGCTTGGAAAACACTGGACGATCTGGATTTGGCAGGTAAACGCGTTTTGACGCGGGTAGATATCAATGTGCCAATCGTGGATGGTACGGTGACAGATTCCACGCGCATTATGCGCATTGCCCCAACAGTGCGCGATATTTTGGCCTCTGGCGGGCGCCCCATTTTGTTGGCGCATTTTGGCCGCCCCGGAGGTGAACGTCGCACCAACCTGTCGCTAAAACAGTTGATCCCCGCACTAGAGAGCGCCTTTGAGGCCCCTGTGTTGTTTGCATCTGATTGTGTTGGCACCGAGGCGGAACTGGCGGCAGAAACATTGCAGCCCGGTCAGGTGTTACTACTTGAAAACACGCGGTTTCATGTCGGGGAAACCAAAAACGATCCCGAGTTGGCCAAAGGCATGGCAAAGCTCGGCGATATCTATTGCAACGATGCGTTTTCAGCGGCCCACCGCGCCCATAGCTCGACAGAGGCCCTCGCCCGTCTGCTACCCGCCTGCGCAGGTCGCCTGATGCAAGCTGAACTAAGCGCGCTAGAAAGCGCCTTGGGAGAACCAAAACGCCCTGTAACGGCATTGGTTGGGGGGGCGAAAGTCTCAACAAAACTTGAGCTTTTGGGCAATCTGGTCGCGAAAGTCGACAACCTGATTATCGGCGGCGGCATGGCCAACACATTTCTTGTGGCCAAGGGCATGAACGTCGGTATTTCGCTGGCAGAGCGCATCATGAAAGACACCGCAGTCGAGATTTTGGCCAAGGCCGAAGCCTGTGGCTGCAATATCGTGTTGCCAACTGACATTGTGGTGGCCAAAAAATTTGAGGCCCATGCCGAGCACCAGATTTTATCTGCTGAAGAGTGCCCCCAAGATGGTATGATCCTTGATGCCGGGCCGGAAAGCGTTGCTCAGATCAATCGTATTTTAGAAGCCAGCAAGACGCTGATTTGGAACGGACCACTTGGCGCGTTTGAGTTGGAACCTTTTGATTTAGCTACTAATTCCGCTGCTCTTAAGGCAGCGGCCCTAACCCGGTCTGGCCAATTGGTTTCAGTGGCTGGCGGAGGTGACACAGTTGCAGCACTGAATGCATCTGGGGCCGCGATGGACTTCAGCTATATCTCGACTGCGGGTGGGGCTTTTCTGGAATGGATGGAAGGCAAAGATTTGCCCGGTGTGGCTGCATTAGATCAAGATTGAACGGCCAATATTACCGGCAAAATGCTCTATTACCTTAGGTTTTCTACTGTTTTGACAGTATGTTAGCGGTAGCATGATTGCATCATTCCTGCGCCTGCACTAGAAGCAGCCAAACGCGAACTATGCATTTTCAAGGCGGATTGACATGACGAAACAGGCGCAAACAGATCTTATCAAAGCGGGCCAAGGCTTTATCGCGGCACTGGATCAATCCGGGGGCTCAACCCCCAAGGCATTGAGCCTATATGGCGTTGAAAGTGACGCCTATAATGGCGACGATGAGATGTACGCCCAGATCCACGCAATGCGGGCACGTATCGCACAAGCTCCTGAATTTACAGGTAAAAAAGTTGTTGGCGCGATCCTGTTTGAAATGACAATGGACCGTGAAATCGACGGACAACCCACAGCGACCTATATGTGGGAAAAACGCGGTGTTGTACCGTTTCTAAAGGTTGATAAAGGCCTTGAAGAAGAACACGACGGTGTGCGCCTGATGAAAGCGATGCCAGAGCTGGATGCGCTATTGGATCGCGCAGTTGCGGCGGGTGTTTATGGCACCAAAATGCGCTCTGTTGTGGATGCGGCAAACGAGGTCGGCATTAAGAAGAATGTTGCACAACAGTTTGAAGTTGCTAAACAAATTATTGCTAAAGGGTTGGTTCCGATCATCGAACCTGAGGTGACGATTTCTATCGCGGACAAAGCCGAAGCGGAAAATATTTTGCTTGCCGAAGTTCAAGCCCAACTGGATGCGCTGGAAGGCGATCAGGAAGTGATGTTGAAGCTGACCTTGCCTGAGGTTGCGAACCTGTATCAGCCATTGGTAACACATACGCGGGTTCAACGTGTTGTGGCCCTGTCAGGCGGGTATTCCCGTGATGAGGCCAACACGCGCCTATCGCAAAACACTGGAATCATTGCATCTTTCTCAAGAGCGCTGACCGAAGGGCTAAGTGCGCAACAAGATGATGATGCCTTCAACACAACGATTGCAGCGACAATTGACAGCATCTATGTGGCCTCAATCGCGGGCTGATCCCCCTGTGCATCACCTGAATAATCTGTTTGAAATGGCCCCGTCGGATGCCTCCGGCGGGGATATTTTTTGCCAAAAGAAGCCGACGGTGGTTTGCCCGGTTTTGCCTTCATTCTTGTGAAAAGTTTTGTACGTTTTGTACAAAACACCCCCCGATTTTGTACAAAACTTTGTTGAGAATCCGGGGACAATTTTGAATTTGCTGCATAAAATTTTCGGTCGGTCGGAATTAAGGGATTCACAAGATGATTCGCCTATGCCATACAGGGTGTAGAGGGTCGCAAAGGCCCCACTATTGAGGCAGACTATGGCAGTCACAAAATCCCGCCCGGCCGTTGGGGTGATCCTGTTTTTCGGGATCGCATTCAGCTTAGCAGTTTATTTCACCTTTGCCGCTGTGCAGGGTGATTTTGGGTTGTTTCGTCGGGCGGAGGTTTTGGCAGAGGCCCAGACGTTACAAGTGGAATTGGATACCATGCAGGCCGAAGTAGCCAGAATGGAAAATCTAACCAAGCGTCTATCAGATACTTATCTAGATCTTGATCTTGTAGATCAGCAGGCGCGGGATGTGCTTGGGTTGATCCGTTCGGATGAAATCGTAATTCGGTAACGTGATCTACGGGACGTTTCGCCGAGTGTATTCAGATGTATCTTGATAAAAATCCCAGCAACTATTTGTTATCATTACTTAATAATACTCAATCTCATTGCGTTTATTTTTTCCTCGCACTTGAGGCGTTCTTGGAGTAGAATTTAGTTTAACACTAAACTATTTCTCTAGGGGGAGCCTGCCCATGGCCGCCAAGAAAGCTGCTAAGATACCCAATGTGTCAGGCGATGACCTGAAGACATACTATCGCGAAATGTTGATGATCCGAAGGTTTGAAGAAAAAGCCGGGCAATTATACGGCATGGGCCTGATTGGGGGGTTTTGTCACCTATACATCGGTCAGGAAGCTGTTGTTGTTGGCCTGGAGGCCGCTGCCGAAGAAGGTGATAAGCGCATCACATCCTACCGCGATCACGGTCACATGCTGGCCTGCGGCATGAACCCAGATGGTGTCATGGCAGAATTGACGGGCCGCGAGGGCGGGTATTCCAAGGGCAAAGGCGGCTCTATGCATATGTTCTCAAAGGAGAAGAATTTCTACGGGGGACATGGGATCGTTGCCGCTCAGGTGCCGTTGGGTGCCGGGCTGGCCTTTGCCGATAAATACAAAGACAACGGGCG
This sequence comes from uncultured Cognatishimia sp., assembly GCA_964021645.1. GTDB lineage: Bacteria > Pseudomonadota > Alphaproteobacteria > Rhodobacterales > Rhodobacteraceae > CANLDA01. The sequence goes on along the minus strand of CAXIAD010000008.1, from coordinate 42,927 downwards.
TGTGACATTTGCCTATTTCGGTGATGGTGCAGCCAATCAGGGACAGGTCTATGAGACGTTCAACATGGCCGCCCTATGGGATTTGCCCGTGGTTTTTGTGATTGAAAACAATCAGTACGCCATGGGGACCTCGCAGGCACGATCAACATCTAGCCCGGACATTTACACACGCGGGGCGGCCTTTGGCATTCCGGGTGAAACTGTAGATGGCATGAATGTATTAAGTGTGAAGGAGGCCGGGGATAAGGCTGTTGCGCACTGCCGCTCTGGCAAGGGGCCCTATATCCTAGAGGTCAAAACCTACCGCTATCGCGGCCACTCTATGTCTGATCCGGCGAAATATCGCACGCGTGAAGAGGTGCAGAAGATGCGCTCTGAGCGGGATCCGATTGAGCAAATTCGCGACATGCTGCTGACCGGAAAACACGCCAGCGAAGACGAATTAAAGGCCATCGACAAAGAGATCAAATCAGTGGTCAACGACAGTGCGGAATTCGCCAAAAACAGCCCGGAACCGGCGCTGGAAGAACTTTGGACAGATATCTACGCATAAGTCGTTGTGAGAGGAATATAAGAGATGGCTATTGAAATACTGATGCCCGCCCTGTCGCCAACGATGGAAGAGGGCACGCTGGCAAAATGGCTGGTGAAAGAAGGCGATACGGTGCAATCCGGCGATATCCTTGCCGAGATCGAGACCGATAAAGCGACGATGGAATTCGAAGCAGTTGACGAAGGTGTCATCGGTCAAATTCTAGTGGCAGAAGGCAGCGAAGGCGTGAAGGTTAACACTGCTATTGCTGTATTGTTGGCAGATGGCGAAGAGGCCGGTGCCCCTGTTGCAAGTGCCGCTGCGGCCCCTGCGCCAGCGATTGCGACCCCTGTGGCTGCGCAGGCAGTGACAGCGCCGGTAGAGGTCATTGCAGCAAATATCGAACCAGATTGGCCTGAGGGCACAGAGGTGCGTCAGCAAACTGTCCGCGAGGCCCTGCGCGACGCGATGGCCGAGGAAATGCGGCACGACGAAGATGTCTATTTGATTGGTGAAGAGGTCGCTGAATATCAGGGGGCCTATAAAATCTCTCAGGGTTTGTTGGATGAGTTTGGCAACAAACGCGTGATTGACACCCCCATCACCGAGCACGGTTTTGCAGGGATCGCAGTTGGCTCTGCCTTTGGTGGACTGAAGCCGATTGTCGAGTTCATGACATTCAACTTCTCTATGCAAGCCATTGATCATATTATCAATTCAGCCGCAAAAACATTGTATATGTCGGGTGGGCAAATGGGATGTTCGATCGTGTTTCGGGGGCCAAACGGGGCTGCGGCACGTGTGGGGGCGCAACATAGTCAGGATTACGCGGCTTGGTATGCGCAAATTCCAGGGTTGAAGGTTGTGATGCCTTATTCAGCGTCTGATGCCAAAGGGTTGCTGAAAAGCGCCATTCGTGATCCCAATCCGGTGATCTTTTTGGAGAATGAAATTCTCTATGGGCAATCTTTTGATGTGCCTGTGATGGATGATTTCACCGTGCCATTTGGCAAAGCGCGCATTTGGCGTGAGGGCAGTGATGTAACAATCGTCAGCTTTGGCATCGGGATGCGATATGCATTGGAGGCAGCGGATAAGCTGGCTGAAGAGGGTATTTCCGCCGAGGTGATTGATTTGCGCACATTGCGCCCGATTGATTACGACACGGTGCTGGCATCTGTAATGAAAACCAATCGTTGTGTAACCGTTGAAGAAGGGTGGCCTGTTGGGTCAATTGGCAACCATTTGGGGGCTACTATTATGCAAAAGGCCTTTGATTATCTGGATGCACCGGTGATCAATTGCACGGGTAAAGATGTACCTATGCCTTATGCTGCCAATCTTGAAAAACACGCCTTGTTAACGACCGACGAAGTGATCGCCGCCGTTAAACAAGTGACATATCGCTGAGGAGACACCCCATGGCTATTGAAATTCTAATGCCGGCCCTGTCCCCCACGATGGAAGAGGGTACGCTGGCAAAATGGTTGGTCAAAGCAGGCGACACAGTTGCCAGCGGTGACGTGATTGCCGAGATTGAAACCGACAAAGCGACAATGGAGTTCGAAGCTGTTGATGAAGGCGTGATCGGGAAAATCCTGGTGGTGGAAGGCAGTGAGGGTGTGAAGGTAAACGCACCAATCGCAATTCTGTTGGAAGAAGGCGATGATGCGGATGCAGTAAGCGGCGCGGCACCCGTGCAATCATCAGCACCTGTTGCCCCTGCGCCGGTTGCAAATGTGGCACCTGCGGCGAGCGTTAAGGCGTTCCCTACTTCGGTAAACGCCCTAGTTGCGAGCTCTGGCGCGCGTGTGTTTGCCTCTCCTTTAGCGCGGCGTATTGCGGCGAATAAGGGGCTGGATCTTGCGGCTATTAGTGGCAGCGGCCCTAGGGGAAGGATCGTGAAAGCAGATGTTGAGGCATCGACAGCCGCACCAGTAGCAGTTTCCACAACGCCAGCGGCTACGCCTGCTGTGACTTCTTCGACAGTTGCGATGGCGATGGGCCCTGATGCCGCTGCTGTAATGCGGATGTATGAGGGGCGCTCGTATGAGGAAGTGCCTTTGGATGGGATGCGCAAAATCATTGCGTCGCGTTTAACCGAAGCAAAACAAAGCATTCCGCATTTTTATCTGCGGCGTGATATCCGTTTGGATGCACTGTTGGCCTTTCGTGCACAATTGAACAAACAGCTTGAAGCACGTGGCGTGAAGCTTTCGGTGAATGATTTCATCATCAAGGCCTGTGCTTTGGCGTTGCAAGCGGTACCTGCGGCAAATGCCGTTTGGGCGGGTGATCGTGTTTTGCAGATGAAGGCCTCGGATGTGGCGGTCGCCGTTGCGATAGAAGGCGGGTTGTTCACACCAGTTTTGAAAGATTCCGAAAGCAAAAGCCTGTCGGCCTTATCTGCGGAAATGAAAGATCTTGCGGCGCGCGCGCGCAATCGCAAGCTGGCACCGCATGAGTATCAGGGGGGGAGTTTTGCGATTTCCAACCTTGGCATGTTTGGTATCGATAACTTTGATGCGGTCATCAACCCGCCACATGGGGGGATTTTGGCAGTTGGCGCAGGTGTTAAAAAACCGGTTGTCGGGGATGATGGCGAATTAGGTATTGCAACCGTAATGTCGGTCACAATGTCAGTGGATCACCGTGTTATTGACGGGGCGTTAGGGGCAGAATTCCTTAATGCGATCGTTAGCAATCTGGAAAATCCTCTGGGAATGCTCGCATAAAAAAATGGGCCACAGCATGTGCTGTGGCCCATTTAATACCTAATACATCGACTTAGTGATTCAAAATTTGATCCATGCTGACTGAGGGCTGAGCACAGCCTGCCTCACCCACGATGCGCGCGGGCACACCTGCCACGGTTTTGCATGGAGGCACTTCTTCCAACACAACAGAACCTGCCGCGATGCGTGAGCAATTTCCGACCTTGATATTCCCAAGCACCTTGGCGCCTGCGCCGATCAGCACGCCGTCGCCGATTTTGGGGTGACGATCTTCTTCTTCTTTACCAGTACCACCAAGGGTCACGGAATGAAGCATCGAGACGTTATTTCCGACAACCGCAGTTTCCCCGATCACAATGGAATGGGCGTGATCAATCATAATGCCTTGGCCGATTTTTGCGGCTGGATGGATATCAATTCCGAAAACCTCAGATGAACGCATCTGAAAGAAATACGCCAAATCTTTGCGATTTTCGCGCCATAGCCAATGGGCAACTCTATAGCACTGTACAGCCTGAAATCCTTTGTAAAACAGCATAGGCTGCATCAATCGATGGCATGCTGGATCACGTTCAAACACCGCAGAAAGATCCGCCCGAGAGGACATCGACAATTCGGGATCACTTTCAAATGCTTCATCGCTGATTTCGCGCAAAATTTGCTCTGACATTTCTGCCGAAGCAAGTTTTAGCGAAACCCGATAGCTAAGCGCACCCTCGATTGTGCGGTGGTGCAACACGCTAGAATGAATAAGCCCGCCAAGAAGCGGTTCATTTCTAACCGCTTCTTCTGCTTCATGCTTAATCTGCTCCCAAACAGGATCCAGACGGGTGACTCTTGAATTGGTTTTAGCCATGGCTCAACATCCTTTGTTGCCCTGACTATACAACATAGTCACTCACGCACAAATTCAAACCTGTGGCACATAAGATAACAGATATGAATGCAAATGTTTCACATCAAATTTGGACATGTCGTACAAAGAGCCAATCAGGCACTGTTGAGGCGCAGACTGGGTCGGCGCACTCAAATTGGAATCTGCCGGTCACTGCGCCAATTGATGACCTCATGCAAAACCAATTCTAGACAACTACAATAATCAACATCGCTTAGGCTGGGTTCTGGGTCCATCCCTCTGGCCTGTGCGGCTGCCATTAACGATCCATCTCCCCAACGGCGATGAATTTTTTTCGCTGTCTCCATGTGCCAAAATGCTGTTTCGGCTTCTTGCAAAAGCTCGCGACACACAGGACGCCGCAATTTGGGGGCCACGCGCAAAAGAACGCGCGCGGCAGCTACAATATCGCCATGCAAAATAGATCGCATTATTGTCCCTCCAAATTATGCCGTTAACTCAATCTCAGAAAACACCCCGTTGCCAAATCGGGCAGATACCTGAGCAACAGCAATGGTTGCCAAACTTCCGACAATCCCATCATCAACGCGGGACGCTAACGGATAAGACCATGCAGGATCATTGACGCTTTCTTCACGCACGAGCGCTCCAGCGACAAAGACGCGCACAACATAGGCCTCGCTTTCCTCGCCGACGGGAACATCACTCAATTCCCAGCTATCACCATCAATGCGTGTACGTCTGATCCAGCTCACATTAAGGTCGTCGTTCGCTTGCACCTTCGCGATAAGATGTGCGGGCGAATAGGGCCGCAATCCGTTGCCTGCAAACGCCTCAATGAGGTGTGAGTATGACGGATCATCATATCCGCGCCTTGCAGAGCCAATGCGATAGTGACGCGCGACATTGCGATTTGAGCTTGCTAGCTCTATTTGGCTAGGCGCGCTATTTAGCAACACAAAATAACTACCAACTGGCCAGTCCGAGGGCATCAACGCATCGGTTCCTGTCTGGCCGCGCAACCGCTTGGTCAACAAATAGGTATCAGGCGCAATCAACTCTGCATCCTGAAATTGAAACACCTCCCAGTTTCCTGCAGTTCCATCCCCAATTGCCGCAAGATTACTCCCACTCAAAACCGCATCCCAAGTAACACTTTCAAGTTGCCCAGTAATCAGCTGGACCTGCAAAGATTCCCCGTTGTCAATCAAACCAGACTTGGCCGCTGGCAGCACATTTTGTGTGGTTCCAATCACCGCGCGCCTGCTGATGATTTGGTTCAGGCTATAATTGGCATCACTGGCTGAATCATACACAGCAACCGTGCCAGGCCATGGTTTCGCCGTAACTGCAACATGCGGTGCATGAGGCACCTCATCCCCACTTAGCAATGGCAAATCCATAAACAGTGGCAAGACAGGAGTAGGCGGCACAAACGCCTTGAGTGAACCACTTTCATCTTCAAACTCTGAGGGCACATAAACCTCGGGTTCAATCCGCACTGCATCCAACATCTGCATCGCGCCCTGTGTGACCCGATCAACCCGGTACAGCCCATCCTGACCAGCGCCTTGGCCCGGCAATGAAACAATGTCCCCTGCCCCAATCGCGAGTTTTGAGGGAGGTAGCGCAATCCGCAGCCCCTCACGCGCAACCCGCGCCTCGGTCAACCATCGCTCTGCGGTTTGGCGCGCCTCTGCGCGTGTCAGGCTCAGGGGGATATCATTGCTGGAAACAGCATGGGTTGCCTCATCCGCCAGAACGGCCTCCTCAGACACCGCCTCAAAATCACCCTCAGCAGAGATGAAATTCACTCGAACGCGCCCCGCCATATCGGCCTCAGACGCTCGCGAGCGCTCCTCAACACCGTCAAACTCGCCAGACACCACAAGAGTTTCTGGATCAAGCGGTATCGCATATCTGCCATCCCGCATCGCAAAAGCCAGCGTGCCGTCCCGCTCCACCGCATCAAAGCCGAACCGCAACATAAGAGGCTGCAATACTGAACGCGCATTTGTCACCTCGGGCACAACATAACCCCGCACAACCCCGTACAGCTCACTCACATCATAGGATATCACGCCCGCATTTTCGCATACTTCGGCGACAACTGACGACAACGTACGCGACGACGCACGCCCGTTCAGCCAATGCCCGCGCGCATAGTTTCCACCGTCACTCCATAGACTGCGATTATTAGGAAAATGTGGATAGGGGCGCGCATCCCACGCCCATACATGCGCCTTGCTCATATCCACCATCGGGGCCGCATATTCCACAGAAACCGGGTTATTCTCAGCCTCTCCCCAAAACTCATACATTGCAGTCAGGTATTGGCGTTGAATGAATTCATCACGCTGACCGTTGGAGTATTTCGGGATGTCAGATTCCGACGATTTGGGATCAAGGAACTTATTTGGCTCGTTTGTTCCCTTATCAATCGCCGCACAGCCAAGCTCGGTAAACCAAATCGGTTTTGATTGCGGAATCCAATCCGTCGGCAACGCGTCGCGTGTTCCAGAAACCCGGTGATGGTGTGCATTGCTCCACCAATTCCGAATATCTTTGTACCGAAACACCCAAGGCTCATTGTGGGTGCCATCAGTGATATCTGTGCGTATCTGCGCCTCTTCTGCGTCGGATGAATGATAATACCAATCATACCCCTCACCACCGGCAACATTGCCCTTCAGATACTCAAGATTATAGATCGAACGCCACTCGGCATCCGCGTGATCCTCACCATCGCGCCAATCAGACAGCGGCATATAATTGTCGATGCCCACGAAATCCAACTCAGGGTCCGACCACAGAGCATCCAGATGGAAATACACATCATTAGAGCCATCCTGAGGATGATACCCAAAATACTCGCTCCAATCCGCAGCATAGCCGATCTTGGTCTCTGACCCAAGAATGGCGCGCACCTCGGCCAGCAACGAAATCATCTCCTGCACAGCAACAAACTGGTTCGCCATACCGCGAATTTGCGTCAGCCCACGCATTTCGGACCCGATGCAAAACGATGCAACGCCGCCAGCCGCTTTACAAAGGGCAGCATAGTGCAAAATGAACCTACGGTATTTCCACTCCGCCGGGCCACTATAGCTGACAGTGCCTTCCGACACGACAAAATCACCAGCCGACGCAGTGCCGAAAAATCCCGCCACCTCAGAGGCCGCAACCGCTGTACCATCAGGGCTGCCAACACGACCAGGGGCCTCAGATAGCGTGATCCGTCCGCGCCATGGTAATTTCGGTTGATGATACGCGTCACTCCACGGGTCATCCAACCCGTTGCCATCCAGTTGATCCATCAGAATAAAGGGGTAGAACATCACCTCTTTGCCCTGCTCATGCATCAACTTGATCGCTTCGATCACCGATGCATCCGTAGGCGTGCCACCATATACAGCACGGTTATCCAGCTTGGGCACAACAGCAGCACTTGAACGTGTTTCGCCCGCCACGTTCCACGCCATATCACCGTCAAATTCCGCATTCTCAACCTTAGGCCGGATATCACAACTGCCACAGCGCAGATCATTACCAAACCAACTGACCACCATCGACACAGAGCCACAGTTGGGCAACTCATCAGTTAACCGCTCAAACGAGGTTTCGAAATCAGACTTGCCAGAGGGGGAGTTAAGGTTCGCAGCCGTGCTTTGACCTGGCCCATGCTGATAATATACCGGTGTGGTCGCCAATGCATATTCACCAGTGCCCGGCACCAACGCAATACCCTGCACACCATGGGTCACGTCACTTGCAGCACCTTCCAATTCAGAAGGCATAGGCCGCGCAACCTCAAACGAAAACTGCGGCAACCGATTGCCGAATTGCGCCAGTTGCAAATCTTCCATCACAACATAGGCAGTTCCCCGATAAGCAGGCACCAAACCCGCACCTTCAATCGCTTCAATCTTGGGGTCTGGCAGCTGATCTTTGCTGCCTGTGTAAACCCGCATATTCAAATCAGACGGCGCAATTTCTTGCCCATCCGCCCAGACCCGACCAACCCGTGTGATTTCCCCCGCACACAGCGCAATTGCCACGGATATCGAATAGCTAAATTCGTTGGTTTTCGGCTGCGTGTTGCCGCCCAACCCCTTACCACCGCCCGTAGTTTCAACATTTTCCTGAAACTGCGAGGCCCAGATCACCTGCCCGCCAATGCGCATCGCCCCGTATAGCGCGTTGACCGCCTCGCCTTCCGCGGCCCCCGTGATCCGAAACCGATCCACCCGGCCACTTTCGATGACATCCGCACCCTGCCCCATGATCCGCTGATCAATGGATTTGCCCAATGTCGCCCCAACCAGACGCCCGACAGCGACGGATGACAATCCCGCAAACGTACCGCCAATCGCGCCGCCAGCCATCGCCCCTACTGCAGATAATACTACCGTCGCCATATGCTCTACTCCTCAGGAAATTCAAAGCGCGCAACAATTCTGCGACGCCATGGGGTACTCAACGGGCTTTCGACAACCGAATGCCTCGAATATGCGTGAATAAAGGAGGGCTCTGCGCAAACCCGTGCCGCAATGCCCAGATGCTTGGCCACAGACCCCGACCGCATGCGAAACAACAACACATCCCCCGGTGCCTCATCACCCAATGCCTTAGGCGTGAGATGGCGGAGTGCTGCCCCCCATAGGGCCTCTTCGCCCTGCGGTTCTGACCAATCCATCGAATAGGCGGGCACGGCTTCTGGCTCGCTGCCAAAATGCTCGCGCCACACGCCCCGCAATAAACCAAGACAATCAGTGCCCCCACCTTTGCAAGCTGCCTGATGCCGATAGGGCGTGCCGATCCACCCCCTCGCCAATTCCACAATCTCCGACCCAGACGTCATGATCTCAGGCTCCCGCCCGCATTGCTGCCATCCTCGCTGGGAAAGCTTAGCAACCAATCATCGCCCGGAATGTCTGGGAACCCTTGAAAATTCAACAGGTTGGCGAATTTCAATCGACAGGTTTCAAACCGCTTGTCGCAACCCGCAACCAGATGTACCTGATCACCGATCAGCATCTCGGCTCGGATAGGTTCCCATAATTCCACAACCCGCTTGCCCGCGATAAACTTGTCGTTCTTGATCAACCCGGTCAGCCCATTGGCGGCCCCGCTGGTTACCGTCAGGCGCCCTCGCGCAAACCAACCCGCCTCAAATTCATCAAAGCCGTCCCAGCTAAACACGCGCCGATCACTAATCTCGTCGATGCCTTGCACCGATGAATACCCACCACTGCCAAGGTCAAATCCGCAATCACTATCGCCCAATATCGCCGTACAAGGTTTCTGATAGACCCGCCCAACCGGGCGGTTCAGCGCCTCGGTCAACCCCCGCAATTCAGCCTGAAACGCCCCACCAGAGCGGCGCATCTCGCCAATGGTGCCGCGAAACAGCTGGGTGCGCTGCTCCACATTTTCCCAGTTCAGCAACCAGGCGACAACCTCGGCCCCATCAAAACGCCCCGCCTCAATCTCTTCCTCAGAAATCGACGCATCACTTAGCGCGCCCAATGCTTCAGAGTTATCAACCGACAATCCCGTGCTCTGCTCAAGTGCCGCCGCCGTTAAACCTGTATCAGCCCTAAACGCCACGCCATCAAATTCCAGATCAACATCGTGATCCGTGAACCCATAGGTCCGCCCATCCCGCCGCGTGATCACCCAGGCGCGCGCCAAAGTGGTCAAACCGCCTTGCAGATGCGCATTCATATCATCCGAAATACCCATCAGACACGCACCTCCACCACAGGTACATTTGGCACATCACCCGCCTGAAAACTGGCAACACTGGTCAGAATGCGGTCGGTATCAAAACGCACCGGCACATCAAATTCAAATCCCGCTGTTACCTCACGGCCCAGATCCGGCGCGTGGCTAAACGTGATGATGCCCGTTGTCACATCCACATCATAATCCACCGCTTCCAGCAGCTCTTCGTCCTCGACCCCGGCACGCACGGTGCCCAAAACAGGTTTCAGCACAGGTCGCTGATAGGTGTTTTCCCCGGATCGGTATGTCTTGATCAAAGAAAAACTGCGCGTCGCGCCATCCCCGACCCCGACCACCTGATCGTCATAACTGACATTGCCAGAGGCGAGGCCCGATTTGTAATCCGCCCAATCCTTCCAACGAAACGCAAACAACTGCCCGCGTCGCGCTTCAAAAAACGCAATCAAGGTCTCAATATCATCCAACGACCGCATGCTGATGCCCGCATCATACCGACGACGCGAATGCGCCCAAGGCGTGTTGCGCTCCTCAAACCCATTGGCCAAGGTCACAACATCCGTGCGCCGCTCCGGTCCACCGACCGACCCAAAGCTCAGATTCGCCGGAAATCTTACTTCATGAAAACCCATCATACTGCTCCCGAATTATCTGTTGCGCTGGCCACGCCCGATGGCACGGCTCATTTGGGCCGCGATCTGCCCTTGTGACCTCTGAAATCCCGCCACATCCGGGGTCGAGATGTTCATCACCACATTAACTGTGCCGCCACCGCCGCCCCGCACGCCCAGCTTGCCATCGGCTCCGCGCGCAAGCGGCATGATCGCCTCTGGCCCCGCTTCGCCCATCAACCCAATACCGCCGCGCATCGGAAAGGTTGTTGGCCCATTCACAATCCCGCCCGAGGCAAAGGGCATCACCCGACCTTGGGCAAAACTCCCCCCATTCTCAAACGGAAGAACACTCTGCACAAGATTGCCAATACCACCGGCAAACAAGCCGCCAAAATGATCCGTGACCGGCTTTAATGCGGCATTATACGTCGCGTTAATCATCGATTGCGCCACGGTTTCCAACGCGCTCGACAGCTTCATGCCATCAAACACCACCCCGTTAAATGCTTTGCGTAATCCACGACTTAGCCCGCTTTCCAGCGTTTTCAGATCCTGCCCTGTTGCGCTTAATGCATCCCGCATCCGCCCCAGTTCATCATCAAATACGCTGGTCATGCTGCTCGCCTGACCCAGGCTGGCCTCCAGCGCATCAATCTGCGACTGAAACTCCGCTAACCCTTCACTCTCGCTCATCGTTTTTCCCTCCGGTTTGATCGGGATAGGCATCTAACAATTCATCTAATCTGGACCGCGACAGCGGCATTGAGCCACCTTCAGATCCCAGCATCAACATCAGTTCAGCCGGGGTCAGCTCCCAGAAATCCTTGGGATGCAGGCGCAAACCACATAGCCCTGCCTGCATCAATTTTGGCCAGTCAAACCCAGTCATGACGTGCCCGTTGGCGAGTCCGACGAAGAGATCCCAGACTGTGGCGTCACAAAGGCCCGCGCCAATAGCTGTGCCGCCACCCGCGCGGCCTGCATTGGCCCGCCTTCGATCTCAGCTGAAACAAGGTCAGACGCACTCCCGCGCCATCCCCCGCCACGCAGCCCCGCCACAATCAGGCTCAGCACATCCCGGCTTGAAAACCCGCTGCTCTCAAAGCGTTGCACCAGATCAACCAACGTGCCGCTTTGCAGCCCATCCTCAAGCTCGGCCAGCGCGCCCAAGGTCAGCTTCAGCACATGGGTTTCGCCGTCCACAACCAGCGCCACCTCACCTGTCCAGGGGTTCGCCATATTAAACCGCCGTGAACGTCAGCGCACCCGCAGAGGCCAGCGCCATCTCATATGTCGCCTCCCCATTGTGGTTGCCCGCGTATTCAATAGAGGTCAGCTGAAACGATCCCTCAACCGTGCCAAAATCAGGGATAATCACCTGATAATCCGGGGTTTCACCGTCAAAAAAGATCTGACGCGTACGCTCATCTGTACTGTCATCCTTGAACACACCCGCGCCAGAGATCGCAGCAGTTTTCACCCCCGCCCCCGCCAGCAACTCACGCCATCCGCCTTGACTCTCAAGACTGGTGACATCCACGCTTTCAGCGTTAAAACTGATGCGCGTCGCCCGCAGGCCAGCGATTGTCACAAACTGACCATCGCCAGTCAGGTCCACTTTGATCAACAGATCCTTGCCATTTTGTGCAGCCATTTGTCTTACTCCGATATTGGAAAATTAGATATCTTCGACACGTGCGCGGAATCGCAGATCGATCCGGCGCAAATTCGCAGCTTGTTCTCGCGACGCGGTGGCACGCTCAAATTGCAGCATCACCAAATGCCCGCGCGCCAGCACCAGCCCCTGATTGTTGTGCAACGCATCACTTACCGCGACACCAACCGATTTGGCCGTGCCAAAACCGGCAACATCCGTCACCACAGAAATTGTGAACCGATGCTCAGCCCCGCTTGTGGATTTGTCCGAACGATCCAGCGCAATTTCCGGACCAAGCGTCACATATGTTGACGGCACGCTACCTGATGGCACTTCGTCAAATACCGACGATCCGACCAAGGCAACCACAGCCGCATCCGCTACCAAATGTTGATAAACCGCCGCCTGCAATGCCAGTGCAACTCCATAACTCATGCCACGGTCTCCTCTGTCGCAAAGCAGGTCAAATAGCGCCCTTCAGGGTCACGCTCAGCCACTGCTAAAATTCGAAAAATCCGTGTGCCCTCGCGAAACCGCTGTTCCGAGGTGGGCCGTGACGGTGCCCCAAACGGCGCACCCCGCACCACAATCTTGTAGCGCACAGTCGACACGCCCAGCTCTTCGCCCGCCCGTTCCCGCCCGGTGCTGGCCTGAACATGCGCCCAAACCTCGCCCTGCGTGACCCAGGTTTCGCTATAGCCGCCGGCCCCATCGGGGACTCGCTGCGCCGCCTCCAGCGTCAGCCGGCGGTTCAGTCGCAGCGGTCTCATTGCACCGATCCCATATGCACACGCACCGGACGATAGCGTTCAATCAGACTGGTAACGCCAAACGGCATGCACCCGCCTTTCAGTGCGGTATCGCTGCGATATTCGTAATAATGTGCCCCAAGCAGCATCACCGCCTGACGCAAATCAATCGGCACATCGCCCCAACCCGCGCCAAATCCGGCGGCGAACACCACAACAGATTGCCCTTCGGTTGGAATTTGCGGCAAACACGCGCCCGTTGCACGTAATCTGGGGCGCTGCATGTCTTGCTCTAGGCGGTAGGCACTGGGCGCCACCGTGGCAACATCGCCCATCCTATCCACCAGCGTCACACTTTGAATGCTTTGCACGGGGGCCACGGGGAAAACCTGCCCGCTTTGATCGCGCCATCTGGTCAGCGTCCAGGAAAAATCACGTTCGATCAGGATTTTGCCGGTGCGCGCTTCGATCGCCGCCATCGCTGCCAACAAAAAGCTTTCCAGAACGCTGTCCTGAAGGTTTTCATCCGCAAACCCGCTGCCCAATCTCAGGTGGGCCTTGAATTCTACAACCGGTAGGGCCGCAGATGGCACCGAGGTTTCTTCGACTAACATCATGGAAAAACTCCGAAATTCTGCCCCTCAGGGGTGGGCACGCGCCGCCAGCGTCGCTCGTTAGGAGGGGAGCAGCCAGACAACGCTAATAAACACGGCACGCGCCCGGCGAAGACTGATCAACAGAACAGCCTCCGCCATCTCACTGCGCGCTTACGACAGGGCGAAACGCAGCAGTTTGATCGCAGCGAAATCGCTCACATTACCGCCAACGCGCTTGGTGGCGTAAAACAGAACATGGGGTTTCGCACTAAAGGGATCACGCAGAACGCGCAGATCGGGGCGCTCGGCGATGGTGTAACCAGAGGCAAAATCACCAAAGGCAATCGCATCCGCACCAGAGGCAATGTCAGGCATATCCTCGGCAATCATCACCGGATAACCCAGCAAACGCGCAGGTTCACCCGCAGCCAAACCATCAGACCACAAGAAACGGCCATCGGCATCCTTCAGCTTGCGCACCGCACCCGCTGACTTGGAATTCATGACAAACGTGCCGTTGGCGCGGTACTCTGCACCCAGCGAATAGACCAGATCAATGATCGCATCGCCACCATCAAAACCGCCGTCAACACCTGTGGGCACATAGCCGATGTTGCCCCATGTCCAGACGTCATTATCAACCGCTGTATGGTTCAAAAAGCCTGTTGGCTTATCCGCACCATCACCGCTCACAAAGGCCGCGGCCTCGGCACGGGCGAATTTGTCGGCAATACGACCTGCCAGCCAGCCCTCAATGTCAAACGCGCTGTCATCCAACAGACGTTGTGAGGCTTTAGGCAAGGCCGAAAGCTCATGCAGCGGGATGGTGATACGCTCAATTGTGGGCGTGCCAGTTTCCGATGACGCAGATGTCTCATCCGCCCAACCAGCGCCCGTTTCGGTGCTGTCGATCAGCACGTCATATGACGTCGCCTCGACATTCACCACATTGGCAATCGCACGGATTGACGCGGTAGAATGCAGCACCGATTGGATGGCCGCACTGGTTTGTGGATCAACCAGATACCCGCCGTCTCCATTTACCGCCGTAGACATTGATTTGGCATCCAGTTCCAAACCACGAAGACCATCGTCTTCACCTGAACGCAGATAGGCATTGAATGCCTTCTGGTGAGGGGCTTCAAAATCGGTCGCTGCTGCAAGCGCAGGGCGTGCCGCCATAGTTGATTTACGATCCAGCATAGTCAGTCGCTCTTCCTGTTGTTGAAGTCTTGATTTGATATCTGTCTGAAAGTCTTTGAAGTCGCGCATGAACCCCGTCACGGCCGTCTTCACCTCGGATACCGGAGACACAGCTTCTCCGGTCCGAGCCTTCGCCTCGGTTTTACTCATCAAAAAATTCCTATTTTCGTGAGAGTTAACGCTGGTGCTTAATCACGCCCCAGCTCCTGACGGGCCACCTCAAAGGTCGCCGCCAATTCACGCATGCTGTCCGCCATCGGGTCTTCTCCCTTTGACGCAACACGCGCACTGGGCAACATAGGGAAGGTCACAAGCGACACCTCCCACAGCTCCAGCTCGCCCAAGAGCCGTTGGCCCTTGTCGTTCTTTGTGGCGCGTACGGTGCGATATCCGATCGACAAGCCATCAATGGCCCCTGCCTCGATCAGCGCCGCCGCCTCGCGCCCCTTATCCACAGTTTCCAACAGCCGTCCCTTGACCCATAGGCCCTTGCCGTCTTCATGCACCTCATCCCAGATGCCGATCGGCTGGGCCGGATCATGCTGCCACAACATTTTGACATTGCGCCCGCTGGCCAGCAGCGATTTCAGGGATCGCTCATAGGCGCCCTTTTGCACAATATCCCCGCCCTGATCACAGGCCCCAAACAGGGACGCATAGCCCTGGATCACGGTGCCATCCTGAACAGTTAACCCTTCGCCAAAGCGGGCGAATTTATGCTCTAATCCGGTTTCAATTCCCATAGTCGTTCCTTTCCGGAAATTCCGCACACCTCATGCGCTTCACGAAAACCCGCAACATCAGGTTTCGCAAAACAGTGCGGTATCAAATACGTGTCAGCGCACTTTGCGCAGAACTTGATTAGGGGGCGGATGCCAAAATAGATTGCAACGCCTGCGCAAGGATCACCCCGACAACCCCGTAAACCGTTAGCCACAGCCGCTTTTCCAACCGCTCCATCACCACCTCGATCTTATCAAGCCGTCGGTTCAGCCCATCAAATTGCAGCTTTGCCACCTGTTCATGTGCCTCCAACCGTAGCGCTGGCGCACAGTCAAAACTTTCAAATCCATATCGCGATCCGCGGGTCTGATCACTCATCCTCATCACCATTCATGGCACCACCGGTGTCACCATCAACGACCCCGTCCACCTGCGCAGGCAGCCCCAACAAGGCGCGTTTTTCCGCCTGTGTCAGAAAATCAGCCGAGGCCACGCGCGACCATTGCGCATCCCGTTCCGCGGCCAAAGCTGGCACCTGATCCAGGTCCGGCTTCAGCGAAATCGCCTCCCCCGTGAACCCGCTCAGCCATTCAGAAACCGACGCCGCCACCCGTGTCGCCAAGGGCAATACCGTCAGCCGGAAAAACGCGCGGTTTGCCTCTTGGTAATTGGCATAGGTCGCATCTCCTTGCAGACCCAACAGCATCGGCGGCACCCCAAAGGCTAGCGCAATTTCCCGCGCCGCCGCCTCTTTGGTCTTTTGAAACTCCATATCACTGGGGCTGAACCCCATCGGTTTCCAGTCAAGCCCACCTTCCAGCAACATCGGCCGCCCCGCATTGCGCGCACCCTGATGATGGCTTTCCATCTCGGAAACCAGCCGCTCATATTGATCCGGGCTTAGACTGCCCTGACCTTCGGCACCCTTGTAAATGATCGCACCAGATGGCCGGGCCGCATTATCCAGCAGCGCCTTGGACCAGCGCGAGGCACTGTTATGCACATCCATCGCTTGTGCCGCGGCCTGCATTGGTGACAACCCATAATGGTCGTCCAACGGGTGAAAGCTTTTGATATGACAAACAGCCGCGCCAGTGCTGACATCAAACCGGTGTTTGCGCCCGCCCACCGCATATTCATAGGCAATCGGCCAGCCATCCGCGCCGGGCACCACGCTCATGCGGTCACTGCGCAACACATGCAGCTCCAGCGGCAAACCACCCTCGCCCACAGCCTCCAGATAGCCATTACCAGATAGCAAAAGCTGACCGTATAGGGCCTCAAACAATTCCGCGCGTCCCTGCGCCTGATTTGGGCGCCGGATCAGATCAACCAGCGGATGCTGCTCATAGCGCTGATCTGCGTCCTGCACCACCAATGGCAATGCCGCCGCCGCCTCAGCAATCAGTTTAACAGACCGAAACCCCACCGGGTTGCCCGCAAATCCGGTCCGTGTCAGCGAAACCGTATCACGCGGGCTCCAGGCCACGCGACCTGCGCTATGATAGGCCACAACCGGACCTGCCGCGCTGGCCTTCTGCTCTGGAACAACCTCAGCCCCTCGGCGAAAGAAATCAAATACCATCTTGTGACGCTCCTAAGTTCTCTACCTTGCCTCAACCGTGACTCCGCGCCGATCAGATGGCTCCGAAATTCGTTGTCCGCGCCATTACGCTTTGGACAAGCAAAGTTATGCACCTATTTAGTTAAACTGTTTCTACCGCACCGAACGGTGCTTAATATTCTGTTATCATTGGGTTTAATTTCATCCAGAACAGAATGTTTTCCTTAGGAACCACTGCCAATTCCTAACAATCCCGCCATTCGACCTAGCGCTTTTTGGCGTCGTTTGAATAAAGGGGACAAGCCCGCTCCCCTATAGACCACGGGTGTTTTACATCATTTCATCAGGAAAGAATCGAACGCAAAACACCCAAATCAGGCCTACAAACTACGCACTTGTGGTGCGCGCCAATGGGCAGCCGGCTCAATCACCAATTCATGGATCGCCCAGACAAGCGCATCCACCCGGTCAGGGCTGCCCTTGCCCTCAAAACCTTGCGTGGTCATCTGGCACATCTGATCCTCAAGATCGCCAAGACCCCGCGCGTGAAACACCCGCCCCTGCTCATATAGGGCCGCAATCGGCTCTGCGCGCGCAGATTTCCCGCGTATCGCCCGCACCGCACGAAACGGCACCAACGGGTCAACCTGCTGCACAACACTTTGCACCATGTCACCACCCTGATTGACCTCGGCCACCATCCGGTCCGCCCCCCAGGTTTCCATTGCCGTGATCGCCACCCGCGCCCAACTGGTCGGGCTCGCCGCGCGCAAACTCGCATCCGCCAACACATAGACCCGCCAGTCATGTACCGGCCCCTGCGTCACCGCTCCGACAACAATAATCCCGCATTCATCTGATTTCGCATGGCCCGTGATTGGCGGGTCCACAGCAACAACAATCCGGTCCATCTCGGGCAAGCTATCGACCTGTAACGCCGCCAGCGCGCGCTCACTCCACAGTGCACCCTCCGCCTCATCCACCAAAATACCATCCAGCTCTTGGCGCCCCATCCGCGTCCCCTCATAGCGCCGCCGCACCTCCGCCAGAAAACTCTCCGCCAGATAGGCACGGTTTGCCTCGGTGCCCGCATGGGTCTGAACCGTGCTTTCCGTCTGCAACAGCTCCTTTAATATCCCCACATTGCGCGGCGTCGTTGTCACGCAAACCTGCGGATGCTCTCCCAATCGCAACCCAAATTGCAACATATCCCAGGTCGCACGCGCCTTTTTCCACTTGGCCATCTCATCGACCCAAGCCGCATCAAACTGTGGCCCCCGCAGCCCCTCAGGGTCATGCGCCGAAAACACCTGCGCAATTGCGCCATTGGGCCGAACCAGCCGCTTACGCGTCGCTTCCCATTTCGGACGTCTGTCGGGCGGCGAGCAGGCCATGATGCCGCTTTCGCCGAAAATCATCACTTCGCGCACTTGATCCACGGTTTCCCCGATCAGCGCCACACGCCGCGCGCGTCCCTCATCTCGTGGCAATGCCCCCTCCACCATGGAGCGCACCCACTCGGACCCGGCGCGCGTTTTACCGGCCCCGCGCCCGCCTAATATCACCCATGTCTTCCAATCGCCTTCTGGTGGGATCTGATGTTCCAACGCCCAGAACTCAAACAAAAAAGGGAGAGCTAAAAGCTCTCCCTCCTCTAGATCATTCAGGAACGCCTCTTGGACCGCAGCATCTGCGCAAGCGAGCCATTCTGCACCCGATCGTAGATCGTGCGTGCTCAAGGTCGATGGCGTATTCGTTGACGACACCATCCTGTTCTTTGCGACGTTCATCAAAACGTGCCTCCGTTTCTAAAGCTGTATTCAACCACCGGCGAATGTCACTTACGGTTTTGCTGGCATCTTTCACGGCAGACACATCACCAGACTGTGCGCGCTGTTTGAGAGTGTGACACTCCTCAGCCAGTTCACGCAAAGCCTCGCGGACATGCTGCAGTTCCAGTTCCAACTGCGAAGCGCCCTTTGGCGGGGTCATTATGGTCATTGCTCATCGCCTCTCATGCAAGGTGCCCCTCCACACGAGCGAAATAGAAAAGCGACCAACGGGGGCATACCCCGGGCCGCTTACCCACCTCTTCCAGCTTGACATAAGATGTACCTTAGACCGTTCGCAAAGTCAAGTTATTTAACGTTAACAACACCTTACAGCACCGTGACGGTGCTATTAACAACCTATGAAATTCAGTACCTTCATAGCCAAAACAAAACCGCCCCCAAGCAGCGAAGCTTGAGGGCGGGA
This sequence comes from uncultured Cognatishimia sp., assembly GCA_964021645.1. Classification (GTDB taxonomy): domain Bacteria; phylum Pseudomonadota; class Alphaproteobacteria; order Rhodobacterales; family Rhodobacteraceae; genus CANLDA01. The sequence continues at coordinate 23,697 of CAXIAD010000008.1, read as the reverse complement.
AATTTCAGCCATAGTTTTGTACAAAACCGGGGGGTGTTTTGTACAAAACGTACAAAACTTTCGCGCTTAATCGTTGGCGCGCTCGGCCTCGATTTTGCGCCACTTGGCGACGTTGCGGTTATGCTCTGCCAATGTCACGGCAAAGGCGTGTCCACCGGTGCCATCCGCCACGAAAAAGATGAATTTCGTGCTGTCAGGATCAGCCGCAGCTTCCAGACTTGCCCGGCCCGGATTGGCAATCGGTGTTGGCGGCAAAGCTGGAATTACATAAGTATTCCAAGGTGTTTCCTTGCGCAGCTCGCTTTGACGCAGCCCACGTCCCAACACACCTTGCCCCTTGGTGACACCATAAATCACCGTCGGGTCGGTTTGCAGTTTCATGCCCTGTTTCAGGCGGTTGGAAAACACGCTGGCCACCTGACGCCGTTCTTCTGGCACCCCGGTTTCCTTTTCGATGATCGACGCCAGAATCAACAATTCTTCCGGCGTTTTCAAAGGGATACCCTCTGCGCGCCCTTCCCAGGCGGCTGCAACTAGCAGTTCCTGATTGGCCTGCATCTGGGCAATCAGGTCCGCACGTTTATCACCGATGCGCACCTCATAGCTGTCCGGCGCAAGCACACCTTCGGCAGGAACCTCAACAGTTCCTTCAAATAAATCAATGCCTTGCAGGGCATTCACGATCTGCCAGCTGGTCACACCTTCGGCGATGGACACCCGATATCTTGTGTCCGCCTGTGCACGCACGCTGCTGAATGCCTCAGGCAGTGGATCAACTTCGGGATTAAACGCTACAACTTCGACGTAACGTGTTGTTTTTGGGTCTAATTCCCGCACCTGAATTTGCTGGCGCGTCACCCCGATGCGGTAAACAACCTCGGTTCCGCAAGAGCTGGCACCACCACGGGTGACGATATCCACGATGCCTTCCATGGAGGTATGTTCAGGCACCAAGAAGCTACCAGCCTTTAGTTTGCCGCCCATTTTGGTGTAATCGACACCAATCCGGAACAAGGCACCACTGGAAATTGCTTTATATTTCTCAAGGTCTTGGGAGACGCGGTTCATGTTCGAACCACGTTCCACGCGCAGGCAAATAGGTTCTCCCAGCGGCCCTTCAGCCGTATACTGAGATTTCCCCCAAAGCACCAAACCGCCCAGCAGAAACGCCGCCACAATCAACAATGTAAGCGCGTTTGACGCAATGTGGCGCCACATTAGTCAAGCTTTCCAAAGATCACACTGGCGTTGGTCCCGCCAAATCCAAACGAGTTCGACAGCACATTGGTGATCTTACGCGCGCGTTTTGCATTCGGCGCAAGGTCAACAGCAGTTTCAATCGCTGGATTATCCAGGTTAATCGTAGGTGGCGCCACCTGATCGCGGATCGCCAGAATGGAGAAGATCGCCTCAATCGCGCCAGCAGCCCCCAACAGGTGCCCCGTCGCAGATTTGGTTGAGCTCATCGTCACATTTGATGCCGCATCGCCCAGCATCCGCTCAACCGCGCCCAGCTCGATGACATCGGCCATGGTTGATGTGCCATGCGCGTTTATGTAATCAATATCAGAGGGTTCCAGCTTGGCCTTCTTCAGCGCTGCCCGCATTGAACGCTCACCACCCTCACCGTTTTCAGACGGGGCCGTGATGTGATAGGCATCGCCTGACAGGCCATATCCCAGCACCTCGGCATAGATCGTCGCGCCGCGTGCCTTGGCGTGTTCATACTCTTCCAACACCACAACACCCGCGCCTTCGCCCATGACAAACCCGTCACGATCCGCATCATACGGACGGCTAGCTGATTTGGGGTCGTCTTCGCGTTTGGTCGACAGTGCCTTACAGGCGTTAAACCCGGCAATCCCGATCTCAGAAATCGCAGCCTCAGCGCCACCGGCAACCATAACATCCGCATCATCGGTCATGATCAAACGGGCCGCATCACCAATGGCATGCGCACCAGTGGAACACGCCGTCACAACAGCATGGTTCGGTCCCTTAAATCCAAAACGGATGCCAACCTGACCAGAAATCAGATTGATCAACGCACCGGGAATAAAGAATGGCGACACCCGGCGTGGCCCGCGTTCGTGGATCAAAACAGCGGTTTCAGCGATCGAATTCAACCCACCAATGCCAGAGCCAATCATGACCCCCGTGCGCAGGCGGCTTTCTTCGTCTTCGGGTTTCCAATTGGCATCTGTCACGGCCTGTTCGGCGGCAGCGATGCCATAAAGGATGAAATCATCAACCTTGCGGCGCTCTTTTGGCAGCATCCAGTCATCGGCGTTGAACGTGCCGTCTGATCCGTCGCCCAATGGCACTTCGCAAGCGTATTTAGTGACTACACGTTCTGCATTGAACCGTGTGATCGGCCCGGCACCAGATTGGCCATCCAACAAACGTGACCAAGTCTCTTCGACGCCACAAGCAAGGGGGGTAACCAGTCCAAGACCGGTAACAACGACTCGACGCATAATGCTGCCCTTTCCTCAATTCTTTGCCTGCTCTTACCCCGTCTCAACCCCTGTGGGCAAGAGCGCGGCCTTGATATCGGGTGCATTCTGCCCGAAACAACACTGCGCCCGCCATTAATGACGGGCGCAGATCGCTAATTTTCGGAATTTATTGCAGGCTTGCTGTCGGTTCTTGGTCCGGCTGCGCAAGTGCCAGCGCCTCTTCCAGATCCACGTCTTTGGAGAACAACGCCCGGCTAATCAGGGTGCCGCTGATGTTTGAGACGTATTTCAAACGCGCAATATCATCGGTGCTGCGCACTGTGCCGCGCGCAATAACCAGATGTTTGGTCAACGCAGACAGACCAGAGATAACCCCCAGAGACGCTTCCTGCTCGGCGATATCTGCATCCACATCCGTCACAATAACCCCAGCCAAAGGCACGTCCGCATAGGCATTAAGAAACGCTTCAGGCTCAATTGCGCCAGGTTGACGCCAGCCATCAGTCATGACCTGCCCCTGATACATATCCAGCGCTAGAACGATTTGATCGGGGTAGAATTTGGCCAATTCCATAACCAAATCAGGGGAATGCACAGCCATGGTGCCAATGACGATCCGGCCAGCGCCTTTGTCGATCCATTGCTCAACCCGGTCTCTGGACCGAAAACCACCGCCCAATTGCACTGGGATGCCGGCCGCGCGAATGATTTCCTCGATCAGTTCATCATTGCCCTGCTCACCTGCCAGCGCGTCCATATCCGTCACATGCATCCATGATGCACCCGCCTGCGCAAATCCACGCGCCGTTTCAACCGGGTCAACGTGCCAGACCATCGGCTCATCCAAGCGACCGCGCGTCAGCGTCACGCATTTACCGTTTTGAATTTCTAAGGTTGGATAAATAATCATTGGATCCCCCAAATGATGAAACTGTGCCTGCACCAGAGCAAGCTTTCTCATACAGCTTTAGGGATAGCACCATATTTTGATATGGCCAAATCGGCAATTTCAGGTCCATTAGCGCCACGCGGCACCTAACAGGCGAATCTTGGCCTGTTTCATGTGCCTCAAAACGCAAAATGCCCCGACGCAAGCGTCAGGGCATTTAAGGCAATTTTATCCTCTAGAGGATATGCCTTAGGAAGCTTCAGTGATGAATTTCACTGCGTCGCCGAAACTTTGGATTGTTTCAGCTGCATCGTCAGGGATTTCGATGCCGAATTCTTCTTCGAAGGCCATAACCAATTCAACAGTGTCCAGGCTGTCTGCGCCCAAATCGTCGATGAAAGAAGCATTTTCTACTACTTTATCTTCTTCAACACCCAGGTGCTCTACAACGATCTTTTTTACGCGGTCTGCGACGTCGCTCATGTCAATTCCTCATTCGTCATGGGCACGGTGGCCCTGTGATGCCCTCGCACAGGTGCGACGGGATTGGTTGTGCCCATCGAAACGGGCGGCTCTTCTCATCCGGATACCCGGACCACCGCAGAGCGCCAGTCAGCACCCGTCGGAAATCTGCGCCGCCTATAGCACATGTTCCATGCAAGGCAAACGCTTTCGCAAAGTGTTTCGCTACAGCCTTTTGCCTTTTCCGCATCAGAGCAAATGAAAAGGCTTCGTGCCAATGTATCAGAACTTTGGCGAAACGCCATGTGGTCTATCAAAGTCATCTGCACAATGTTTTCAAGTATGCAGTTCACCTAATTCCAAAAGCAATTATTAAGGCCATGTTCAACCTGTCTGCCAAACATGACCCCCTTGGCCGTTAAACCATCGCCATGCCACCGTTCACATGCAGGGTTGTTCCCGTCACATATCCGGCCTCATTACTGGAAAGATACAAAACCGCAGCAGCAATTTCTTCTGGCGTTCCCATACGGTTAGCTGGGATTTTCGCGTTGATCGCCGCCTTCTGATCATCGGTCAGCTTTTCCGTCATCGGGGTCGAGATAAAGCCGGGCGCGACAGCATTTGCCGTGATACCCCGGGTCGCAATTTCATAGGCGATGGATTTAGTCATGCCGACCATGCCCGCCTTGGACGCGGCGTAATTCGCCTGCCCCGGATTGCCAATGGCCCCTACAATAGAGCTGATATTGATAATGCGGCCCCAACGCGCCTTCATCATGGGGCGCATAACGGCCCGGCACAGACGCATGGTAGAGGTCAAATTCACATCCAAAACGGAATTCCACTCGTCATCGGACATGCGCATAAACACCTGGTCACGGGTGATCCCGGCATTATTGACCAGAATATCGACGCTCCCCATCAGTTCGGCAGCCTGTTTTGGCAAGGCGGCAATCGCCTCTGCATCCCCTAAATCACATGGCAATGCATGGGCGCGATCGCCCAATTCTGCGGCCAGCGCCTCTAGGGGGGCAACCCGTGTACCAGACAGGGCGACAGAGGCCCCCGCCGCATATAGTGTGCGGGCGATTTCGCCGCCAATACCACCAGATGCCCCAGTAATAAGCGCATTTTTACCCGTTAAATCAAACATATCTTCTCCAGTCATCCGTGACGTGTCTGCTGTGCACGTCTTGCCCGTTAATCAGTTTTAGCCCTATTCGCCCCAATTCAGGAGGAAACGCTCGCAACCGCCGCCTGCACATCATCGGGCGTTCCGATGTTTTTACACACCACAGCACGGTCAATGCGGCGCACCATGCCACATAATGCTTTGCCCGCACCGATTTCCCAAATCTCTGTCACATCCTGCGCAACCATCGTCATCACAGATTCCCGCCAGCGCACAGATCCCGTAACCTGCTCCACCAACAAAGACCGGATCGTCGCCGGATCGCTTACCTTGTCAGCCAGAATATTCGCGATCAACGGCACCGCAGGCCGGTGGATTTCCACCGCAGCCAAGGCTTCCGCCATGATCACAGCCGCAGGTTCCATCAAAGCGCAATGGAATGGCGCACTTACGGGCAATAAAACCGCCCGCTTGGCGCCTTTGGCCTTAGCCAAATCAATCGCGCGCTCAACTGCTGCCTTATGACCGGAAACCACAACCTGACCCGGATCATTGTCGTTTGCCGCTTGGCACACATCGCCCTGTGCAGCCTCGTCAGAAACCTCACGTGCGGTTTCAAAATCCAACCCCAACAGGGCCGCCATTGCGCCAACACCCACAGGCACCGCTGCCTGCATGGCCAAACCACGCGTACGCAATAGCCGCGCAGTATCAGCGATTGAAATCGCCCCAGCCGCCGCCAATGCCGAATATTCCCCTAAAGAATGCCCCGCAACACACGACGCCGCATCAATTGTGATTCCCTCGGCCTCAAGCGCACGCATCGCTGCCAATGATGTCGCCATCAACGCTGGCTGTGCATTTTGCGTCAACGTCAACGCGTCCTGCTCACCGTTCCAGATCAAGCCGCTCAGATCTTCCCCCAGCGCGTCATCGACTTCCTGAAACACAGCCTTGGCTGCCGGATAGGCTTCTGCAAGGGCCTGCCCCATGCCAATCGTCTGCGCTCCCTGACCCGGAAATACGAATGCTTTACTCATGTTTGTCCCCTTGAGTTGCGAATTGCGCCAATGCTCATCCGAGAATAACGCCAATATTTGCCTCGGCAATAGCGGTGAGTGTCCATTTGCGCAACGACCTTGCACAAAGATGCACTATAGCTGTGCGGCCCGAATTCCCGCTCAACGGTTGCCACCTCCAACAGGCTAGGTATCCTAACCTCAGCAATTACAGGAAATTCGCATATGTCGCTGAACAATTCATTCTCTAGATACGGTAGCGTCGCCAAGACGTTTCATTGGCTTACCGTGCTGTTGATTTTGACCACCCTCCCGCTTGGCATTATCGCCAATGGCGCCCCCTTCACCAATGGCGAAGAAGTGGCCCTCAAGGCGTGGCTCTTTAGCATGCACAAGACCCTCGGAATCACGACGTTTTTCGTCGCTTTGGCCCGTATACTATGGGCATTCACCCAACCACGCCCCGGCCTCTTGAATGCCGAGAACCGCCCCGAGGCCGCTCTGGCAGAGGCCGTGCATTGGTTGCTATATGGCTCTCTTGTGCTTGTCCCGCTTAGTGGCTGGATACATCACGCCTCCACCACGGGGTTTGCGCCGATCTGGTGGCCCTTTGGCCAAAGCCTGCCCTTTGTACCCAAAAGCGAATCATTGGCAGAGCTGACATCAGGCCTGCACATCGTATTTGAGCGCGTCCTGATCATTTCGATCTTTTTGCACGTGGCTGGCGCGGTGAAACACCATGTTATTGACCGCGACCAAACCCTGCGCCGGATGTTGCCCGGTAAAAATACCGCCCCCACGCCCCCCTCTCAGCATCACAGCTTTTTGCCGTTGGCAATCGCGCTATGCATTTGGGCAGCCGCGCTAGGCGTCGGGACATATCTGGGTGTTTTTGGCCACGCAAAAAATGATCACGCCACCGCCCCCGCAGCAGAGCTCAGCTCTGTTACCTCAGATTGGGCGGTTCAGGATCATTCACTCTCTATTGTTGTGCGCCAATTTGGGGCCGAAACATCGGGCTCCTTCGCAGACCTGACCGCCGCCATCACCTTTGATGAAACTCTCACCGATGGCACCTATGGAACAGTAGAGACCACAGTCTCAATTGCCTCACTCACCCTAGGCTCTGTTACGGATCAGGCATTGGGCGTGGATTTCTTTGATGCCAATACCTTCCCTACCGCGCGCTTTGTCGCTGACATCATTCCCGGCGCGACAGACGCCTATATCGCCTCGGGTACGTTAACCATCAGGGATACCACTGTGCCGGTTGAATTGCCCTTCACCTTGGTTCTGGATGGCGATAGCGCGCAAATGCAAGGCAGCATGTCATTGGATCGCCGCACCTTTGGTATCGGCGACAATATGGCTGATGAAAGCTCGCTTGGCTTTGCCGTCACCCTTAACGTCACGCTGACAGCTACCCGCAACTAACGCCCAATCTCGCACCATTGATTGGCACGCAAAAAGGGCCGCAGATCAACTCTGCGGCCCTTTCGTTTTACGATCTTTGGACAGCTAAGCGTCCAAAAACCTTATTCCGCTTTCATTGCTTCGATCGAGATCATCAAGGATACTTCGTCGCCAACATATGGCGCGAATTTACCTAGGTTAAAGTCGCTCCGCACCAATGTTGTTGTCGCGTCAAACCCGGCCCATGCTTTTTTCGCCATTGGATGATTGCCAACTTGGTTCAGTTTAGCATCCAAAACCACTGATTTGGTCACGCCGTTCAGCGTCAAATCACCTGTAATGTTGGCCATGTTGTCGCCGGTCACTTCGATTGCAGTTGACGAAAATGTTACCATATCCCCCTCTGCCGCACCAAAAAAATCAGGCGACATGAAGTGACCAGTGCGTTCTGCCCAGCCTGTGAACATCGACATCACAGGCATAGAAACATTCACTGAAGAGGCTGCTGGATCTTCTTGGTCAAACATGATTTCGCCGTCAAAGCCCGAGAACATGCCGTAAGTGGTCGAAAACCCAAGGTGTTGATATGAAAACACAACTTGGCTGTGACTGGCGTCTAGAACATATTTTTCCGGCGCGGCCAGGCTCGCAGTTGCGGTTGCGGCAATCAGGCCAGCGGCAAGTAAAATAGACTTCATTGGGGGCACTCCATTGTTGAACAGGTTTGTTCTGTTCTAAACAATTGGTGACCGCGACCGAAATCGCAAGTCACCAGTTTTCAACAATCAGTGTTTATCCACGAACGCTTGGCACCTTATGCCAAAATGGGCGAAGAGCGTAGCTGTTCAATAACCTCATTGCGCGCCTGCTTACCTTTCAGCGGCACACTAGCCAAATTCTGCCCCATATGACCGATCAAAACGATATTGCTTTCGGTCACATCGACCTTTGCAATGTCGTCATAATCCACAACCTTTAGCACCTTAACCGTGCCATAAGACGGGGCCTCAACCATATAGACCTGCTGATAGCGGCGATCGAAATGAAATTCCTGATACTGTCGTTCAACGCTGATTTGCGCCATGCCAACACCGCCAGCACATAGCAGCACCGATAGGACCATTTTGGTCATGACAACACTGTCATCCATAAATAGGCCCGGCACCATCCACAGTCCGATTCCTGCTATAATAAACGAAACACCAAATACAAAGGACACCAATCGCAGAACGGGCGACGGGCGCGCCTCTTCTTGCACACCTGAAACGGTTTGCACGTCTGTTATAAAGTCGGATACAGCGACCATAGGTTTTCTCCAATGCGAATTTTCTTTGTTAACCATTCACTTAGAAATTGACTAAAATGTGTCCAAACTCGGTTGAATACGCGGCAAGCCCCCTTTTACAGCAAATCACCGTGAATATAGGGCACTTTGGCAGCGTTTCCTCCTTGCGCCACGGGGCAAATCGGCTATACAGCGCCATCCTTTCGCGATTAATTAGAACCGCGCAGACTCTCGTGGGCAGGGTGCGGAAGGATACAGACCCTGCACTTTGAAATGCGCTTGAAAATGAAATGGAGAGCACATGCCCCTTTATGAGCATGTATTCATCTCGCGCCAGGATCTTTCCACCGCGCAAGCTGAAGGCCTCGTCGAACACTTTAGCACCGTTCTAGCCGACAATGGCGGCGCAGTACTCGAAAATGAGTATTGGGGTGTTAAAACCATGGCCTATAAGATCAACAAGAACCGCAAAGGCCACTATGCTTTCTTGCGCTCTGATGCACCTGCAACAGCCGTCCAAGAGATGGAACGCCTGATGCGTCTGCACGATGACGTAATGCGCGTTTTGACCATCAAGGTCGATGAGCACAAAGAGGGTCCCTCGGTCCAGATGCAGAAACGTGATGAACGTGGCGATCGCCGCGAACGTCGCCCCTGATCAAGCTTGAGGAAAGGACACTAAATCATGGCTACCAAACCATTTTTCCGTCGTCGTAAAGTATGCCCCTTCTCGGGTGATAATGCTCCTGCGATTGACTATAAAGACACGAAACTTCTGCAACGCTACATCTCTGAGCGTGGCAAAATCGTGCCTTCCCGTATCACCGCCGTTTCGGCGAAAAAACAACGTGAGCTGTCTCGTGCGATCAAACGCGCGCGCTTCCTTGCGCTGTTGCCCTACGCTGTGAAATAAGGAGCGACTGATATGAAAGTTATCCTTCTGGAACGTGTGGCCAAGCTTGGCCAAATGGGTGATGTCGTTGACGTCAAATCTGGATTCGCCCGTAACTTCCTTTTGCCTCAGGGCAAAGCGTTGACAGCATCGCAAGCAAACATTGCTAGCTTCGATGCACGCAAGGCGCAGCTGGAAGCCAACAACCTTGAAACCAAAGCAGAAGCAGAAGCTCTCGGCGCCAAACTCGGTGGACAGCAGTTCATCGTGATTCGCTCGGCATCTGATGCTGGTGCTCTTTACGGGTCGGTCACTCCACGTGACGCCGCCGAAGCAGCAACCGAAGCTGGTTTCACTGTTGATAAAAAGCAGGTCATCCTGAACAAACCAATCAAATATTTGGGCCTGCACGCCGTTACTGTTGCGCTGCACCCTGAAGTTTCGGTTGAAATCGAGATGAACGTTGCCCGTTCTGAGGAAGAAGCGGAGCTTCAGGCTTCCGGTAAATCCATTCAGGAATTGGCAGCTGAAGAAGAAGCCGCTGCAGAATTCGAAATCGCCGAACTGTTCGACGATATCGGTGCAGCGAGCATGGATGATGACGACGATCATCGTCCAGCCGCAGATCAGGACGACACCGCAGAAGCGTGATCCGTTCAAAATTTCTAGAAAAGGCGTCAGCATTTTGCTGGCGCCTTTTTTTTACCTTCTGATCAGAGGATTACAATTCGGAAAATATTTCACTGCAACTTTAACGAGATATTCGTTTGCTATCATCATGATATTGGTGCAATCTCTGATTTTGAAGCAAGAGACCTGACGCCCATTTCCACATAGATGAGTGTTTGAACGACCTATAAAACTACACGAAATAGCAGGTGTTATATGAATAAGGTTGATGCCCTGGTTGGCAAACGCGTTCGCGCAAGACGGCTCGCACTCAAGATGAGCCAGTCCGAGTTGGGAGCGGCGATTGGCGTCAAGTTTCAGCAAATTCAAAAATATGAGACGGGTATAAATCGCATCAGCGCCTCTCGTCTTTGGGCAATCTCCGAGACCCTGAATGTCGATGTGGTACATTTCTTCGAGGGTATACGGTCACTCGACGGTGATGACGCAGATACCTCTGCACCTGACAAGATGGATCAAATGGATTTTCTCGCCGATCGCGAGGCGTTGGAGATGATTGAGATTTACACAAGCCTGCCTGACGAGCAGAAACGTGCTGTACTAGCCTTTGTAAAGAGTATGTCGGTTCCGAAACCCAGTTCAAAACTCAGGATCCCCGGATAGGCCCCTTTTGGCGCTTCAGGGATCAAATCAGAGGGCATTATGGATCTACTTGATCTCAGTGCTGTACCCGAAACGGAAAACCGGTTCTCCGGCTTCCTTGAGGCGTTGTGCGACAAATTCGAAATGGATCATGCAGCCTATGCTGGCATGAATCCTGTTGGCGGGTCGATGCATGGCCACGTCACCTATGATGACGCTTGGAAAACCCATTATGCGGAAAACGGGTATCACCTGATTGATCCCACCCTTCATATCACTCAGCGCAGCATTGCCCCGGTCGATTGGCGTCGTCTTGATCGCAGCGACACGTTCAAACGCATTTTTCGCGATGCCCATGATTTTGGAATCACCGAACGCGGGTTAACCATTCCCGTACGCGGCCCTTATGGCGAGGTTGGATTGCTAAGCGTTACCCGCGATTGTGATCTGACAGAGTGGGACAAGCTAACGGCCAATGTCATTTCTGATCTTCAATCTGTGGCGGTTCATATCCATGATACCGTGATGCATTCCGACATGCTGACCCATATTTTGCGCCATCCCAATCTCTCCAGCCGCGAAACCGAGATTTTGCAATGGGTTGCCGCCGGTAAATCCCAGCAAGATATCGGTGATATCCTCACCATTTCGCATCGCACAGTTGAAGTTCACTTGCGCTCAAGCCGCGAAAAACTCTACGCGCTCACCACGGCGCAGGCGGTGGGTCGCGCCATTGGCATGGGCCTCATCTACCCAAGCTAGCCGCCTGCCCCATGACCCCTGTTACAATTGATAAACGCGCAGAAGTACCCGCAGGTAAAAATCGGGTATTTCACCTCTCATCATCAAAATATTACACAATTTCAGCACTTTAATCCCCCACTACGGGTTTCCCCCAATAGCAGCCCCTTCAGAAATCATTAACCTCTTAGTTGAAGTCCAAACGCACTCAAGTGTTTCGGCAAAGCCCTAACAAGGGTTTCACGAAACACGGTGCCGCATATCAACAATGTGGTGTTTCGACTTTAGGCTGGCTCTCAGCTTAATTCCGAAACACACCAAGGGGGGAACTGAATATGATCGTTGTCATTGACGCACTGAATAAAGAGAAGTTCGACGCAATCCTGAAGGATATGTTCCAACTACGGGCACGCGTATTTGGCGGTCGGCTCGGCTGGGACGTGACGCTTGAGGATGGCATGGAAATCGATGCCTTTGACCGGATGGATCCGGCCTATGTCATCGGCCTGGATGATGCTGGTAATGTCATTTCGGCTGTACGCGCCTTGCAAACCACAGGGCCGCATATGCTTACGGATGTATTTTCCGATATTCTCTGCGGCGAACCTCCTGTTCGCAGTGCCACCATGTGGGAATCAACCCGCTTTTGCGTCGACACGCAGCGTTTGGGCCGTGGCAAAGAGCCCAACTCCGTCTCTTATGCGACCTGCGAATTGATGATCGGATCGCTTGAATATGCACGCCGCTCCGGCATCAAAGACATCGTCACTGTTATTGATCCTGTAATGGATCGTGTTTTGAAACGCTCAGATAATGCGCCCTACGGCTATCTGGGGGAAACTGTTCCAATGGGCAAAGTGTCGGCTTTGGCCGCCCTGCTTGATTGTACTCCTGAAAGGATTAACAACGTGCGAAATTTCTCTGGTATCAATCATGATGTTTTTCTCAATGATGACGACGCTTTGGCCTTGTCTGAAAAGAAACGGGCGCGAGAGCAGCGCACCGCCGGCATTTTGTCGATGAACGGGCACCAGCATGCGCGCCCTCAGAGTTCCCCAGCCAATGATATTGCCTCCTATTGCGATGAGCAGATCAAACAGGCCCCCACCCTGGAAGAGCGCAAAGCCGCTCTCGCCCTCAAAGAAGCATTGTCCGGTCTGCAGGCCACCCCTCGGCACTGCAACGCTTAGCAGCGTCCTCCACTCACGAGTCCGGACAGATCCGGGGCGATCAGGCAGCATCGCCCCGGATCAAAATACCCACATCGCAAAGCAAAAGGGCCGCTCAATCGAGCGGCCCTTTTCAAATTTGGTCAAAGCGTTGCGGGAGCAGCTGCTACTCAGCCAGACCCGCAAAACTCTAATTGATTATTCGTCGTCCAGAGTTTCGATCGCTTTTTCCAGATCTTCCTTGCTGACTTCCTTGTCGGAAACCGTTGCAAGTTCAAATACATAGTCCACTACTTTGTCTTCAAAAAGCGGCGCACGCATCTGTTGCTGCATCTGGGCGTTTTGCTGCACAAACTCAAAGAACTGACGCTCTTGGCCAGGGTACTGGCGCGCTTGTTGCATGATCGCCTGGGTCATTTCCGCGTCGGTCACTTCGACCTCGGCTTTTTGTCCCAACTCTGCCAACAACAGACCTAGGCGAACGCGGCGTTCAGCTAGGGTTGTGTGCTCGTCTGTGGTTTCGATTTCTGGGTGATCATGACCTTCAACCTCTGGGTTGTCCTCATGCCACAGCTGATGCGCGATCTGGCCAGCTTCGGCTTCAACCAATGATGGCGGCAGGTCGAAGCTAACAAGTGTGTCCAACGCGTCCAGAAGGCTGCGTTTCATAATCGCACGTGCAGCACCCGCATATTCCGCCTCAAGACGTTCGCTGATCTGAGCTTTCAGACCCGCAAGATCTTCTGCGCCGAACTTTGTCGCCAGCTCATCGTTAAGCTCTGCTGCAACAGGTTCTTTTACGTCTTTGATGGTGCATTCAAACACAGCTTCTTTACCCGCAAGATGCTCTGCTTGGTATTCCGCTGGGAATGTCACTGTCGCTGTGGTTTCTTCATCGGCTTTCACGCCAACCAGTTGCTCTTCAAAGCCGGGGATGAATTGACCCGAGCCCAGAACCAGTGGGAAGTCTTCGCCAGAACCGCCTTCAAACGCTTCGCCGTCCAATTTGCCAACAAAGTCCATGACAACTTGATCGCCGTCTTTCGCTTTTGACCCTTTGCGGCGGGATTTGAAATCCTGCGCCGTTTCGGCCAGATTGTTCAGCGCTTCTTCAACGGCGGCATCTTCTGCCTTAACAACCATTTTTTCCAATGAGATTGATTTCAGATCAACTTCTGGAATTTCTGGCAGGGCTTCATAAGACATTTCGACATTGACGTCGTCGCCTTCTTTCCACTCTTCGCCGTTTTGCATTTCAACTTTGGGCTGTTGCGCAGGGCGATCGCCACAATCTTCGAAATGTTTGTTCATCGCGCCATCAACGGCTTCTTGCATGCATTCGCCCAACAAACGCTGGCCAAACTGCTTTTTCAGCAATGCCATAGGCACTTTGCCTTTACGAAAGCCTTTCATTTCGACTTCGGGCTGTGCTTCAATCAGCTTTACGCTAACTTTTTCAGCAAGCTCAGCTGCCGTTATCGTAATTGAATAACCGCGTTTCAAACCTTCGTTCAGCGTCTCGATGACCGGCATCTGTAATCCCCATAGGTTTCAGTGCGCGACACAGCACGCACGGGCAAAATTTGAGACCTTCTATTGTCCGCGCGCAAGCGACGCAAGCGGATTTCAAAGCCTGAGGACAAATGTCTGAAATATTCCGCTGTGTTGCGCCCTAACATTGGGATGCACCACGACAATTTGGCAAAGCTTACGGCGCAGCTCAACTGCTGCTGATGCACCCTGTTCAAAAATGGGCGTACATCCACAAAACAATATCCATTTCTGCAATCATCGCTTCAGAGGCAAGCGCAGCAGACTGCAATTCCGCCGCATTCAATGTTTTGCCAGATTTGGTGATGTCTCGAAACTTAGCCATCGCTTCCCACTGCTCAAATACAATCTCTAGCTGTGCGGCAATTTCCCATGTGGGCGGAGGAATAACGCCCGTCGCAGCGTTTCCTTGGATCAAATCGGCCATAAGAGACTGAATTTCATCCGCTTTTCCCTGCACATCCGCCCGATGACGGTGCAACGGCTTCGACGCGCCCAACTGGCACATCTCATTCAAATGCCCGTACATAAGAGACATTGTATTGCCTGTGACCACAATGGCATTGGCGATTTCGGGATGAATATTCTGCGCCCCGTACACAGTCTGCATCGTGCGGGTCATCGCCCGCGTTCGCGTCGCAATCTCTGCGTATTGCTCCAAGATCGTTGAATAAGCACGATCTGTCATCACGCCATTTTGCAGATCATACTTTACCACATACAAAAACCCGCGCCATTTCTTGGTTAAGTTTTTGATCTGCGCAATAATATCCGGGTCGGTTTCACGCAACGTGTTCAGTTTGGCAATACCGTGCCGATGTGCCACCAACAATTGGTCAAATTCGCCCATCCCCTGCACAACTTTATCAATGTAGTCCTTTTCGGCGATGCCCTGTCGTGACAAACACGCAGATGACACCATCGCCTGTATCAGCACCGATTGTCGCCCTGCGAACATCAATTTGGTTGCCGCATTTAGATCATCGGATATGGCCGTTTGCGTTGTCGTTGCCATCGTGGGCACCGCTGAAATCACGAGAAAAGCCCAGCAAACTAACATACGCAAAATCATAACACTCTCCAGATGAAACCGCGCAAAGGGTGACATAGCGATGTTAATTCGATGTTAAGCGCGTCGCGGAATATGTCTTGGCTACATCCACATTCGCTCAATCAACGTCAGCAAAATGAATGCCGGCACCGATAGGCCCGCTGCCACCAACAAGGTGGCCGTTTTCGTCAATCGTTGACCTTTAATCACCCTTCCCTGCACCGTATTACGGGACGCGGACGCATGGCGACGATTATCCTGAGAATAGAGTTTCTGTATCATTCCTTCATTAACCTCGAATTAGGTTTAAATGCGGTTAATCACCCGTCATGGCTGATCACATTCCTCCCCTCTCCCAAACCCCCTTTTTCGCCGAGGCGCTGCGCGCATGCGGGCAATTCCCCTTGATGAAAAACGGAATTTTGCACTTGCAAAGACGTCTATTTGGCATGCCGCTCACCATGATTTCGCGTGCACATTTCGACAGTTCCTCCGTTCTAGAATCACTGCCATCCGGCCCGATTGTCCTCGCCCCGGATCATCCCACACCTTGGTTAACCGGCACAGGTGCTCTGCCCCTCATGACCCCGGCAAGCGTGGCAGAGCTTGACCTTACGCTTACAGAACAACAGCTTACCTCACAGCAGCATCAGAAATGGCGCAATCGCCTGCGCAAGGCTCAGACCGCCCAACTGCGCGTGCAACACACCCCAATGCCCGACACGCCAAACCATTGGCTTTATCTCGCGGATCATTCGGCCCAACGCCACAAAGGTTATCGCGCCTGGCCCCTGCCCCTCACACAGGCCTTCGTGCGTCTTGGCCCGAAACGCAGCCGGCTCTTTACGGCCTATGAAAACAGCACCGCCATCGCCGCCATGCTGTTTTTGCGCCACGGCAAGGTCGCGACCTATCACATCGGTCAAACCACCGACCGTGGCCGCGCCCTAAACGCCCACACACTCCTATTATGGCAGGCAACCCAATGGCTGCGCGCACAAGGGCACAGCCGGTTGGATCTGGGCCTGATCGACACCCGCGCCTCCCCCGGATTGGCGCGTTTCAAACTGGGCTCTGGCGCAACATCGCGCCCCTTGGGCGGCACGTGGCTGTATATGCCGCGCCTTGGCCCGCTGTTGCGTCCCTTGGCCCGCTGGGATCACAATCTCATGCAATCCACCTGACCCCACCGCATTGATTCGCTATTGATGCGCCTTTGTACGGGGCGTCATACTGGACAGGCGCGCCACACCCCGTTATTTGAACAGGTGTTCAGTTTACAACGGAGAATTCTCATGCAGATCGCAAATACCGCCGCCATCATCACCGGAGGCGCATCAGGTCTAGGAGAAGCCACCGCCCGTGCCTTTGCCGCAGCTGGTGCTCAGGTGACATTGCTAGATCGTGACGCAGCGCGCGGACAGACCGTTGCAGCTGAGATTGGTGGGCATTTCGCCGAAACCGACGTCACAGACGAGGTATCAGTCGCCGCCGCAATCGAACTCGCAACCAGCAAGATGGGCAAAATCAACGCCGCCATCAATTGCGCGGGTATTGCCCTGGGCATCAAAACGCTGGGTCGCGATGGGCCACACCCCTTGTCGGCGTTTCAAAAAACCATCGACATTAACCTGATCGGCACGTTTAACGTCGCCCGCCTTGCCGCCGAGGCAATGTCAGCAAACGACCCCGAATCAGACGGCGCGCGCGGCGTGATCATCAACACCGCCTCCATCGCCGCCTTTGACGGGCAAAAAGGTCAGGCGGCCTATGCGGCCTCCAAAGGCGGAATTGTCGGGCTGTCCCTGCCCATGGCGCGTGATCTGTCGAAAAACGGGATTCGCGTGATGGCCATCGCACCGGGCATTTTCAGAACCCCGATGTTGATCGGATTGGGAGAAGAGATCATGACAGCCCTCGCCGCCGATGTGACCTGCCCGCCCCGTTTGGGCGATCCGGCCGAATACGCGGCACTGGCGAAATTCATCGTCGAATGCGGCTATCTGAATGGAGAGGTGATCCGCTTGGACGGCGCGCTGCGCATGCAATAAGTTTTGTACAAAACCGGGGGGTGTTTTGTACGTTTTGTACAAAACTTCCCCCGTCGCTTGCCTCTAGGCTTGTGCTGCTTTTTCTTCCAACTCCAACCATGCATCTTCTGCATCCGAAAGCGCCGTATGACGTTCAATCAACGCGTCAGTTGCTTTCTGAAACTTAACAGGTTCGCTGGTAAATAACTCGGGGTCAGACATATAGACCTCAAGCTTTGCAATCTCAGCTGTCAGGCGCTCGATCACAGCAGGAAGCGTGTCTAAGCGGTGCTGCTCAGTATAAGTCAGGCCAGATTTTGCAGCTTTTTCCTGCTTTGCCTTTGCCTTCTTACCCTTTGTTTTTTCTACAGTAATTCCAGATGTGATTTGCTTTTGCGCCTGATAATCGCTCCACCCGCCGGCATAGACGGTGGCTTCGCCATCACCTTCCATAGCAATGGTTGTTGCGGCCACACGGTCCAGAAAATCGCGGTCGTGACTGACCAAAAGAACAGTTCCCTCATAGTCATCCAGCAACTCTTGTAGCAGGTCGAGGGTTTCAACATCCAGATCGTTAGTCGGCTCATCCAGCACCAGTAGGTTACTGTCCTTAGCCATCAGTTTCGCCAACAACAACCGCGCCTTTTCACCGCCCGAAAGTGACTTTACAGCCGCCCGCGCTCGTCGTTCGTCAAATAGAAATTCTTTAAGGTAACCAATGACATGGCGCGGTTCACCGCGCACCATGACTTGATCTGCCTTGCCAGAAACACGCATGTCAGGATCACCTGTCAAACTGTCCCACAGGCTCATCTCCGGGTCCAATCTTGCGCGCGATTGATCAAAAACCGCGGGCAATAACCGTGTCCCCAAGGTCACCGTGCCCGAATCTGGCTCCAAATCACCCAACAGCATATTAATGAGCGTGGTTTTCCCCACCCCATTGGGGCCAACAAAGGCAATTCGGTCGCCACGCTGGATCGAAATTTCAAAGTCGCGAACAATGGTCTTGCCCCCGAATTCCTTGGTCAAGCCTTTGACATCAATAACTTTCTTACCCGACTTTGACGCTGACATCAGGTCCATAGACGCCGCGCCCTGCCTGCGAATTTGCGAAGAACGCTCTGCCCGTAAGTCACCCAAGGCACGTACACGCCCCATGTTGCGCGTGCGTCGGGCACTGATGCCCTCAACCGCCCAACGGGCCTCGGCTTTGATTTTGCGGTCCAGCTTGTGGCGCGCGATGTCTTCTTCTTCCCAAATCTTATCACGCCACGCCTCAAAACCGCTAAATCCGGTTTCTTGGCGGCGCGTTGTTCCCCTATCAATCCAAAGGGTTGCGCGTGTAAGTTCACGCAAAAATGCCCTATCGTGACTGATCAAAACAAACGCGGCCCGCGTATTTTTCAGCTCATCTTCAAGCCAGCCAATTGCCTCAATATCAAGGTGGTTGGTCGGCTCGTCCAGCAGCATCAGGTCAGGTTCCTGCGCCATCAACTTGGCCAATGCAGCCCGGCGTCGCTCCCCACCAGAGGCGGTTGCGACCGAACGCGCAGGGTCAAATTTCAGACCTTCTCCGGCACGTTCAACCTTATACAGCTCCCCCGGTTCCAACCCCTCAGAGGCAAAATCCCCCAGCGTTTCATAGCCGGAAAGATCAGGGTCTTGCTCCATGTAACCTACTGAAGTTCCTGACGGAATCACGATATCACCCTTATCGGCTTCAACCAGTCCTGCCATCACCTTCATCAGGGTGGATTTGCCGGACCCGTTGCGCCCAACCAAGGCCACACGGTCGCCCGGCTGAACAACCAGATCAAGTTTGTCAAATATGGGATCTCCCCCGAAAGTCAGGGAAATTCCGCTCAATTGTAATAAGGGTATACGTGCCATGGGGCGCAGCTAAACCGCTTGTCGCCCGCGGTCAACACCTCGTCACTCAGCGATCTCCAACGATCTCTCAGCCAGACAGCGCACGCAGCAATCGTTTGCGCGCAGGCGGGATCGCGCGAATTTCTAGCCCGGTGAAAACATGCAGTGTATTCATGTGATCATCAACGACAGCATGATCACTGACCCAGCCCCCCATTAACAAATAGGTTCGCAACAAGGGCGGCATCCCAAGTTGCGCCAATTTCAGGTCTGGCTTGTCTTTTAGCTGTGCAGCAAACGGGAATATCTTGGGCGACTTTACCTGTGGCATCCATTCAGTTGGGGCCAAATGGCGGTCCCGCAACAAGGCAAAGGCGTCAGAATATTGCGTCGCATCCGTTCCGGCAAAAGACGAGCATCCAAACAACATTTCTACATTGTTATCATCGACATATCCCGTCATCGCCCCCCATGCGATACGCAATATATCGGGGTCATTCCACGCAGGATGTATGCAAAACCGCCCCATCTCAACCATGCTGCCGTCAAACTTTTGCAGCGCCGACAAATCGTAATGCTGCGCCGAATAGCACCGATTGATCTCAGTCCCGTTTTTCAATGCCAATATGCGAAAACAACAGACCAATTCCTGCGTGTCTTGGGTTTCGATTAGGATATGTTTGCACAGCGGATCAAATTCATCCGCATCCTCACCGCCCGCCAAAAAGCACAACCCCCGCAAGGATTGCGCCGCTAGAACATCCGCAGAGGTATCCGCAACACGCGCAACATACTTCCCTTTGATCAAGCCAGCCATCGGATATCCTCACAAGATGCCAACCTAATACATAGGCGACAAGGCGTTACATCCAAATGGCGAACCTGATTAGCTCAAAAAGTTCGACGGATCGAAGTTGCCCAAGTTTTTCAGAAGAACCCGCAGGAACGATTGGCTTTCGATACCATTATCCGTGACGCGTCGTGACAATGGAACAACATTGCCATCCTTCAATGAATACCGCTCGACGTTCCGAACGACCCCACGTGAATCAAATCCAATAGCAACCAACTGACGCTCAATCACTTCAGGGCGTTTGGCCCCGTAATGGCGTACCCGGCTGCGAACGTAATAGTATCCGCTTTCGTTCAAAACACCCGATGCAGATGGCGACCCGATTGTATCAGCAACAGTATCGCGCGTATCCACGCCGATAATCACCTCTGCCAATTCAGATTCGGTAGGCACGTAGCCGTGATTTCGGTATTGGGCAGAACACCCTACCGTAGCGATTAGACATAGTCCCAGCGCTGCGATTTTCAGTCGTTTTCCAATTCCCGTCATAACTGCCCTCTTGCCATGGCTTGTGCTGCCTTCTATCCCGCTTACAGAATGAACGCCTCTGGTTCAAGAATGGAAGCGACACGTTACATGACTGATACCTCTTCAAACCCCTCAATTTTGCGCGTTTCTGACCTCGCGCAGAACAGAGCGACCCCTTTTGCCCTTCGGCCCGATGTCAAAGATCTAACCGCGATTACGGCGGAACTTGATCTTATTGCCCTTCGAAAGCTCACTTTCGTAGGGCAATTGAATGCCGTCGGAGAGCGCGACTGGACGCTGACGGCGAAACTTGGCGCAACTGTGATCCAACCCTGCGTCGCCACTCTTACGCCTGTGACCACGCGAATCGATGTTGCCATCACACGGCGATACATTGCCGATATGCCCACCTATTCAGAAGAAGAAGAGGTGGAGATGCCCGATGATGACAACGCAGAGCGTTTGCCGGCGATGATCGACATCCATGAAACCATGGTCGAAGCCCTAGCATTGCATTTGCCGCTTTATCCACGCGCCGAATCCGAAGAAATGGCCGAAACCGTCTTTACAGAGCCGGGCAAGAAGCCAATGACAGATAAAGACGCCCGCCCCTTTGCAGGTCTTGCCGCGCTAAGAGACCAATTATCCAGTGAAGACGACACCTAAAGTTAGATAAAAACTCTTGCGTCCGGTCAATTACCTACTATTTTCGCGCGCTCAGAAGAATTTAGCGTTGGACACGAGGCTGCGGAATGCGTAAAGCCTCTGAAACATCAGGAAATCGGGCACGAAGCCCCTCAGTTAATCGAAGGTTGCGACATGGCTGTCCAGCAGAACAAAGTATCCAAATCGCGCCGCAACAACCGTCGTGCCCATGACGCACTTGTTGCAGCAAATCCAAACGAATGCACAAATTGCGGCGAATTGAAACGCCCGCACCACGTCTGCGCATCTTGTGGCCACTACGCTGAACGCGAAGTAGTTGCCCTGGTCGAAGAGATCGACCTGGACGAAGACGCGGCATAATCTGACTAGGATTGCGTCCGCATGACCGTTTCGACAGAAAACGAAAGCGCGGGTGCCGGACGCTCCATTATCTCAGTTGACGCCATGGGTGGCGATCGCGGGCCGGCAGCAGTTGTTGCCGGCATTGCTGATTCTGCCAAAAAGAACCCTGACATCAAATTCATCCTGCATGGGCCTAAATCCAAGCTGGAGGTTCTGGTAGCCAAACGCAAACATTTGCGCGGCCGCTGCGAGATCAGGGATGTCGCGGATGTTGTCTCGATGGATGACAAACCCAGTCACGTCATTCGCCACGGTAAACAGACCTCGATGTGGTCTGCTGTCGAATGTGTGCGCAACAAAGAGGCCGATGCCTGTGTTTCATGCGGAAATACCGGTGCCTTAATGATGCTGTCGGTTTTACGACTGCGCAAATTGCCCGGCGTTAACCGCCCCGCGATCGCTGTCCTATGGCCATCCCGCAGCGCCCAAGGTTTCAACATCATGCTTGATGTCGGTGCCGACATTCGGGCTGATGAAAACGATCTGCTACAATATGCGCTGATGGGTGCCTCTTATGCCCGCAACGGCATGGAGCTAACCCGCCCCCGTATCGGTCTTTTGAACGTCGGAACCGAAGAGCATAAAGGCCGCGCAGAGCTAAAGCTCGCGCATGACCTAATTTCTCAGAATGCCGAGGCCGCGAGTTACGAATTTGTCGGCTTTGTCGAAGGGGGCGATATCCCCGGCGATGTGGCTGACGTCATTGTAACCGACGGGTTTACGGGCAATGTCGCCCTGAAAACCGGCGAAGGTACGGCAAAACTGATTGGGTCGCTGTTGCGCGAGGCCTTTGGCTATTCACCCTTGTCGCGTCTTGCCGCCCTTCTCGCCTATACGTCGCTGAATCGTCTAAACAAACGTATTGATCCGCGCCGCGTAAATGGTGGCGTCTTTTTGGGTCTGAACGGCACCGTCGTGAAATCTCATGGCAGCGCAGATGCCACAGGCGTCTCAGCGGCTGTGAAACTGGCGTTTAAGCTCTCTCAATCAGGTTTCTCCGAAAAGCTGGCCGCGCGGGTTGCATCCGCCGTCAGCCTGCCACAAGATACGCCGACTGACGCGGACAATAACGGGACACCATCATGACGCTACGCGCTGTCGTAAAAGGAATCGGGCACTATCTTCCCGAACGTGTTGTTCCGAATAGTGAATTTGAAAAATCTCTCGACACAACGGATGAGTGGATCAGGACGCGCTCTGGTATTGAGCGTCGCCACATCGCTGCCGAAGGCGAAACCACCTCAATGCTGGCCACCAATGCCGCCAAAGCAGCCCTTGCTAACGCCGGAATGGACGCAAACGACATTGATGCCATCGTTGTTGCAACATCCACACCGGATCTGACATTCCCTTCGGTTGCGACGATGGTTCAATCTGCCCTTGGCATGACGCGCGGTTTTGGTTTTGACGTTCAGGCGGTATGCGCTGGCTATGTTTACGCCTTAACCACAGCCAATTCCTTTATCGTTTCGGGTCAAGCCAAGACCGTATTGGTGATTGGTGCCGAAACCTTTAGCCGAATCATGGACTGGAGCGATCGCAGTACCTGTGTTCTGTTCGGGGATGGCGCTGGGGCGATGATCCTTCAGGCCGAAGAAGGCACCGGGGAAACCGCAGACCGCGGCATTTTGTCCGCTGATCTCAATTCCGACGGGCGCCACCGCGACATGCTCTATGTTGATGGCGGGGTCTCCACGACAGGCACGTCCGGCAAACTGCGTATGCAGGGTAATCCCCTCTTCCGGCAGGCGGTCGATAAACTCACGTCAACGGCCATTACCGCCTTGGGTAAAATTGATCTCACCGACGATGACGTTGATTGGATCGTACCCCATCAGGCAAACATCCGCATCATCAAAGGCACCGCCAAAAAGATGGGCGTGCCGATGGAACGGGTGATCGTCACTGTACAAGATCACGGCAATACCTCCGCCGCTTCCATCCCTCTGGCGCTTAGCGTCGGCTGTGACCAAGGCAAGATCAAACAAGGCGACATCGTCGTAACCGAGGCAATTGGCGGCGGTTTGGCGTGGGGCTCGGTGGTTTTGCGCTGGTAAGTGCAAAATTG
>CAXIAD010000007.1:0-63328 GCA_964021645.1 uncultured Cognatishimia sp. | reverse complement strand
CGATCATCTGCCTTGGCTTTCGCCTCCAACACATCCCGCGCGAAAACCATATGTCCCTCATGCGCTTCCATCATGTCGGCCATCCGCTGATTGGTCGCCGTACCAATAGAGGCCATTGCGGTTTGTGCTTCTTTATCGGTTTCAACGCCAATTTCGTTGATCCGGTGGGCAACATCCTGCTGCTGCGCAGTTTTCAACGATTTCGTCAGCGCGTCATACAGCACCACCCGTTGTTTCGTATCCGTTTGCAATTTGTTGATCAAAACCATCTGCGTCGCCGCCTGATTTTGCAACGAGTCGATCCAGGTTTTACCCTTTTCGATATACCGCTCCAGCGTTTGCGATTTCGCCAGCTTCACCTGCTCTTGCTGCACCAGCTCATTATAGCGGCTGTTCAGCTCTGCCAGTTCTGTTTCCAGCTTGGTGCGCGCGGCGGCGTCCTGCTCAACGGCGATCTTGTTTTCCAGCGCAATAATTGCCGGATCCATCGCCACGATCTCGGTCTTAACAGCTTCCAACTCACCCACCGTAAACTCGCGCTCATCCAGCGTTTCGGTCAGGTTGGTTTCAACCTTTTCCTTTTGCTCGTTCAGCACCGACAACTGGCCTTCCAGCAACCGGGTGATCACATCGGATTTCGCGATCAAATCCTGTAGCTTGTCGTCAATACTCGCGGTTTTCACCCGCTCCTGACGCATTGCATCGGACTTGGCAGTGCTGAAAATCCCGACAAAGCTCTCCCAGCCGGTTTTTGAACGCATCTCGTCGAAATCTTTGGAAAACGCAGCCGTGACATCATCCAGCCCCATGATCAGCTCGGCGATATTGGCGTTCATCACATCCGTATGCGCATGCACATCGTCCAGCGTGGCGTTTTCGATATCAATGGCGATGTCGTCACCTGACTTCATCTTCTCGCGTGCGCTTTCAATGCGGCTGGTCAGCTCGGCAATCTTACCTTGCGCTTCGGCGACCTGTGCTTGGGATTCGCGCACTTGAGTGTCAAAATTCGACATTAAACTACCTCTCTCTTTCAATAACTTAGGTCCCATATGGGGAGTGTTAATCGGATTTACATCCAGCAAGACCTCAATTCACAAGGAGTGTGGCAAAAACGCCCCCTGAAATAAAGGCTTATCGGCTTAGCCCTCAGTAACCACGCCCATCCCCGGCGAGATGTGATCTGCATATATCTGTCGCTTGCAGCAGCGCACACACAGGTATATTCCGGTTCTTGAACAAATATCCAATTTTCTCAGGAGGCATCATGGCCTGGTCACCCGATAAAACCGAAGTCAAAAGCTGGAACGAATGGGACACGCTGCGCCACGTTATTGTGGGCCGCGCCGATGATTGCCACATCCCCGCCGAGGAACCCGCGCTTGATGCCAAAGTGCCCGAAGACAGCGACATGCGTGGCCAGTGGGGCCGCCGCCCACAAGAGACAATCGACCGCGCCAATGAGCTGCTGAACAATTTCTCGGACATGCTGTCAAAACGCGGTGTTCGCGTTGACCGTCCCGATTCAATTGACCACGCCAAACCCGTCACAACCCCTGATTTTCATACACCAAGCCAGTTTGGCTGCATGCCGCCCCGCGACGTGCTGCTAACCGTTGGTCATGAGATGCTAGAGGCGACGATGTCCTATCGCTGCCGTTGGTTTGAATACCTCAACTACCGCCCGCTTCTGAAACAATACTTTGAAGAAGACACAAATTTCCGCCATGAGGCCGCCCCCAAACCGCGCCTCACAAATGAGGATTATCACCCCGATTACCTCAGCGATAAAATCGGTGTTGAAAAGCGTCTGAAATGGGCCGCAGAGAAGTTCTTTGTCACCACCGAAGAAGAGCCCCTTTTTGACGCCGCCGACGTGCTGCGTTTTGGCAAGGATCTCGTGGTGCAGCATGGTTTCACAACCAACCTAAAAGGCATCGAATGGCTGCGTCGTCACTTCCCTGATCACCGCGTTCATACCGTGAATTTCCCCGGTGATCCCTACCCGATTCACATCGACGCGACCTTTACGCCGTTGCGTCCGGGTCTGATCCTGAACAACCCACAACGCCGCCTTCCCGAAGATCAGCGCAAAATGTTCAACGACAATGGCTGGGAAATCGTTGATGCGGCGCAACCCGCCCATAACGCCCCGCCAGCGCTGTGTTATTCGTCCACTTGGCTGTCGATGAACGTGCTTGTTCTTGATCCCAAAACCGTCTGTGTTGAGGCTTCCGAGGTCTATCAGATGGAGCAAATGGACAAACTCGGCATGGAAGTCATCCCGGTTGAACTGCGCGATGCCTACGCCTTTGGCGGCGGTCTGCATTGCTGTACTGCCGATGTTTACCGTGACGGCGATTGCGAAGATTACTTCCCTAATCTGGCATAAAACCAAACGCCGCTGCGCCCACCAGCGCGGCGGCGACACCGCAACATCTACAGCTCAATTCCTACACAATTGTGAATTGACCCAAGCCCATTCCTGCACATTCTGACGTATTCCAATGAAAGAACAGCAATGAAAACGCTTCTCCCTGTCACGACCGCCGCCGCCCCCGCCGAAATCGAACGCCCCGACCCCGCCAAGCTGATCTCGGGCGATCCCGTTTTCACCACATGGAATCTTGAGGACACAGATGGGCTTTACTGCGGTATCTGGAAGTCAACTCCGGGAAAATGGCGCGTCAATTATGACGAATGGGAATACTTCCGCATTCTCTCTGGCGTTTCCGTAATTACACAAGATGACGGCACAGAAACTCGCCTTACCGCAGGCGACAGTTTCATCCTACGCCCCGGATTTTCCGGCTCTTGGGAGGTGATCGAAACCACCACCAAAGATTACGTGATACGCCTGTAGTCGCGCACCAATAAATCAGCCCGGCCCCATTTAAAATATTTCGTAAAAAGCCTGAAACTTCAGATTTTCGCGAAACACCGCAGCATCAAATATTCGCTGGGCGTTTTCCACCAAACCTGACTCAGATTTAGCGAAAAACGCTTGAGGGCCGGACCGTTTTCTTACAACCCTTTATCCAACCACGTTGAACTCAGGCCCATAGGGGTATCCGGTGATGTTCTCGTTGCCATCTTCATTGATGACCAGAATATCATGCTCGCGATATCCGCCAGCCCCCGGTAGCCCATCCGCAATCGTCAGCATGGGTTCCATCGAAATCACCATGCCCGGCTCTAGCACCGTATCGATGTCTTCGCGCAGCTCAAGCCCGGCCTCACGACCATAATAATGGCTCAACACACCAAACGAATGCCCATACCCAAATGTGCGGTATTGAAGCATGTCACGCTCTTCAAAAAACGCGTTGATCTGATGGGTCACCTCAGCACAGCTTGCACCGGGTTGCAGCAGGCTGATCCCCAATTCATGCGCGCCAACATTGGCCTCCCAATACCGCAGGCTATCCGCGTCTACTTCGCCAACAAACAGCGTGCGCTCCAGCGCGGTGTAATAGCCAGAAATCATCGGGAATGTATTCAACGACAGGATGTCCCCACGCTGCAACTCGCGCGCTGTGACCGGGTTATGCGCGCCATCGGTGTTGATGCCCGACTGAAACCAAACCCAGCTGTCGCGATATTCTGCATCCGGGAACCGCTTGGCGATTTCCAGCTCCATCGCATTGCGCCCCGCCATGGCGACATCAATCTCGCGCGCACCTACTTTGATCGCATCACGGATCGCATAGCCACCCACGTCCGCCACCGCAGCACCCGCACGGATCATCTCGATCTCGGCAACACTTTTGTGCATGCGCTGGATCATCGTGGCTTCATACAAATCAACCATTCTTGATGGGGCCATATAGGCTTCCATCTTGGCCTTTTGCATCAGGCTCAGGTGGTCACTTTCATAACCAACAACAGCGCCTTCACCCGCCACAGACAGGATCGCGCGCCAGTAGTTATCGCGCTGCCAATCGGTATAGGTGATGTTGTCGCCATAGCAGCGACGCCACGGCTGGCCGGCATCAATTCCCGCGCTGATCGTCACGCAGGCTTCCGGCGTAACAACCAACCCATAGGGCCGGCCAAAGGCACAATAGGTGAATCCGGAATAGTAGGAAATATTGTGCATTGATGTGAAAACAGCAGCAGTTACGCCGCGCTCTGCCATGATCTTGCGCAGACCAGTGACACGGGCCTCATATTCGCTCTCTGCAAATTGCAAAGGCGCTTTTTGCCCATTGTGGAAACGATAGAAATCGGGACGTGCAGTCATTTTGTGACCTCCAGTTCAAGGACGCACCAACGGCACTCGCTTCGAGGGCCCCTTTTGATGCGCCAGCGTTCAAAAGAGGTCCCGGCGTTCAGGACTGGTTGAATAAGCGCGAAGCTGTGGCCAAAACCCCAGCAACGTGGCGACGCCATCGCCATTTGCTCTGCCCCGTTTTGCCCCATACCAATGCCCAAGGCAAGCTTGTTCCCGTCACCGCTGCGTCGTTTTTGGCGCGTACGCAGTTTTTCGACGCTGCGCCCCCAATTACCGCCAATTACCCCGCGAGACTCTGCAATTTCACGCAAACGCGCGGCTTGAATACCGCCCGCGACCAGCTACTCTGCACCTAAATCGAAAGGACATCCCATGCACCCAGCCCCGCATAACCTTATCACTGACATCGCAGGTCTGCGCGTGGGCAATGCCACGGATCACACTTTGAAATCCGGCGTGACCGTCCTGACCGCCGACGCCCCCTTTACCGCTGGTATCCATGTGATGGGCGGCGCACCGGGGACACGTGAATCCGATCTGCTTGCGCCGGATAAAACCGTCCAGCAAATTGACGCGTTGGTTCTGGCGGGCGGCTCTGCCTTTGGGCTGGATGCGGCCTCGGGCGTGGCGGATGCCTTGCGCGCTGCCGGGCGAGGTTTTGCTGTGGGGGATCAGCGCGTGCCCATCGTGCCCGCCGCCATCCTGTTTGATCTCTTGAACGGGGGCGACAAAACATGGGACCGCTCCCCCTATTACGCTCTCGGCCAAGAAGCCCTTGCCGCAACCGCCGAGATTTTTGCGCTTGGCACATCGGGCGCGGGCACCGGGGCCACGCTTGCCTCGCTCAAGGGTGGCCTAGGGTCCGCTTCCTGCGTGCT
The DNA here is from genome assembly GCA_964021645.1 of uncultured Cognatishimia sp. Taxonomy (GTDB): domain Bacteria; phylum Pseudomonadota; class Alphaproteobacteria; order Rhodobacterales; family Rhodobacteraceae; genus CANLDA01. The sequence goes on along the minus strand of CAXIAD010000007.1, from coordinate 58,216 downwards.
GCCCTCTGGCCACACCGTTGGCGCATTGGTTGCAGTGAATGCTTTGGGGGATGCCACCGTCCCCGGCACCCACAATTTTTGGGCCGCCCCATGGGAGATGCACAATGAATTCGGTGGCCATGGCGTGGCGCATAGCTATCCAACCGACATGCCCCGAACCAAACTTTCGGCCCATAACACCACCATCGCAATTGTCGCCACAGATGCCGATCTGACACAGGCCCAATGCACCCGCATGGCAACTGCGGCCCATGATGGTATGGCGCGCGCCTTGGTTCCCTCACATACCCCGATGGATGGCGATCTGGTGTTTGGTATTGCTACCGCGTCCAAGCCCTTGGCGGATCCGCAGGCCGATCCGCTGATGATTGGCCACGCGGCCGCAACCTGCCTTGCGCGTGCCATCGCGCGTGGCGTTTATCATGCCACGGCACAGGCTAATGATACCCTCCCCTGCTACGCCGACGGCTAACAGGTTTCGCCGCGAAACCTATAGCTGGATCATGGGCAAAACACCTAGGGCGCGCCGACCACCTCACGCGTTAATGCACTTTCCGCCTGCTCAAGTGCGGCGATCACATCAAAATGATGACGCCCCGCTGCTATCACATGCCCACAGTTCCACGCCTGCGCCAACCACCGCGCCTGATCCAGAAACGCCGGCCGCTCATCGCCGCCAACCCATGCCGTAACCGCCACATCAAGCGGGGCCGCCAACACGGGGCTTTCTGCATCGGCCTCTTGCGCATCCAATCGCAACTCATCCTTCATCGAGGTTTGCAACAAGGGCCGCAAATCGGCCACGGGCGAAATCGCGACCACTTTTTGCAGCCGTGCTGCGACATCCTCGGGCAACACGCCGGGCATCGCCATGCGCGCCGCCAGATGCCCGCCCGCCGAATGACCCGTCAATACGATTGGCCCCCCAACCTTGGTCGCAGCATCGCTGGTCGCGCGCGCAATTTGCATTGTAATCTCGGAAATCCTCGCCTCTGGGGCCAATGTATAACTCGGAACGGCCACCGCCCATCCCAGATCACGTGCCCCCCGCGCAAGATGCGACCAATAGGATCCGTCAAAGGCCTGCCAATATCCCCCATGCACGAAAACCATCAAACCCTTTGCTGGGCCTCGCGGATGAAACAGATCATAGACCTCGCGCTCCCCGACACCATAGCGCAGGCCCAACTGCCCCCCAGTCTCATCGCGAAATGCCTGTGCCCGCGCGGCCCACATCGCAACAAACCCGTCGGCACCCGCAATATAGGCCCCGTTCGCATATGCATCATCAAGGTTCATTCCCGGCCCCAATTTATTTAACAAAACAAGTGGTCAAATCTGGACTCATGCGCCAGACTCGACAACAGTACCGCCAAATGCTTTGCATGCGCGAGCGAAATTCCCGGAGGCCCCAATGCTAGATTCTGCAACTGACCTGAAATCCCTTTTGAACGATCCAACCCTGCTAGAAACCCGCGCCTATATTGGCGGTGCGTTTGTGGAGGGTGACGGCACCTTTGATGTCACCAACCCTGCACGTGGCGATGTCATCGCTCAGGTTGCAGATGTGTCCCGCACGCAGGTTTCCGGTGCCATTGCACAAGCCAATACCGCCCAAAAAGAATGGGCCAAATGGACAGGCAAAGAGCGCGCCAATGTGCTGCGTAAATGGTATGATCTGATGATGGCTAATCAACAGGATTTGGCGATTATTCTGACCGCAGAAATGGGCAAACCCCTTGCTGAAGCCGTGGGCGAAATCGGTTACGGCGCGTCCTTCATCGAGTTTTTTGCAGAAGAGGCAAAGCGCATATACGGCGAAACGATACCGGGCCACCAGCGCGATAAACGCATCACCGTTATCAAACAACCCATCGGCGTCGCCGCCTCTATCACGCCGTGGAATTTCCCCAACGCGATGATCACCCGCAAAGCAGGCCCTGCCCTTGCCGCAGGTTGTGCTTTTGTTGCGCGCCCCGCCGCTGAAACCCCGCTGTCAGCGATTGTGCTGGCGGTCTTGGCCGATCGCGCGGGCATCCCCGCCGGTGTGTTCAATGTGGTGCCCAGCTCGCGCTCCAGTGAAATCGGCAAAGAGTTCTGCGAAAACGACGCCGTGCGCAAACTCACCTTTACCGGCTCAACCGAGGTGGGCCGCATCTTGATGCGTCAGGCAGCCGATACCGTGATGAAATGCTCTATGGAGCTGGGCGGCAACGCGCCCTTTATCGTGTTTGATGATGCCGATCTGGATGCCGCCGTCGAAGGGGCGATCCTGTGCAAATTCCGCAACAACGGCCAGACCTGTGTCTGCGCCAATCGCATCTATGTGCAAGCGGGTGTCTATGACGCCTTTGCCGAAAAACTGCGCGCGCGTGTTGCCTCCATGAAAATCGGAGATGGTCTTGAGGATGGCACGCTCTTTGGCCCTCTCATCAATATGGATGCGGTTGATAAGGTAAAAGAACATATCGCTGACGCCACCAGCAAAGGCGGTAAGGTTATTTTGGGCGGTGCCCCATCCGATCTTGGCGGGACATTCTTTCAGCCCACCATCGTAACGGGCGCGACCCAAGACATGTCGTTCAGCAAGGACGAGACCTTTGGTCCCTTGGCCCCCTTGTTCAAATTCGAGGATGAGGACGAGGTGATCGCGATGGCCAATGACACAATTTTTGGTCTTGCCTCCTATTTCTACGCCAAGGATCTAAGCCGCGTTTATAAGGTCGCCGAGGCCCTGGAATATGGCATCGTTGGCGTGAACACCGGGATCATCTCAACCGAGGTCGCGCCTTTTGGCGGGGTAAAGCAATCCGGCCTGGGTCGTGAGGGCAGCCACCACGGCATCGAGGACTATCTGGAAATGAAATACATCTGCATGAGCGTATGATATAGCCATAGAAAAAAGGGTATCTGGAGGATTTCAGATACCCTTACTCAAACAAAACCCTCTCACTATTGGACGCTTTTTGGCCAGATAAGACACCAATAATTGCCAGTGTTTGCTTGGGTCACGGCCCCTCTCGAGACGCACCCTAAAATGGTCGTAAAACGATGCCCCACATTGCTACCGCCGAAGGTGAACATCATCTATGGTCTGCGCCTGTAGCTCTAGGAATTTCACAAAGCGGTTTTTTGCACCGTCTGTCTTATCCGTCTTCCAGATCGCCACAGTTTCAAGCCTCTCATGGGTCTGCTCTAGGGGGATAACCACAAGGCTGGACCCGATGAGATTGCGGACACATTCAGTCAGTATCGTTATCCCCATCCCGCAGGAAACCAGACCCAGAATTGCCGTGGTGTTCAGCCCCTCTTGGACAATCTTGGGCTCGAACCCCGATTTCCGACACAGCGGAATCAGGTATGAGAAAAAATACTCCCAATCGGTCGAAGTACCATGAATGATGTCCTCTTCGGCAAGTTCGCTTAACCGGATGCTCTTTCGATGCGCCAAAGGATGGCCCTTATAGACAACACAGACAAATTCTTCGGACTGCACCAATTGGGTCTCAAAGTTTTTGCGGTTGATCGCCCCCGTTACAAAACCGATGTCCAGTTCCTTATCCTCAAGGTTCCTTAGTTGAACGGCAGTCACACAGTGATGAAGCTGCAAATCAATATCGGGTTGCAGATCTTGAAAATTCTTTAAAATATCAGGCACACATCCACTTATTGCATTGTCGGTATACCCGATCCTCAATGAACCGATCTTGCCTTGATGAACCCGCCGGGTGTTCTCAACGGTGCGCTCCATGCGGTGCAAAACACGGTAACTCCCCTCAAGAAATGTCTTGCCGGTGGTCGTGATATCAATGATGCGATTTGTCCGCTCGAAAAGCGTGACCCCCAGCTCTTTCTCAAGATTGAAAATCGTCCGGCTTAGGGCGGGTTGCGCGATGCCAAGCCGTTCAGCCGCACGCCTGAAATGCAACTCTTCTGCTACGGCAACGAAACATCGCAAATGGCGAAGATCAATGCTCATGATGCCTGAATGTTATCAAAGATGACCATTTTGATATTATACTTGGTGGATTGCATATGCCAAGCTCAAAGAAAAACGTAACCCAACACGGAGTATAAAATGAAGAATTTCGGATTCAAATCTGTCACTACCTCTTTGATCGCCTTGGCTGTTTCAGCCTCAGGTGCCGTTGCGGCAGACCTTACAATGAACGTCGGTTTCGGGGCGCCCGAAGAATCGCTTTATGGCCGCTTTGGCAAGATATTTGAGGCCAAAGCAGAGGAGTACACCGGTGGTTCGATCGACGTAAAACTGCGCTGCTGTAACCAGATTTCTAGCGAAGACGAAGCGTTCAAGGCCATGCAGCTGGGTACGGTTGATGGGTTCTTTATCACCGGCAATAACGTGTCACCGCATTGGCCCCTGATGGATGTGACTGTACTGCCATATGTCTTCCAGAACGGTGAGCATCTACAGCGCGTTGTTGACGGCCCCGTTGGTGCCTTCATGAAGAAGAAACTGCAAGAAGACACCAGCGTTCACTTGCTGTCTTTCGGCCCTGCGCTGTACCGCGATTTTTATAACTCGGTACGTCCGGTCAACACCATGGCAGACATGAAGGGCCTGAAAATCCGCGTTCCAAAAAACGAAGTCATGCTCGCAACCTTTGAGGCATTTGGTGCCAATCCCGTGCCTTTGGCCTGGTCAGAAACACCGACCGCCCTGCAAACCGGGACAGTTGACGGTGGTGACAACGGGACATCCTTCATCAAGGATATGAAGTTCTACGAATTCGAACCGCATCTTGTCATCCTTGAGCATTTCGTGGCAATGGCTCCGCTTTTCGCTTCAGACGCGTTCATGAAAAAACTCAACGACGAGCAGCGTGAGCAAATTCTGCGCGCAGCACGGGATGCAGGTATCGAAATGCGCGCTCAGGTGCTGACCGAGACCGAAGAAGTGCGTAACTGGTTGGCCAACGAAGGCGGCATGAAAATGACACGTCCCGACCTGACCGACTTCATCGCAGCCGCCAAAATGGTCCAAGACGACTTTGCGGCCAAACGCGGCGATGATTTTGTGAATTTGGTAAAGCAAATCCAAGCTGCTGCTGACCAATAAATCAAACTAAAAGGGGGCGCATTGATGCCCCCTTTTTCACGCCCAATTCACAAACTTGAGGATCTACAATGAAAACGCTGAAGTGGTTAGAGCGACACATTGAAGAGTTAATCTGTTGTAGTTGCCTCGTTGTGATTGCGGTCAGCGTCTTTGCCCAAGTGCTTGCACGCTACATCTTTGAGGTGGCCTTGCATTGGACCGAAGAAGTCGCCTCAATTTCCATGGTTTGGGCGGTCTATACTGGCGCATCCCTGTGCGTGCGAGAACGGTTTCACATTCGAATTTTGGTTGCGGTACAGTCCTTACCAACCCGCATCGGGCGGATCACGATCTTTATCGCTGACGGGTTTTGGGCCTTCTTCTGTTTGTTCATGATCAAGGTTTGCTGGGAATATCTGGGCGTTCTTTGGAAATACACGACGCTCAGCCCTAGCTTGGGCATCAATCAATTTTACCCGCAATCCATTCTGGTTATAGGCTATGCACTTATGCTTTTGCGGCTGATCCAAACCTACCTGCAATGGTGGAACGATGGGGCCGAAGGATTACCCGGCATGCTGGATGAAACCGGCGATGCGCCGCTAGACGAAGTGGAAGCACACCTATGAGCCCCCTCATGATCCTTGCCATTGTCTTTGTGGTTTTCACTCTGGCAGGCATTCCATTATACGTCTCTGTTGGCCTGACAACTGCAATTGCGCTCTATCTCATTGACATCCCCTATACTCTGATGGCCCAGACAGGATACGGCAGTCTAACGCCATTCCCATTGCTCACCATTCCGCTGTTTGTCTTGGCTGGGCGCCTGATGGAAGTCGGCGGCATGGCAAACCGAATGATCGCGATTGCCACCAATTTGGTCGGTGCCTACCGCGGCTCAATGGGGCTGGTAACCGTCTTTGCTTGCATGCTCTTTGCGGCACTCTCAGGCTCAGGCCCGGCGACGACGGCGGCCATCGGCTCTGTCACCGTCCCCGCCATGAAACGCGAAGGGTATGATGTGCCTTTCGCCGCTGCGATCACCGCAAGCGCTGGCGCACTTGGCAGTTTAATCCCGCCCTCTAACTTGTTGATCATCTATGGATTGGTCTCCGAAACCTCGATCCCGCGGCTTTTCCTTGCGGGCGTTTTGCCCGGCTTTGTGGTGACCCTTCTCTTGATGATCACCACCTATATTATTTCGCGCCGACGCGGATATGGCGGCAATGGTGCGCCGTTTTCATGGGGCCCGTTTCTCAAGGCCTCATGGGATGGCAAGTGGTCGATTGGCGCACCTGTTTTGATCCTAGGCGGCATCTATGGCGGTGCCTTCACCCCGACCGAGGCGGCAGGCGTTGCTGTCTTCTATTCACTGTTCGTCGGTCTCTTCATCTACCGCGAGCTTACCGTTCGTAAGATCATTGATGCCCTAAGGTTTACCGCGCTCCTAACCGGTATTTTGATCCTTCTCACACCCACATTGGCCTTTGGCCAGCTCACTGCCTTTTACGATGTGCCTAGCGCTGTTCAAGAAGGCATTACCTCGATTACCGAGAACAAGATTCTGGTGTTGATGTTGATTGGTGTCTTTTACATTTTCATCGGCACATTCATGGAATCTCTGGCTCAGATCGTGCTGTTTACCGCGGTCTTTTTACCACTGGCACTATCGCTTGGCGTTGATCCTGTGATGTTTGGCATCTTTACTGTCATCACCTGCGAGATTGGCTTCCTGACACCTCCACTCGGAGCCAACTTAACGGTCGCGGCGCGTATATCGGGTATTTCGATCGAACGTATCTCGGTCGCCGTTCTGCCCTTTATCGCGGCCTATATCGTTGGGTTACTGATCTTGATCGCCTTTCCGGGCATCGCAACCTTCCTCCCCAATTGGCTGTATGGCCCCGCGCTATAGGAGTTCTTTGCAATGTTTGATCTGATCCTAAAAGGCGGCGAAATTTTCGATGGCATCAAGACCGAAAGTTTCATCGGTGATGTCGCCATCAAAGACGGCAGAATCGAAGCGGTTGCCGCTACGGGAGAGCTAGAACTGGACAGCGCAGCCGAGATCATAGATGTGTCGGGCCTGACCGTGGCACCGGGTTTTGTGGATATGCACACGCATTCCGATTTCACGCTCATCGCGGATGGACGCGCCGAAAGCCAAGTGCACCAAGGCGTCACCACCGAAGTCATCGGCCAATGCGGTATTTCCTGCGCGCCCGTTGTTTCACATGATGCAATCCGCTCGGTTTCGCCTTGGCACACCGAGGATGCAAAACACAAAAACTGGTACGGATTTGGTGAATATCTTGATGTTCTCAATGATGTCGACCTTGGCGTTAACGTAATGGCCTTTGTCGGGCATGGCACCATACACCGTGCGATTTTGGGCAATGAACTACGCGCGGGCGAACCCGAAGAGGTCGACGACATGGCCCGCCTTGTCGATCAATGCATGGACGAAGGCGCAGGCGGGTTTTCTTCGGGTTTGGAATATTTCCCCGGTATCTTGGCCGCCCCAGAACATCTGGTGCCAATGTGCGAAGTCGCGGCGAAATGGGGCAGGCTTTACGCAACCCACGTGCGCAATAGAGACACCGAATACGACCTAGGATTTGCCGAGGCAATCGGCACCGCCCGCCAAGCTGGCGCCAAGCTACAGATATCGCATATTCAACCAAAATATGGCGCGCCAAGCCATGCCATGGAACACACGTTGGAAATGATCGACCTCGCCCGGCGGTATGACTCTGATGTTGCGTTTGACGTCATCCCGCACGACTGGAATCACACCCTGATGGCGGCGATTTTGCCTAAATGGGCGCAGGCCGGGTCTGTTGATGATGTCTTGAAACGTCTCGCCAATCCAGAGGATCGGGAACGCATCAAAGCCAATCCCAAACCGATGTGGTTGATTGTAAAAGCCGAAAAATGGCAAGATATCGTGCTGCTGAATGCAACCCATAACAAAGACCTTGTGGGCATGGATTTCGCCGAAATCGGGCGCATGCGCAACTGCCACCCCTATGATGCGGTTCTGGATATCTTGTTGGAAGAGGCAGACAATCTAATGGCCTGTATGTGGTCATCCAAATCATTTCTGGATTCTGATGTTGACCTATGCATGCAACAGCCGGAATGCGCCGTGATCTCCGACACCGTCGCGATTGCCAATGACGGCATACTCAAGGACCACATCGGCTCGCTTAGCGGCTATGGCTGGGCCGCGCGTTTTCTTCAGCACTATGTGCGTGATCGCAAGGTTTTGTCCCTCGGGGAAGCGCTGCGAAAAATCACCTCAATTCCTGCTGCACGGTTGGGGTTGATCGACCGTGGCGCGCTAAAGCCGGGCTACTTCGCCGATATTTGTGTGTTTGACAAAGTGAGCATCGCAAGCAACGCAACCGCGCGCCATCCGCGCCGATATGCGACTGGTGTTGCGCATGTTTTGGTGAATGGAAAACTGTCGATGCGTAACGGCGAACGCACCGCCGCCAATGCCGGTCAGGTCATTCGAGAATTTGCCTAGATAGCGACATATTGCAGGGGTTCGCCCGCTATTGAAACCGGTCGAGACCTGAAATCGCGCCCTTAAACCCCAACCCGACAATACCGTCTGCCATGTGGTCCGGTGCCTCTGTGATGGTCCAGCGGTTTCCCACGACTTGGATCAGGTTTTTTTGCCCAGACGTCGATGTTGCAAAGCCTTTGGCCCTGACCAGCCCGTTTTGGTCGTTCGCAAGTGTTTGGGCCAAATCCTCGACATCAACCGGCGCGCTCAAGGTCAGCGTTATGACCTCGAGGTTCTGGGTGTGTTGGTGCCTGTCAGAAGCAGCGACATGCCCCAGAAAACTGTCAAGCACAGCCTCGGGCGCGACCGCGCTATGCTCTGCTTTGATGATCCGCACGCTGGTATTTTGCTCTTTTATCCAACGCTCCGTATCCTCCAGATCGGGGGCTTCCACCAAATCGGTTTTGTTCAAAATAATGATGTTTGCATCTGTGATCTGGCGTAAAACCGTGTCGCTCATGTATTTGTCGCGCGCACTACGCCTTACGGTTTCGGCGTCTGCAACCACGACGATACCGTCGGTGCGAAACCCTTCGAGCAATGAAAGGGAGCCCACAATTGCGCTGGGAATCGCCACGCCCGAGCTCTCGACCAGCAGGTGATCGGGTTGCGGGTCCAGCTTTGCCATCTCCATCAACGCGCCCACCAGATCGCTACCAAACGAGCAACACACACAGCCCCCGGCAATCGAAATGATATCATCATCCTCAGCTTCGATCAGATCAGCATCAATTGGCAATTCGCCAAATTCATTGACCAATACAGCCAAGCGCAGGCCATTTGCATGGCGCAACAAATGGTTGACCATGGTCGTTTTACCAGAGCCTAAATACCCGCCGATAACGGTAACGGGCAACAAATCGGTCATAGATCAGAGGCCGCAAAAAGGCGCCCGCCTTGCACTGTTCCCCAGACACGAACCTCTTTCAGGTTTGCGCCGCCTATCTCCGTTGGATCATCTTCTAGAACTGCAAAATCCGCTTTCTTGCCAACTTCGATTGAACCGATCTCATCATCCATATGCAATGTATAGGCCGCCCCAATTGTGATCGCGAAAAGCGCTTCGGAAACGGCAATCTTTTCGTGTTCGCCCTGTGTGCGACCCGATGCCGTTAGCCGGTTTACAGCACACCAGGCCGTGAAAAACGGCCCCAGCGGCGTCACCGGTGCATCGGAATGGATGGCCATAGGAACGCCCTGATCCAATGCGGTTCGACACGCGTTCATGCGCTGCGCACGTTCAGGCCCAACCGTGAGGCGATAATGCTCATCACCCCAGTAAAAATGGTGGTTCGCAAAGAGATTGACGCACATGCCAAGCTTATCCATGCGTCGAAATTGCGCCGCGTCAGCCAATTGGCAATGCTGCAAAGTAAAGCGGTGATCCGGGCTTGGCACCTCTTTGAGCGCGGGACCAAACGTGTCCAGAACCATCTCCGTCGCCTCATCCCCGTTGGTATGCGTATGCACCTGAATATCCGCAGCCAAAGCTAACCGGTAAAGTTCTGCCAATTGTTCGGGTGCCGTGTACCAAAGCCCATTTGGCGCACCATTATGATATCCGGGCCAACGCATCCGCGCTGAAAACCCCTGAATAGAGCCATCGGCCACCGCCTTGATGCGCCCCAAACGAAGCCGATCCGTGGCGCGCTCCTTAAGAGCGACAACCTTGTCGACCGTGTCTTTTGCAGTCGCCCCCATGAAAAACTTTAGCGGAACAATGCGGGCCGGATAGCTGTCTTCTCCCGTGACTTTCAACATCCATGTCACGTCCTCAGGCTCAAGACCTGCCGCGAGATCGGTGATTGTTGTAACGCCCTTGCGCACGCATAATTTGGCGAAATCACGCAACCCTTGTTCATCGCAGTCAATGAATGACTGATTGAATCCAACGTGAATGCTGACAGGCATCATCGTCTCTGGACCAAATAATTCACCCGTAGGCAACCCGTCGACACCCAAAGGCATGCCCGAATTATTGATGCCTGTTTTCAAAAGTCCCGCAAGCTCTAACGCCTTGGAATTCACGTTCAGAATGTGACCCGATGCATGCAATATGCCAATCGGACGCGTCGTCGAAACCTGATCCAAATCTTCTCGGGTGACGCGGGTGTTGTTCATGTAAATCGGGTCTAAGGACCACCCCGTCAAAGGCGCATCCGGGTCAGTCAACTTGGCCTCAGCTTCGCAGAGACGCGCCTTGATCGCTTCGATGGTTTTCACACCCTCCCAGATGCGGCCATCAGGGTCTGCCCGGTCGAAAAACCCGCAATAAACGAACCGCCACAACATCCCTTCCATCGTATGCGCATGGCCTTCGACGAGACCGGGCATAAGAGTTTTGTCCGCAAAACGGGTGTCCAGTGTGTAGGGCCCCCATGTTTCCAATTCCTCAAGACTACCGACGGCCAAAATGCGATCGCCCCGCACGGCGACGTGACTGGCCGTGGGCTGTGAAGGGTTCATGGTGATGATTTTCTCGGCAGCGTAAATTATCGTTTCAGTCATCATAAACATCCCTTTGGGGTCAAAATATATTGATCAGCCGAAGTTAAAGCTAAGCCGTTTTCCTAAAAATAGGAAATGGTTTTCGCTGCTTGTAATCCATATCTCGCCCCCCCTTTCACCCAACGCCACAAGGATGATCAATGACCCCGCAAACATCAAACATAGACCTTGTTAAGCGGAGACGCCCCAAGGGGCGTCGCTCTCCGTCTCGCCACTTTGCCTCCGGCACAGTGGCTCGGTTGGCGCCTGATTACGCCTGTCGGATAAAAAACAATTCCGCGCCAAGGATTGACCTTTGGGGTGCGTTCCATTGAACGTGATGCGTATGATTGTTAGCGACGAAGATCTTGCCCAAGCGGCGGCAGCGGGAGATGCAGAGGCCTTTGCCTCCCTGCTACAGCGCCACTACGACCGCATATTTGCCATGGCCTTTCGTTTAACGGGCCAGCGCGCCGAGGCCGAAGACCTGACCCAAGATATTTGCGCCGCATTGCCAAGCAAAGTCGCCCATTATGTGCCCACCGCCCGGTTCACCACTTGGCTTTACCGTGTGATCGTCAATGCCAACCACGACCGGCGCCGTCGCGCCACCACCCATATCAATGCCGCCAACGGCTGGGGCGATTGGGAAACCTCGCGTCAGGCCGCCATAGCAGAGGGCAATGCTCAGCTCGACTGGCTAAATCACGCCATGCGATCCCTGCCTGACGATCTGCGCGACACATTGGCATTGGTTCTTGACGACATGACCCACGCCCAAGCCGCTGACGTGCTTGGCCTATCCGAGGGCACCATCAGTTGGCGCATCTCAGAGGCCAAGAAGCGCCTGCGGACCCTGAAACAACAGGAGGACGCCCAATGAGCGACCCCTTTGACGATCTTGACGCCCTGAAATCCGCGATGCAGGCCGCAACCCCGGCCCCGGATTCTGCGCGAAAATCAGAAAACATCGCCCTTGCGCAAAATAATTTCGCTGCGCGCCAAGAAACCCGTGATCACAGCCGTTCCACTTCTGATCGCCCAACATCGGGCCTGTTCAGAGGAGTTCTTGCCATGATCCGTTCCATCACCCCGCGCCACGCCCTCACCGCCAGCACCGCATTGGTCGCGATTGGCCTTGTTGCCTATTTGCCCACATTGCAAAATGGCCCTCCATCTGTTGATAATCTGGCATCCGCGGCCGACCAATCTAGCTGGGGGTCGCTAGACGCCGCCGGTGAAACCACCCCAGAACCCACTGCCGAAATCACGACTGAACCCACCGTCGAAACCAATGTTCTGACCGAAGAAGTCGCCGCAGCTAGCGCGGACACCTTTGCAGAACCCATGGTCATGCCCGCGCCCAAAGCCGCAAAACGCCTGCGCGAAACCAGCGGGCAATCCCTGATGGCAAGCCCAGCCCCGACCCAGACCATGCCCGCGCGCAAACCTGCCCCTATGGGCATCATTGCCGACATCCCCCAGCAGCTTGAGGCCGATACCGAGACCTTCCCAGACGCCGCGCCAAACCCGCTCAAAATCACAGCCCAAGACCCCGTTTCCACGTTTTCAATCGACGTGGACACCGCCTCTTATGCGATCCTACGCTCGACCCTGAATCGCGGGCAACTGCCTTCCCCGGAACAAATCCGGGTCGAGGAAATGGTGAACTATTTCCCCTACAATTATGACGCCCCCATCGACACCACGCCGTTTTCCAGCACTGCTACCGTCTTGAACACACCGTGGAACGATAACACCCAACTGGTCCATATCGCGCTGCAAGGCGTAAAACCCGATACCGACACGCGCCCGCCGCTGAACCTCGTGTTTCTGATTGATACCTCCGGCAGTATGCACAGTGCCGCCAAACTCCCGCTCTTGAAACAAAGCTTCCGCTTGATGCTCGGCCAATTGCGCCCCCAAGATCAGGTGGCCATCGTCGCCTATGCGGGATCTGCCGGGCAGGTCCTCGCCCCGACCCCCGCCAACGAGCGTGCCACAATACTACAGGCCCTCGAAACCCTCAGTGCAGGTGGTGCCACCGCCGGACAAGCAGGGCTGCAACAAGCCTATGCCCTCGCTGACACAATGTCAGAGAAAGGCGAGGTTTCCCGCGTGATCCTAGCAACAGACGGGGATTTCAACGTCGGCATACGCGACCCCGAGGCGCTGAAAACCTATATCGCGCAAAAACGCGATACCGGCACCTACCTCTCTGTGCTGGGCTTTGGGCGCGGCAACCTCGATGACGCCACAATGCAGGCATTGGCCCAAAACGGTAACGGTCAAGCCGCCTATATCGACACATTGGCCGAGGCGCAGAAAACACTGGTCGACCAACTCTCCGGCGCGCTCTTCCCCATCGCCAATGACGTCAAAATTCAGGTAGAGTTCAACCCCGAGCAAATCGCCGAATACCGGTTGATCGGCTATGAAACCCGCGCCCTCAACCGCGAAGACTTCAACAACGACCGCATTGACGCAGGCGAAATCGGCGCAGGCCACAGCGTCACCGCAATATACGAGGTCACACCCGTCGGCAGCCCCGCCCGCCTAAATGATCCGCTGCGCTATCAACCCACCGCAACAACACCCGACACGCAAACCGGCTCCACCGAATACGGCTTCCTGCGCCTGCGCTACAAAAAACCGGGCTCAGACACCAGCCAACTCATCGAAACACCGATTGTCCCCAGATCCGACGCCGCCCCCGATTCAGACGCCAGTTTTGCCGTGGCAATCGCAGGCTTTGGCCAATTGCTGCGCGACAATCCCTACCTTGGCAGCTGGTCCTATTCTGATGCCATTGCGCTTGCCAACGCAAACAAGGGCGCTGATCCTTTTGGCTACCGCACGCAAGCAGTCCAACTCATGCGCCTCGCCGATAGCCTGTCACAATGACCAATCCCACCCATGCGGCTTATCACTTTTCTACCTGTATCGGGGTCCGGTTGCGCTGATCTTCCTTCCCCTCGGGGGAAGGTCAGGATGGGGGGCCAAGGCTCAGCGGCCGTCAGGCCTCCTTTGGATCACAGCAACCACCGCGACACCCGTCCAGAACAAAACCTCCCCCTTCAATCCGAAAGGGGAGGTCATTTTACTCTCAAACTTTTGTACAAAACTCGGCCTAAAACGTACGTTTTGTACAAAATGGTGACGTCAAATTAGTTAACGGCCTTGGCCTCAACCACGTCCTTCGCCGCAGGCCGATCACCACGTGCAATCTCAATTCGGCGCGGCTTCAACGCTTCTGGCACTTCGCGCGACAGATCAATATGCAACATGCCATCTTCATGGCTCGCACCCGTCACCCGTACATGATCCGCCAATTGGAATTTTCGCTCAAATGCGCGGGTCGCGATCCCCCGGTGCAAATAGGTTTTCTCACCATTCGCATCAGGTTTCTGCGCCACAACAATCAGCGCGTTTTCCCGCACCTCAAGCGTCAAATCCTCGGCAGAGAACCCCGCCACAGCAAGAGATATCCGATAGCTATCATCGGATTTTTTCTCAATATTATAGGGGGGATAGCCCGTATTCCCCGCATCATCAGTCTGCACACGATTCAACATGTCAGCGATTTGGTCAAAGCCAACAGTGGCGCGATAAAGGGGGGCAAAATCAAAGTTACGCAAAGGAAATCCTCCGGTTTGAGCGATACCTGAATATGACCTTCCACAAGGGACAGGCCGGTCAACCGGGACCCGACCATCGGCATCCCAGTCTTATCCAGATGGGCACCGTTTTCTGCCCTTTCAACCCCTGCCTAACGCGTTTTGAGAGGTGATCTTATGTTTGAAATTTCCTCAGGCCCAAACATCGCAAGGGGCCATAGGGCCAGTCCGCACAGCGCTCACCAGAAATTCCTTGAAATAAATCGCCGTGTTCAGGCATCTCCGCATTCAAAATAACTTATTGATTTGCCTTGATAAATTTCGCCGACGTCGCCCGCTTTGTCGCAGAAACCCGCGCCAATTCCGCGCGCAACACCTTCAACGATGTCTCCAAACTCACGCCCAGCGCCACCGGTTTCCCATCGGATCGCGCCATCGCCGATACCACCGACACGATTTTTGCCTGACCGTTTTCAAAGCTGAAAATAGGCGCCCCACTGGACCCAAAACTCACATCACAAGACATCACATAGATCCCCTGCTGGCGTCCCAACACATCGCAGACATCCTGAAACGACGGGTTTTCCGCCCGCTCCAAAGCATAGGAAACTATGCCGACATGATCACCCTTCAACACCCGATTGCCGGTCTCAAATGGCAAAACCGATGTGGTATTTACCGGATGGTATAGCTGTAATAACGCAATGTCATAGCGCACGCGCTCTGACGTTTTTGTCGCTGCATAATTATACTTTGGATGCGTGACAGCGCGTTTTATCTGACGATATGCAGCCGCGCGCCCATTTCGCCAATCCGCCCTAAACTCCAATGATGTCAATGCGATACGGCTACCATCGGCCTTATTATGCAGGCAATGCGCGGCGGTTAGCACCAGATCGGGCGCAATCAATGCCCCCGTGCAAAATCCGGTTTTACCGATATCCAACCGCCCAACCGCTTCCCATCCGCGACTGTCATCCCCGGTGCGAAAGGCCCGCAAAGCAGCATCTTCTGCGCGGGTCACTGTGGCCCCAAACATCAGCGTTATGAATATCAATACTAGGCGCGCCATGGTGTCTCCGAAACATGTTCACAAACCTTTGATCACAACGCCAAGGCGAAATTTGGGCAAATAAACGGTTATCGTAGGATCGGAACTTGCGGCACCCGCGCCCCCGTATCGCCAGTTAGGGCTGGCGGTTTTGGCCCCCCGCTCGCCCAATCCAACAGTTCAACCGTGTGCACAATCGGAATGTCTGTGCCTGATCCGATCTGCATCATGCAGCCAATATTGCCCGCCGCAATCACATCTGGATTCTTCGCCTCTATTGTTGAAACTTTGCGTGCTTTCAATTGCTTAGATATGACAGGCTGCATCAAATTATACGTCCCGGCAGAGCCACAGCACAGGTGGCTATCAGCAGGTTCAACCACGCGAAATCCGGCCCGGCGCAGCAGGTCTTTGGGGAATGTCTTAATCTGTTGCCCATGTTGCAACGAGCAGGCCGCGTGATAGGCAACCGTTAACCTTTGGTCCGACCCTTGCGGCATTTCCAACTTCATCAACACCTCAGAGACATCCATCGCGATGTCAGCCACCCGTGCCGCATCCTTGGCATAGGTTTCGCCGCGAAACCTATGTCCGTAATCCTTAACCGTCGTGCCACAACCCGAGGTATTGATGACAATCGCATCCAACCCCTCCCCATCCATCTCCGTACACCACGCGCGAATGTTACCCATTGCAGAGGCATCGCTTTCGCTGACCTTGCCCATGTGATGGGTCAGCGCCCCACAACACCCCGCCCCTTGGGCCACAACAACCTCACATCCCAGCCGCGTCAGCAACCGGATCGTGGCATCATTTATATCCGTATTCAGCGCCTTTTGGGCGCAGCCCGTCATCAAGGCCACCCGCATCCGGGGCGCAATTTGCGCAGGAAAGCTTTGCGGATCATCATTGCGACTGACTGGCGGGATATGTTTTGGGGCCATTTCCAACATTGCCCGAAGGCGCGCATCAGGCAGCAAAAACGCGAACGGCCGACCGATCTTGGCCCCCAACAGAGCCAAACGAAAGCGCATAGGGTGGGGCAAAATACGCGCCAACATCCACCGCAAAAACCGCTCCCCCAT
This sequence comes from uncultured Cognatishimia sp., assembly GCA_964021645.1. Lineage (GTDB taxonomy): Bacteria > Pseudomonadota > Alphaproteobacteria > Rhodobacterales > Rhodobacteraceae > CANLDA01. Next base: position 41,343 of record CAXIAD010000007.1, on the reverse strand, counting down.
GGGGCGTTTATAATTTTGTTCGATATATTCACGCGCGTGATCAATCAGATGCATATAATGCACACCCGATGGGCAGGTCGTCATGCAGGCCAAGCAGCTAAGGCAGCGATCAATATGCATTACCGTCTTTTCATCCGGCACACGCTCATTTTCCAGCATGTCCTTGATCAGATAAATTCGCCCCCGCGGGCTATCCAGCTCATCCCCCAGAATTTGATAGGTGGGACAAGTGGCCGTGCAAAATCCGCAATGCACACAGGCCCGCAAAATGTCATTAGCGCGCTGAATTGCCGGATCTTTTAGCTGGTCTTCGGTGAAATTCGTTTGCATCGTTTTATCCCATTAGCCCCGGATTCAGAAAACCGCGCGGGTCAAATTTTTGTCGTATGCCAGCCGACAATGCAGCGACCGCAGCAGGCTCTGGATGAAACTTTGCGAACCCCTCGCCGCGCACTAATGTCGCATGACCTGCGGTGCCCGCCATGACCGCGCGCAAATCAATTTCCGTTGGTGCAAGCGCCCAGATCAGCCCCCCACCCCAATCATACATCACCTCATCCGCGCCCAGTCGCGCAACCAACTCTGGCGCATCCGATGGTTTCACAGAGATTTTCCAGACATTGCCGGTCTTTGCCGCGAACCCTTCGACATCCCGCACCCGCCGCCACATCGCCTGTACCTTGGTATCATCTGTAACTATGTCGAGGCTCCCAAAGGGTGCCAACAATTCCCGTAATTTTTGGGCGCGATAGGTCACTGAGCCTTCAAACCCTTCAAGACGCAGCATTGTCAGCGCCTGAGCTGAATCTCCCACCTGCGAATGCGCCGCCCCCGTCACATCATAGGGCGAGCCAAGCGCCGCAGACATGACCCGAACCGCCTGCACATCAGTCAATCCCGCGATTGTGACGGTCGCCGCACGTTCGGCAATTGGCAGCACTTTTAGGGATACTTCGCTCAGCACACCCAATGTGCCGTAACTGCCTGCCATCAGCTTAACGAGGTCATAGCCCGTCACGTTTTTCATGACACGGCCGCCGTTTTTTAATACCCGCCCCATCCCATCAACAAAGCGCACCCCAAGCAGAAAATCGCGACACGCCCCGACTGAAATCCGGCGCGGCCCGCTGGTGTTTGTCGCCACAATTCCACCGATTGTGGGCATCCCTTTTGTCTGCATCAAGGCGCGATGATCCGCAGGTTCAAAGGCAAGTCGCTGCCCCTCACTTTCCAAGGCTTTCTCGATTTCAGATACCGAGGTGCCCGCCTGCGCCACAAGCGTCAGCGCGCCCGGTTCATACAGGGTTATCCCCGAAAGGAGCGACGTGTTTAGGTGGTCGCAATCTTGGGGCAGGCCGATGCGGCGGCTGCCTCCCCCAACAACCTGAAGCGCCGCGTTCGCATTGGCCACCATCTGGGCAAGCTCTGCCTCATTTTCCGGTTTCATCATTGTCCATCACCCAATTTCAATTGCAGGCCACCTTGGCATTTGCTGTGGTTATCACGGCCATCAGACAGAGCGGCGCGTCTCACTCGAGGCAAGGGGAAAGACCTTTGCCGGGTTCAACAGCCATTTTGGATCAAAGACATCCTTGACCGCCATCTGGATATTCAGGTCATCAGGCGCGTATTGATCAATCATCAGATCACGTTTTTCGATCCCGACACCGTGCTCCCCGGTTAGGCATCCCCCGACCTCAACACAAAGGCGCAGAATATCCGCGCCAAAGGCCTCGCATTTTTCCAAATCACCCGGTTTATTCGCATCAAACAAAATCAGAGGGTGCATATTTCCATCGCCCGCGTGAAATACATTGCCAACGTCCAACCCATATTCCGCGCTCATCTCAGAAATTCGACGCAACACCAACGGCAGCTGGCTGACGGGGATCGTACCATCCAAGCACATATAGTCGTTAATCTGTCCCATCGCCCCAAAGGCTGATTTTCGACCCAGCCAAATGCGCGCGCTTTCTTCGTCTGATTTGCTTTCTCTTAGCTCAACTGGGTTGTGGGCCCTGGCAATTTCAGTGATCCGCGCCAATTGCGCATCAATTTCCTGTGGGCTGCCCTCTACCTCAATGATCAAAAGCGCCTCGCAATCAGGATAGCCCGCGCCGGCAAACGCCTCGGTTGCCCGAATGCAGGGGCGATCCATGAATTCAATCGCGACGGGCAAAACGCCTGCCTTAATGATCTCAGAGACACACGCACCGGCGACTTCATTGTCATCAAATCCGATGAGCACCGGGCGCGCGCCCTCGGGTTTGCGCAGAATCCGCAGGGTTGCTTCGGTCACGACACCCAATTGCCCCTCCGAGCCACAAATTATACCCAAAAGATCCAACCCGCCCGCGTCGAGATGCGCGCCGCCAAATTCGACAATCTCGCCGTCCATCATCACCATCGTGACACCGAGGAGGTTGTTAGTTGTAACCCCATATTTCAAACAATGCGCCCCGCCAGAATTCATCGCGATATTGCCCGCAATGGCACAGGCAAGCTGGCTTGATGGGTCAGGGGCGTAAAAGAAACCATCTGCCTCAACCGCACCTGAAACACTTAGGTTTGTGCGGCCACTTTGCACCCGAATGAATCGATTTTCATAATCCACCTCGATCACATCGTTCATCTTGGCCACGCCCAAAACGACGCTATCCGCCGTCGGCAATGCCCCGCCTGCAAGCGATGTGCCTGACCCTCGGGGGATAACTGGCACACCTTCCTCAAAACAAATCCGCAAAACTGCGGCCACTTCTTTGGTGGATGCGGGCAAAACAACCGCGAGTGGCGCGCACCGATAGGCCGTCAGCGCATCACATTCATAGGCACGGGTTTCCATCAGATCGTCAAGCACAGACCCCTTGGGAAGAACGGCGCTCAGCCTGCGCACAATACGGTGTTTGTTCGCAAGGACCGAGGGGTTTGGAATTGGCATCTGCATGGGTGCGCTCCTATAATTGGTAATTTAATATAACCAATTTTCAAGATACGCAAGAAATTCCACATCCACAAAGATCGACTTGACCGAAAAGCGCCAACCTCTAAGTTGGTTTTGCGTGAAAAGATTCAATTCGCAAGATACTGTAACCAAGACCTGAATGGGTCATTCGCACATGCCTTTTAGCTCAAAATATTGGTCAACCTATGAGATATGCCTCCGCGATAATCCTATGCACAGTGCAATTCGTGCTTGGCTTTGCGCTCTCCGCCGCAGCGGATTCGCCTATTGTAAATGACGTTGTCGCCTCTTCAAATGGTGACAACTGGACATTTAGCGTGACGCTATCGCACCCCGATAGCGGTTGGGATCACTATGCCGATGGCTGGCGTGTGGTGGATGAGAATGGTGCGCTTCTTGGAACCCGCATTTTGCACCACCCCCACGTACAAGAACAACCGTTTACGCGCAGTTTGGGGAACGTTAAAATTCCCAGAATCACCAAATATGTACTGATCGAGACGCGATGTAGTCAGGACGGCTGGAGTAATGAGCAGTATAAGGTCACGCTTCAACCATAAGATATTTTCGACCTAATTCAGGCATTAAATCTCATACCCGATGATATGGAGACCCCGCCAGAATGGATGCAGCGCGATAAAGTTGCTCGCTCAACATCACACGGGCCAGCATATGTGGCCATACCATTTTACCAAAACTCAACTTTGCATCGGCAATATCACGCAGCGCGGGCGCAATGCCATCCGCGCCACCAATCACAAATGCCAGATCACCAACAGAATTATCCCGCCAACCGCCTAACATATTGGCAAATTCTGGCGAACTCATCAGCTTGCCACGCTCGTCCAGCGCACAGATCAGGCTACCTTTGGGAATGACATTGCTAAGCAATTCGGCCTCAGCAGCCATGCCAATGCCCTTTTTATCTTCGACTTCATGCACAAAAACCGGGCCGAGACCTAAGGCTCGCCCGGTTTTGCCAAACCGTTTTACATAGTCATCCAACAAGTCACGCTCTGGCCCGGATCGAAGCCGACCCACGGCGCAGATATGTACTTTAAGCGACACGACCGAACCACAAAATTAGTCGGTTCCGCCCGGCAGCCACATTTTTTCGAGCTGGTAAAATTCGCGAACCTCTGGCCGAAAAACATGTACGATCACGTCACCGGTATCAACCAGAACCCAATCGCCCGTGTCTTTACCTTCGATTTTGGACGCACGTCCGCAATCACGCTTGAGGCGATCTGCGAGTTTTTCGGAGATTGCTGTAACTTGGCGAGTTGAGCGCCCAGAACAAATCACCATATAGTCGCCAATAGCTGATTTACCACGCAAATCGATTTGCACGATATCTTCAGCCTTGTCATCATTCAGTGAAGAAAGAATGTGCTCAAGCAAATTTTCGCTTGTTACATCCATGCCAAGCCCAGTGGCTTGGGGGTCACCTTCAGTAGCTGGTGCCACATCAGAATTCAAAGACAGAGATCTGCCCTCCTTACAACGCACCGCAAAGCCCCGGCACCGGACATGACTTAAGGATAACATTGAGAAGCGAACATCACAACGTCATCCCGTCTAATTCTTTTCACAAACCGTATCTTGCACCCCTTGAATAACAAGACGTGTTTGAATTTCGATAAGCGTCACTAGCCCATATACACTTGGCTGTGAGCGTCAACGGCTATCCTCAACTGGCTGGAAATAAGATGTCCGCTATTGCTCAATCATCGCCCTCCCGTTGCTGGCCATGCGTTCTACCAATCGCTTTTGGCGCCGGCCGGATGGGATGTACTGCGCAGGCAAGCAGGTCTGTTCAAGCGAAAGTAGATCTGGAAACAATGTGGCCACCTCTGAGAGGGCCTCGCTTGAGAGTTGGCTCATGGCCTGCGCCCCTAGATAGAAGCTTTCGCTCGGGGCACCCTCGGCATAGATCACTGCGTGCTGATCAAATATCAAATGGAAATACTCCATCTCGGCGACATTAATATCCGCGAAAATTCCCGGCATATGGGTAAGGTGTGCGGCTGCGATCAACACATCTTTGCAGCCAAACATGCGCTCTGCGACCTTGGAAGTGATGAGCTGTCGATGCTGGCGTGAAACCCGCAGGTCACGCTTTGGCAACCCTCCGCCCAATGCGCCAGCGGTGATGCAAACGGGGGCAAGAGACGGGTTGTTCCAAAGTTCCCAACCAGAGATCCGCTTGCGCAGCACCAAGCGCAGAGGGAAACGATCACCATTCACGGTTTCAACCAAGTCACCACAACGCAGTTTTTCGACAGGCACATCCCCCCGGTGGGTTGATATCCGTGTGCCGCGAGTGAAACAGGTGACATCGGAATAATTCCAACCGACAGTGTGGCTTTGGTAGCTCCCCAAAGTGGCACCCTCAGTGAATTCAGAATCAGGGCCCGGTACAAAATACCAATCTCCGCCCGTATTAAAAAACTCGAACGATTCGACGTGCTGGCCGCCATCGGTCGCGGTGAAGGATACGTCTATCGTATAGGCTGGCCCGCTGGTGCCGTTAAACGAGCCGCCATCAATGCTGATGGTTTCGTCGCTGTCATCCGAGCCCTGATAGGCCCCATCATTATCGTTAAATGTCGCAGAAACCGACGTGTCGTACTGTGCATTATAATGGGTGCCAGACCACTGAAACGCTTGCACTGTATATTGAGCCATACAAATACCCGGCGATAAATCGCCCTAACAAAAGACACTGAACAGGATGCCCCCAGCAACCCAGGTGCGGTCATCCGCCCCAATTTCAGCATATCGAGATAGTGTTGAAAAAGTGTTCTCCCCAAATTCACGGGGTCATGGGCCTATGTTTCTTTTGGTAAAACGCGCACTTCTCTTTGTGGGAAGGGGATACTCACCCCGGCCTCTTGGAAGGCATCCCACAAGGCCAAATAGACATTTCCGCGAATATTGGTCAGCCCGCCGGTGGGATCAGATATCCAAAACCTTAGGATATAATCAACGGAACTGTCCCCGAAACCAACGATGTGACACACAGGGGTTTTGGGGCTACTCAGAACGCGGTCCACGCTCATCGCGGCCTCAATCGCGAGCTTTCGCACATTATGCGGGTCATCGCCGTAGGCCGTGCCAAAATAGATATCAAGCCGCACAAAATCGTTGGAATGGGACCAATTCACCACCTGCCCGGTAATCAGATCCTCGTTGGGAATAAGGTACTCTTTCCCATCCCGCGTCACGACAGACACGTAACGTGCGCCTAGGCTGTTGATCCAACCAAAGGTCTCTCCAAGACTGATGACATCGCCGGGCTTGATGGATTTGTCCAACAGAATGATGATCCCACTCACAAGGTTTGAGACCACCTTTTGCAGACCGAAACCAAGGCCCACACCAATTGCGCCCGACAGCACCGCAAGGCCGGTAAAATCGACACCAACGATGCCCATTCCAATAAAGAATGCTGCGCCATACAGGGCGACTTGCAGAAACTTGATCACCAGAACCTGCATTGACGGGCTGATGTCCTCGTTTCGACGGATGCTCGCCGATGTTGTGCCCGATACAAAACGTGCAATCGCAAAGGTTAAGCCGAGCATCACCGCGCCCTGAACTAACGTCCATAGCGACAAGCGCACGGTTCCAAACTCCAGCGCAGCAGAGTCCAGCAACTGCATTGCCTGCTCGCTTAGCCCAAGGATGGTCAGCGTCACCCAAACCCATGCGCCATATCGCAAAAGGGCGCGCAAAAAGGCATTCGCAACGAGCCGCGCAATAAAAGCGATCACCAACCACGCACTGGCCAAATTCGCCATGATCCCGATCAGATATGATCGACTGGGCCATGTGATTTCCCGCATAACGATCAGCGTTATCCAGACCAGCGCGACAAAGAATATCAGAGGCATGCGCCGGTGAAGCATCAACAAATAGCGAAAACGCCACTTTGGCCAACCTTCTCTACTGCGCATCCACTCGTGAAACTTGGGGCGCGCTAGGTTGGCTACCAAAAAGGCCAGCACGGCCAACCCACAAATGATTGCGATCTGATAGGCATTCCACGGGCGCAGCAATCCGATACCAAAATCGCTCAACTGCTCCCAAAGGCTCAACGCGATTTCCTGTGTATCCTGTTGCGGTTCCTCTTTCGCCCCTGCTCCAGCAGAGGCTGCCTGTGGGACATCCGCAGATGAGGCATTCGTCTGCTGAAGAGGCGTTGTATTTGTGTCGGCCATGCGTGACTTTCTATGTTCTATTCAAAGGTGACACGCGCCATGCCCCTAAAACAAGCCATTTCCCTTGCGACACCTGCCGACTCTCTATATCTGGACAAACATGAAACGCATCTTTGACATTGATGACCGCGCCTTTTTGCCTTGGCGATTCTTTGGTCAATCGAAGTCCGTTAACGCAGCCCTATAGGGCTTGGCGCAGTATACCTGCGCCCGTTTTGCAGCCAAATTCCCAATCCAAAACAAATCGGAGAGGACCCATGTCCCCCAAAACTATCTACGATAAAATCTGGGATGCTCATGTAGCACACGAGTCAGATGACGGCACATGCTTGTTGTATATCGACCGGCATCTTGTTCACGAAGTGACCAGCCCACAGGCGTTCGAAGGCCTGCGTATGGCTGGGCGTTCTGTCCGTGCGCCGGACAAAACCATCGCTGTTCCAGATCACAATGTCCCAACCACGCTTGATCGTGCCAAGGGTATTGAAAACGAAGAATCCCGCATTCAGGTTGACGCCTTGGATAAGAATGCCAAAGATTTTGGCATTCATTATTATCCGGTGTCAGATGTTCGGCAGGGAATTGTTCATATTGTTGGCCCTGAACAAGGCTGGACTTTGCCGGGCATGACCGTCGTTTGCGGTGATAGCCACACGGCAACCCACGGTGCGTTTGGTGCCTTGGCGCACGGCATCGGCACATCTGAGGTGGAACATGTTCTGGCGACGCAAACGCTGATCCAGAAAAAATCCAAAAACATGAAGGTTGAGATCACCGGCAAGCTGAACCCTGGTGTTACAGCCAAGGATATCACCCTTGCGGTTATCGGGGAAACTGGCACCGCAGGTGGCACCGGCTATGTCATTGAGTATTGTGGCGAAGCCATTCAATCGCTGTCAATGGAAGGTCGTATGACCGTCTGTAACATGGCGATCGAGGGTGGTGCACGTGCGGGTCTAATCGCCCCCGACGAAACCACGTTTGAGTATTGCAAAGGCCGCCCGCACGCCCCCAAAGGCGACGAGTGGGAGCAAGCTGTCACCTATTGGCAGACGCTGTTTACCGATGCAGATGCGCAATTTGACAAGGTTGTGACATTGCGCGGCGAAGACATTCAGCCTGTTGTCACTTGGGGCACATCGCCCGAAGATGTTTTGCCAATCACAGCAACTGTTCCGTTCCCAGAAGATTTTGAGGGCGGTAAAGTTGAAGCAGCTAAACGCGCGCTTGAATACATGGGTTTAGAATCCGGTATGAAGCTGACAGACATCAAAATCGACACCGTGTTCATCGGATCATGCACCAATGGTCGCATCGAAGATTTGCGCGCCGTTGCCGAAGTGGTCAAAGGCAAAAAGATCAAAGACGGTATGCGGGCGATGATCGTGCCCGGCTCTGGTTTGGTTCGTGCCCAAGCCGAAGAAGAAGGCCTAGCAGAGATCTTCCAAGAGGCCGGATTTGAATGGCGTCTTGCAGGGTGTTCGATGTGTCTGGCGATGAACCCGGATCAACTAGCACCGGGTGAACGCTGTGCTGCGACAAGCAACCGTAACTTTGAGGGTCGTCAGGGCCGAGGGGGGCGCACGCACCTCGTATCCCCAGCGATGGCTGCTATTGCTGCAATCACCGGGCATCTAACGGACGTTCGAGAGTTCATATAGTGGCACTGGGCACTGCAAATACCGATCATTCGGATTTGTCTGGAATCGGCATGCTTTGGGTTGGTGAGACCCTTAGCTGGCTGGCAGCCATGTCTATACGTTCGTTTGTGTATCAGGGCCACGACGTGACCCTATTCCACACGCATGCGTTGGACACGGCAGGAATAGAAGGGATCAATCTCGTGCCCGCACGAGAGGTTTTTGACTATTCTGACAGCTTTCTTGCCGATGCGCGCCCACAGGTTTTCGCCGATATTTTTCGCCTGACAATGATACGCGATACTGGCCTGATTTGGTCAGATTTGGATGTTCTTTGCTACCGCCCGTTTTCAACACAGGACGGGTATCTCGTAGGATATGAGCATCCGGGTGCCAGCATTAACAATGGTGTTTTGGCGCTTCCGAAATCGTCGCAGGCGTTAAACGAATTGATCCAGTGTTTCGCTGATCCGTCTCATGTGCCCGAGTGGTTGCCCGAGCGGATACAGGAGCGGGTTAGAAAACTACCAGAAGGGGAGCGTCTGTTGTCAGCAAGCACAATCGTCACCCCCCTGCTTGGCCCTAGGGCCATGACCCACATGCTGATCAAACATGGCGAGGATCATCACGCCCTGCCCTATGAAGTGCTAAATCCGGTGCCGCTGTCATTGACAGATGTGTTTTTCAATCCACGCGGTGGATTGGATGGCTGGATCACCAAACGCACGATTGGGCTGCATCTGTTTTCGTCTAACATCAGGCGACCACATAAACGCTTTGCTCCGATGGCGGGCAGTTTCATGGCCAATTTCGCCGAGAAAATTGGCTTTGATTTTTCGCGCTACACGCTCAGAGCGCGGTCGGTGCCTCGTACAATCGGGGCACTGGCCGAATGATACTCTGCAATAAAACACATACCAATTTGCGCACCTTTGTGCGTACCAACGTACAATATCCAAATCAGGAGTTTGGAAATGGACAAGTTTGAAAATTTGACGGGCATCGCTGCACCGATGCCTTTGATCAACATCGACACCGACATGATCATCCCCAAGGTCTTTTTGAAGACCATCAAGCGCTCTGGCCTTGGCGTGAATCTGTTTGACGAAATGCGTTATAATGACGACGGCTCAGATGCCGCCGATTTTGTGCTGAATAAACCCCAGTACCGCGACACCGAAATCCTTGTTGCGGGCGATAACTTTGGGTGCGGTTCATCGCGCGAACACGCGCCATGGGCGATCAAAGATTTCGGCATCAAATGCGTGATCTCCACCAGCTTTGCCGACATTTTCTTCAGCAACTGCTTTAAAAACGGCATCCTTCCAATTGTCCTGCCCAAAGAGCAGGTCGATTTGTTGATGAAGGACGCTGAAAAAGGCCAGAACGCCCGGATGTCGATTGATCTTGAGGCACAGACAATCACCACTTCCGATGGAGAAGTCATTGGATTTGAAGTCGACAGTTTCAAAAAGCATTGCTTGATGAATGGCCTTGATGACATTGGTCTGACAATGGAAAAAGTCGACGCAATCGACGTCTATGAAAACAAAATGTCTGGCCAGCACCCCTGGGTCTAAGCGGGCCACATTCTGACCACATTTTGACGCACACCCATGCTTTTGGGTGTGCGTTTTCGCATTCGGCACCTGCCGAAACTGGCATTGGCGCGCAAAAAACCCGAATAGTGATCTTGCACAAATCCGACACAACATCTGGTATCGCCTTAGATTTGCACGACTTTTCACCGCAATTTGGTGCATTCACGCACCACATCCCCCCGTTTCCGAGCGATTTGGGCTGCCAGACAAACTAACACTTGAGCATCGGCGGAATTCCACGCACCATTGTGGCAAGAATGAGGCAGCCCACCAATGTGTGGGATCAAGTTGGAAAAAGATTGCGACATGTATCGCGGCATCCAGTTTGAAGGGAACGAGCAGTGATTGGAAAACTCATCAAGGCGTTAACGCGCGCTTTATTAGTTGCAACACTAGTTGCGACACCGGCACTTGTGCTGCCAAGCGTCAGTGCGGATTCCACACAAATCGTGATCTTGTTCGCCCTGTTTGCCGGAATTTTGATTTTCATCGAATACTACGCCACCTACCCCAGCATCATAGAATTCAGATATGCCCCCCCCTTTAATCGCCTGCGGTTTTTAGCAATATTTCTGACGGTTTTCAGCCTGTCAGTCATCGCGCGGGGATGGCAAGAACCAACAGTGCTAACTGAGTTCCTGGGCAGCCTTGGGATACTGGTTGGTGACTTGATAGATTTTCCGTATTCGCCGGTACGCCTGATGGTGATTATGCTGCCTGACAATGCATCGGTTGATCTAACGAATGCAGTGCGCACAGCGTCGGGATTGTCGTATATGATATCCTTGGCGACCCTTATCGTCTTTTACATTGTCGTTCGCGTATTTGACTGGCCGGCACGAAATGGTGCGTTCAATGTATGGATTAACCTGCCCCTTTTTGACCCAACCGCCGGCGGTGACGTGTTGCCCCGATTGCAACGCGATGGCCGTCTTAACATTGCGTTAGGGTTTTTAATGCCATTTTTGATCCCGGCGATCATCAAAACAATGTCGGATTTGGTTGACCCGATTTATTTGGATGATCCCCAGACCTTAATTTGGACAATGAGTGGATGGGCCTTTATCCCGGCAAGTATGATCATGCGTGGTATGGCAATGGGGCGTGTCGCCGAATTGATCGGCGAGAACCGCAAGCGCGCCTATGCCGCCGCAGAAAACATGCAGACAATCTAGTAAGCTCTGCGTTGCACAGCTTGTGGCGATGTCAAAGCCTCGCAATTTTGCTATGTGGTCTGATCTGCATTTACTCAGCAGAAAACGCCTCAGCAGACACTCTGCGGATAGCCACCTACAACACAGAATTGTCGCGCAAAGCGCCCGGTCTAATGTTGCGTGACATTCTACGGGACGACCCTCAAAGCGTTGCTGTCATTCAGGTTATTGTCGCAAACTCACCTGACATCTTGTTGTTGCAGGGCATTGACTACGACTTTGAATCCCACGCGATCCGCCTGCTGCGCGACAAAATTTCCGAAGCCGGGCTGCATTATTCCCACTTATTTGCCGCACGGCCAAACAGTGGCAGGCAGACGCCATATGATCTGAACGGTGACGGCAAATTAGGTGGGCCCGCGGATGCACAGGGCTATGGCCGCTACAACGGCCAGGGTGGCATGGCTGTGCTTTCGCGTTTTCCCATAGACACCGACTACATCACCGACTTCAGTTCATTTTTATGGAAGGATTTGCCACATTCGACCTTGAACTCAACCCGTGAGAAATTGTTCCCTTCAACAGCGGCTATGAACGCACAGCGGCTTTCATCAGTGGCGCATTGGATTGTGCCGATCCAAATATCGCCCGAGAAATCGCTGTCGTTATTGGCCTATCACGCAGGTCCACCTGTTTTTGACGGGCCAGAGGATCGAAATGGCATTCGCAATGCGGATGAAACCCTATTTTGGGTGCGCTATTTGGATAACGAGCTTGGCACATCTTACGCGCCCCCCCCTAAGAATAGGTTTGTGATTTTGGGGGACGCGAACCTTGACCCCGATGATGGAGAGGGGCGCAAGGTTGCAATCCGTGGCCTGCTAAACCACCCCCTAATTTTCGACCCCGCGCCTCGACACACAACCCAGCCTATCGATGATCAAATAGGTGACCCCCAACTCGACACAGTAGAATGGCCTGCGCCAAAACCCGGTAATTTACGGGTCGACTACGTGTTGCCCTCCATAGATTTAGAAATCCTTGGGGCGGGCACATTTTGGCCGGAAGCCAGTATGCCCGACGCTGACCTGTTGTCATACAAAGGTATAAACGCCAGCCGTCACCGGCTTGTTTGGGTCGACCTCAAAATGTAATCGGGCGAATTGGTCGATTGATACTCTTGCGTGGCATTTTGAAGGGCTGTGGCAACCGGGGTCGACTTGAAATCTGGCACAAGCTGCGCAAATTTCGATCCATCAAGTTGATGTGGCATCGTCCACAGGTATCGCATCTCCACCAAACATCGCGCCATATCCCAAAAGGGTGTGAGCAATTGAAGCGGCAGCCAATTCATACGTTGCGCAACCACATCGCGACCTAACACTTGCGCCAAAACATGCGCCAACTCATTTCCGGTCAGGGTGAAACCCGCATAGGGGACGTCCTCAAAACGCTGTAACTCGTGCCGGCATTCCGCGAGTGACACGGCGGCACGTGCAACGTCAGGCAAATAAGCCCATGCGTGCGGCGCATCTATGGCCCCAGGATAAGTCAACTTGCCCTTGCTAAGTGATTTAATCATCACCTTATCAAACCAATTTCCTGACGCTTGGGTATCAATGAAATCACCCGCCCGCAGAATGATTGTGCGCACGTTACTATCGCGATAGGCGCGCTCCATCTCAATTCTGATACGCCCAAGGGGATTGTCCGCATGATGTTGCGTTCCCTCAGCCAAAAGAGAGCCAGAATTGGGCCCGTAAACATACACATTACCCGGCAATATGACGGTTGCCCCCGTTTTCTCGGCGACGTCAATCACATCGCGGTGGAGAGCCATTGTCATCTTTTCCCACTCTGGGTAGGGCGGGTTCCACGCTGAAACGATGACATCGGCACTTGATGCGGCGACATGTAAATTGTCGCGGTGCCGATCAAATTGCCGGACGCACCACCCGGCCTTGGTGAATGCCTGCGTTGTGTGGCGCCCAAATCGCCCAGTGCCGCCAAGGATCAAAACTGTTTGTGTCATCATACTCTCCTATTGCTACCGGAGAATTTACCTATTCAGTATCGATTTTGAATTCACAAAATGTGAAAGCCAAGTATACACAAATGTATGGATAGCGATTTATCTCAAATTGATTGGTCATTGATACGCTCCTTTCTGGCAATCGCCGAAAGCGGCTCTCTGTCGGGTGCCGCGCGCTCAATTGGATCAACGCAACCTACCTTGGGGCGGCAACTAAGGGCGCTGGAAGTTCAGCTGGAATCAGAGTTGTTCGTGCGACATGCGCGCGGCTTCACATTGACCGCTGTTGGTCAAAAGCTGGTGCCATACGCCGAACAAATGCGCGCCGCGATGAGCGAGTTTTCAATAATTGCTGCCGGTTCGCATACAACATTACAGGGTGACGTTCGTCTCACGACCAGCGTATTTATGGCCCATCACATCATGCCCGGAATTCTCGCAAAACTCAGGGTCACCACCCCCGAAATCAAAGTCGATCTGATTGCCTCGGATTCCTCTGATAACCTGCTATTTCGAGAAGCTGACATTGCCATACGCATGTATCAGCCACAGCAGCTTGACGTGATCACACGCCATCTTGGCAACATCCAATTAGGTTTATTTGCCTCGCGAGACTACCTCGCGCATGCGGGGTGCCCCAAAACACCCGAAGAATTGATCAAGCATGACATCGTGGGGTATGATCGTAACGACCAGATCATTCGTGCCATGCGTGAACAAGGCTGGCCCGCCACCCGTGATTGGTTTTCGACACGATGCGACAATCAAACCACCTATTGGCAACTGGTTCGCGCCGGCTGCGGCATCGGTTTTTGTCAACGTAGTGTTGGCCTTGCTGACGTCAATATGGTGGAGGTTTTACCAGATCTCACCCTACCACATCTACCGGTTTGGCTGACCGCACACGAGACCCTGCGGCATCAACCACGCATTTCTCATGTTTGGGACGCGATTCTTTCCAATCTCAAGCCGCTCGTTTCTTGATCTTTGCCCGTCTTCCCTTTACCTCAAACGCAATCAAATTCATCAAGGACGGACATTCAAATGAGCAACCCCTCGCTCCTTATTCTTCCCGGCGACGGGATTGGAACCGAAGTTATGGCGGAGGTGCGCCGCATCATCGAATGGTTCGGCGACAAACGTGATCTGAAATTTGACGTCAGCGAAGACCTGGTCGGCGGTGCTGCCTATGACGCGCATGGGGTTCCATTGCATGATGACACAATGGCAAAAGCGCAAAGCGTTGATGCAGTTCTGTTGGGTGCCGTTGGTGGGCCGAAATACGACACACTTGATTTCTCGGTCAAACCCGAGCGCGGCCTGCTGCGCCTGCGCAAAGAAATGGACCTCTTCGCCAACCTGCGCCCGGCGCAGTGTTTTGATGCGCTGGCAGATTTCTCTTCATTGAAGAAAGACATCGTCGCCGGCCTAGATATCATGATTGTGCGCGAGCTTACTTCTGGATCATATTTCGGGGAACCCCGTGGTATTTTCGTTGAGGACGGCCAGCGTGTGGGCATCAACACCCAGCGTTATACCGAAGCAGAGATTGACCGCGTCGCACGCTCCGCGTTTGAACTTGCCCGTAAGCGCGGCAACAAAGTCTGCTCAATGGAAAAAGCCAATGTCATGGAATCCGGTATTCTGTGGCGCGAGGTTGTTCAGGCTGTGCATGACGCAGATTATGCTGACGTAGAGCTAAGCCACATGTACGCTGACAATGGCGCGATGCAGCTCGTGCGGGCACCCAAGCAATTCGACGTGATCCTAACCGACAATCTGTTTGGTGATATCTTGTCTGATTGTGCGGCGATGTTGACCGGATCACTGGGAATGTTGCCTTCAGCCTCGCTTGGTGCCCCTATGGAAAACGGTCGCCCCAAAGCAATGTATGAGCCCGTACATGGCTCTGCTCCAGATATCACGGGTCAGGGTAAAGCCAACCCATGTGCTTGTGTTCTAAGTTTTGCGATGGCGTTGCGCTATTCGTTTGATCAGGGTGCCGAGGCAACTCGCCTTGAGACCGCGGTGGAAAAAGTTCTTGCTGATGGTGTGCGTACTGCCGATCTGATGCAGGCAGATGGCGGTAAACCGGCCACCACAACCGAAATGGGCACTGCGATCATCACTGCATTGAACGCAAGCCTCTGAATATTTCAGGGCGGCCCGCCTTCGCGCATGCCGCCCTGAAACAATTTTCTACATGATAGCCAAAAGGGAACTGCGTTAATCTCGCAGTTCCCTTTATTTTCAGGTCAGATCAAAACGATCCGCATTCATAACTTTGCCCCATGCCGCAGCAAATGCCTCCGCAAACGCAGCTTGTGAGTCGTTCGATGCATAGACTTCTGCCAACGCACGCAATTGCGAGTTTGACCCAAAGACAAGATCGACACGCGTCCCTGTCCACTTGACCTCGCCACTTGCACGATCCCGTCCCTCAAAAACGCTTTCGGATGCGTCAGTCGGTGTCCAATCGGTTGCCATGTCCAACAAGTTCACAAAGAAATCATTACTTAGGGCATCTGTTTTATTGGTGAACACGCCATGTTGTGATTGATCTGTGTTGGCGTTCAGCACCCTCATTCCCCCAACCAATACGGTCATCTCTGGGGCAGTAAGTGTCAGAAGCTGTGCCCGATCAATAAGCATGGCTTCGGCAGAAACACTAAATTGCGCACTGCTATAGTTGCGGAAACCATCGGCCTCTGGCTCCAGTACAGCAACCGAATCTACGTCAGTTTGCTCTTGAGTTGCATCAGCTCTGCCTGCGGAAAATGGCACCGCAACCGTTTGGCCTGCATTCATCGCAGCACGTTCCACCGCAGCACAGCCACCAAGGACAATCAGGTCAGCAAGAGACACCTGCTTGTTGCCAGACTGTGCGTTGTTAAACGCGGATTGTATCGCTTCCAGACCGGCAATCACAGTTGCCAATTGATCTGGCTGATTGACCGCCCAAGCATTCTGAGGCGCAAGGCGCAGACGTGCCCCATTTGCCCCACCACGCATATCAGAACCACGGTAGGTAGACGCGGAGGCCCATGCAGTTGCCACCAATTGCGAGATCGTCAGGCCAGAGGCTAATATCTGTTCCTTCAACGCCGCAATATCCTGATCATCAATCAGATCGTGCGATGTTGCCGGAATTGGATCCTGCCAAATCATTTCCTCCGCAGGCACCAAGGCCCCCAGATACCGCGAACGCGGCCCCATATCCCGATGCGTTAGCTTGAACCATGCGCGAGCAAAGGCATCTGCGAATTCCTGCGGATTTTCATGAAAACGCTTGGAGATAACCGCATAGGCTGGATCAACCCGCAGCGCGAGATCGGCCGTCGTCATCATCGGCGCATGCCGGATTGATGAGTCATGCGCATCAACTACTGTGGTTTTTGCTGAAGCATCTGTCGGGGTCCATTGCTGGGCACCAGCGGGGCTTTTGGTTAGCTCCCATTCGTAGCCGAACAACGTGTCGAAAAAGCTGTTGTCCCAAGTGGTTGGCGTGGGCGTCCACGCTCCTTCAATACCGCTTGAGGTCGTGTGTACGCCAACGCCACTGCCTAGACCGTTCTTCCAGCCAAATCCCTGCTCTTGGATGCTTGCCCCCTCTGGCTCACGCCCAACAAGTTCTGGATCGCCCGCGCCATGCGCTTTGCCAAAGGTGTGTCCTCCAGCAACCAGCGCAACAGTTTCTTCATCATTCATCGCCATCCGCGCAAAGGTGTCGCGAATATCATGTCCCGATGCCGCAGGATCCGGATTGCCGTTGGGCCCCTCCGGGTTTACATAAATCAAACCCATCTGAACGGCTGCTAGTGGATTTTCCAACTCTCTTTCGCCGCTATAGCGTTTATCACCAAGCCAGGTATCCTCCCCGCCCCAGTAAATATCCTCCTCGGGCTCCCAAACATCTGCACGTCCACCTGCAAAGCCAAACGTCTCAAATCCCATAGTTTCTAACGCAGAGTTACCAGCCAATATCATCAGGTCAGCCCAAGAGATTTGTTTGCCGTACTTTTGCTTTAGCGGCCAAAGCAGACGACGCGCCTTGTCCAAGTTCACGTTGTCAGGCCAGCTGTTCAAAGGGGCAAATCGTTGTGTGCCCGATGTTGCGCCACCGCGTCCGTCAGACGTGCGATACGTCCCTGCACTATGCCACGCCATGCGAATGAAAAACGGGCCATAATGACCATAGTCAGCAGGCCACCATTCCTGCGAATCCGTCATCAACGCGTTGAGGTCTTGCCGCAGCGCCTCTAGGTCGAGCTTTTTGAATTCCTCAGCATAATCAAACGCCTCGCCCATCGGATCGGATTGCGCCGTGTTTTGATGCAATATCCGTAGGTTCAGTTGATTTGGCCACCAATCACGGTTTGATCTGCTACCAGAAGCCGCGTGCATGACAGGGCATTTTCCACCAGTTCCTGCGTTGTTTCCGTCCACGTTTTTCTCCGATCATTACTGTAATTCAAAGCATGGCCTTACGACCATTGGGTTTTCGACCATGAGGCCCACCATGCAAAATATCGTCGTGTGGTATCCACATACGATACGTCTACAATGGGTGCCGACCATGTCTTGCGATAACGCTAGCAGACTCTTTCCATTAGAATAAGTTGCATTTTTCTATATCTGATATAATTAATTCTTATGACCAGATTCACTCTCAAACAACTTCGATATTTCGTGGCCCTTGCGCAACATCGCCATTTTGGCCGTGCAGCAGCTGCCTGCTCGATCTCTCAACCCGCGCTTTCTGTACAAATTAAGGAGTTAGAAGAGACTCTTGGCATTTCATTGTTTGAAAGGGGTGCCCGCCAGCTACGTCTTACTACGATTGGGGATGCGCTTTTGTTGCGCGCGCAGGATATTCTTAAGGCAACGGATGAATTCAGCGACCTTGCGCGTGCCTCCCGCAGCGAAGCATTGGATCGTTTACGAATCGGCGTGATTCCCACAATCGCCCCTTATCTGTTGCCAACGCTGATTGGAAACCTGACCCACCTGCATCCCGGTCTTGATCTACACGTGCGCGAAACGCTTACGCCCAAGCTCCTGCTCGAACTATCAGAGGGCAAGATTGATGCGGCAATTGTTGCTTTGCCCGTGTCCGAACCCTCCTTCACGGAAACCCCGCTGTTTGACGAGGATTTTGTGCTGGTTCGTCATAGAAACGACCACGGAATGCCCGTTCCAGATGGCTCCGATTTGCGTAAAATGCGTCTACTGTTGCTGGAAGAAGGCCACTGTTTTCGCGATCAAGCGTTATCATTCTGCAACGTGCAATCTGATTTACCCCGCGAGGGATTAGACGGCAGTTCATTGACCACACTTGTACAAATGGTTGCTGCTGGCATTGGGGTGACCTTGATCCCGGAAATGGCACTAGACGTCGAAACCAGCTCAGCCAAAGTATCAATTTCCCGCTTTGCCAATGTGCCCCCATCCAGAACAATCGGCATGATCTGGCGCAAAACAAATCCCTTGGCTGAGCGATTCACACATGTCGCAGAGGTGGTACGTCAATCAGCCGAGAATCTGCGTTCTGCCAAATTTATGGGGTTGTGACCCGTGCTTAGGTTAGTCGTCAAAGAGACAATCAGGGTGATTGATAAAGTAAGCTGCGGTGCAGCAATCTCTTATACAGTTTTACGCAATCAGACCCTTGCGGATAAGGTTGATGGCCGCAGCCATCAACAGCAGCAAGGTTAGGCGCCGAAACGCCGCTTGTGGAATTTTATCCGATAGTTTGCCGCCAAGCCACATTCCGATCACCGCCGGGGGCACCAAAGCGAGCGAATACCAGACAGTTGTATAATTCAGAACACCAGAAACAACATGTGATCCCGTGAGCGCAACCGCGCCAAGGCCATATATCACGCCTTGTGCCCGAATCTGTTCGGCCTTCTCTGTACGCAACGCAGTCAGATATAGGATCGTCGGCGGTCCCCAAATACCGGACAAGCCTCCGGTGAAACCTGCGATGGCACCGATTGCTACCTCACTCCACCCACCAGGCTTTTTCACATGGAACTCAAAGCCAAGCAATTGAATTACCGTCGTAAATCCAACCACCAAGCCAATAGTCAATAGCAGAACACCGGCTGGCAACACCGTCACCCATTGTGCAGATGCCACCAATAGAACAAACCCAACGCAGAGAAACACTTTGAATTTTCGGATGGTTTGCCAAGCAGCACGGCTACCTTGCCGAAAGGCCTGCATGCCATTGCTAAACAGCGTTGGCAGGATCAATCCCGCAAGCGCCAACTCTGGTGCCACGATGGCCCCCATCCCCGAGATCATGAGCGTTGGCATCCCAAATCCAACTGTCCCTTTGACGATACCCGCAATCAAAGCAACCATCAGGGAAACAACGATAATGTCTGTATCCATGCCCAAAGGTCTAGCCTGTTTCATTTCGAGGTGCAAAACATGTCGGCGCAACAATGATCCAAACGCGCACCCTTCAGCAGCATTTTTGTTGCGCTGCACCTGCATAATGGCTATGTCACACTGCAGCAATGAAGGACCAAAACATGCCCCAAGATGGACAGGACATAGCGATGAACCCAATTATTCTACCAGAATTGCTTGGCCTGACAGCCGCTGCTGTTGCCCCGGTGAATGCCCTGCTAGATTTGGCAACCGCCCGCGTGCGTGAAACCGTCAGTGTTGATGGACGTGTCTCCGGAGATTTGATCGAGCAAAATCAAACAGCTGCGCATGGCCTTTCTTGGTTGGCGACATACGCCCAATCGCTCACCCAAATGCAGGCATGGGCAGAGCGCATGAAAGCCGAGGGAAAATTCGGCGAGGTTGAACAGCTTATCCATCAGATCGCCTTTGGTGAGTATCTTTGGCAGATTTATGGCGGCATTCCGATGAGCCAAGGCGAGATTCTGCGCCTTCAGGATCTAGGTCTTAGCCAAGACGAAATGAGCGGCCTCATGGTGCCATCCGTCATGACGCTTTGTCAGACGGGTAATTCCCAGGCTGCGCGCACCCGTCTCGTTGAGTTGATGCAAGAACAGGCTGCAAACATCACGGTTGGAGCCTCCGGTCTTGACGATGAGCTTGAGATGATCCGGGAACAGTTCCGTCGTTATGCTGTCGACAAGGTGATCCCGCATGCGCACCAATGGCACCTCAAGGACGAGCTGATCCCGATGGAGATCATCGAAGACCTCGCAGAAATGGGTGTTTTTGGTCTTACCATTCCAGAAGAATTCGGCGGCTTCGGTCTATCCAAAGCATCAATGGTTGTGGTTTCCGAGGAGCTTTCACGCGGCTATATCGGCGTTGGGTCACTCGGCACACGTTCGGAAATCGCGGCGGAATTGATCATCTGTGGCGGCACGGATGCGCAAAAGGCCGATTGGCTGCCCAAACTTGCGAGCGCAGAAATTCTGCCAACTGCCGTGTTCACAGAGCCTAACACGGGTTCCGATCTTGGCTCGCTTCGCACGCGGGCTGTCAAAACCGACGACGGGTATGACGTGACCGGAAACAAAACATGGATCACACACGCGGCCCGTACGCATGTCATGACATTGCTTGCGCGTACTGACCCGAATTCCACCGATCATCGCGGGCTTTCGATGTTTTTGGCCGAGAAAACACCCGGCACTGATGACGCACCCTTCCCGACCCCCGGCATGACCGGCGGCGAGATCGAAGTTTTGGGCTATCGCGGCATGAAGGAATACGAGCTGGCCTTTGACGGTTTCAAGGTGAAATCTGAAAATCTCCTCGGGGGTGAAGAAGGCAAAGGCTTTAAGCAGCTCATGCAAACTTTTGAGAGTGCCCGCATTCAAACAGCCGCGCGCGCCATTGGGGTTGCTCAGTCTGCGTTGGATGTGGCGATGCAATACGCGATTGATCGTCAGCAATTCGGCAAATCCCTGATCAACTTTCCACGTGTGTCTGGCAAGCTTGCCATGATGGCCGTTGAAATCATGATTGCCCGTCAGCTGACCTATTTCAGTGCATCGCAAAAAGACAACGACAAGCGCTGCGACCTTGAGGCTGGCATGGCCAAACTGCTGGGTGCACGGGTTGCTTGGGCTGCTGCTGACAATGGGTTGCAGATTCACGGTGGCAACGGATTTGCAACGGAATACACGATCAGCCGCATCCTGTGCGACGCGCGTATCCTGAACATTTTTGAGGGTGCTGCCGAAATTCAAGCGCAGGTTATTGCGCGCCGTTTGTTAGCCTAAAGTCAAAGCATCGGAGGTTTCGCGGCGAAACCTCCGGTGTACTTCCAACGTTTTTGGTCACACGATTGTCGTAGATTTTTGGCGAAACGCGGCAAACACATCCAAAAATCGCCCGCGTGCTTTTGGCAGTGGATTATTCCCCAAGGCGGGCGCGACCCGTTGCTCCATAAAATATCCGGTGGTGTTCAGCGCAAGGGCCACCTCTGCGTCAGGCGCGGCCCCCTGCCCCGCCAAACACGGCGGAAGAGGCAGCAACCGATCGGCCCAATCCCCCGCCCCACGTGCCGAAACGGCGCGGCCGGTTTTCGGGGACACATAGATCAGCCCGTCGACCTCCCCAGTGACCGCGCAGGTCGCAAGATCAAGGCCGAACCCAAGCTCCTCAAGCAGCCTTATTTCCCACCGAAGATAAGCCAATGGCCAGACATCGTTTTGACCCAGTAAATCCAACAATTGTTCAGTCTGATGATATAGCGTCCCATGCACCACGCGCTCGGCTAAACAAAACGATACAAGCCCGGTGACCGCGTTCAATCCGGCCAGCGCCAATCTGTCACTAAGCGCCCCAGTTCGGCTGCGCAGGGGTTCAACCGTGAAGCTGCCAATGTGATCCTGCAACCGTGCACGCCATGCCAGATCAAGCTGCGAACCGGGTTGCAAAATTGGGGTCAGTTTACGGCTTGTACCGCCGCGAACGATGCCCGCATGTCGCCCATGATGTTCGGTAAACATATCCAGAATGACAGAGGTTTCCCCATGCTTTCGCACACTCAGAACAATGCCGTGATCTCGCCATTCCATCATAATATCGTAGCGCCACTGATCCCAAAATTGAAACGAAATTTCAGAGGGGTCATGCGGTTACTCCGATAGGCCCGGCTCATCCAGTAAATGGCGGCCTTGGCGGTCCTCAACCTCGATCACCCAGAGGTCGGGATCAAAACCCCTTTGGCGATTTACCGTTGCATCAACGTCGCCCTCAACCCCGTCAATCAGCACGATCCAATTGCGTTCGCCGCTCATCAAATCAAAGCTGCGCTGATACACACAGGCCTGCCCGTTCAACGTATTCATTTTGATCAAAACAGCCCCGGCGGTGTTGTCGCCATGAGCCACAACAAAGGCCGGAATATCCTGCAATCGCAACCGAGTCATATAGGCCTGAACCCAGAATTCCGCCGTGAGGCGTGGCATCAGTTGCCGTCCTTGAAATTCAACCCCATTTCTGAGTAACGCTCTGAATCTTCTAACCAATTTGGGCGCACTTTGATCTGTAGAAACAGGTGAACACGGCGGCCAAGGAACTCTTCCAGCTCGGCGCGGGCAGCGGTGCTAACTCCTTTGATTGTCTCACCTTTTTTGCCCAGAACGATGCCTTTGTGGCCATCGCGGATCACATAGATCAGCTGATCAATTTTGACCGATCCATCCTTGCGTTCTTCCCAGCTCTCGGTTTCTACCGTTAGCTGGTAGGGCAGTTCCTGATGCAACCGCAGTGTCAATTTTTCGCGTGTTGTTTCGGAGGCAATCATCCGTAAAGGCAAATCTGCAATCTGGTCTTCGGGATATAACCATGGGCCTTCTGGCACCTGCTCCGCCAACCACGCCTTTAGATGGTCCGCGCCGTGGCCTTTTTCGGCAGAGATCATAAAGGTCTCGGCAAAGGCATATCGCTCATTTAGCTTTTGAGAGAGACCAAGCAGAACCTCAGATTGAACCTTGTCGATCTTGTTGATCGCTAGGGCCACCCGGCGTCCCTTACCGATCTCATCTAGACCTTCTAGAATACGCTCCACACCTTCGGTGATACCGCGGTGTGCCTCCACCAATAGGACGGTGACATCTGCATCAGCAGCCCCCCCCCAAGCGGCGGCAACCATCGCACGATCCAGACGGCGGCGAGGGCGGAACAGGCCAGGTGTGTCCACCAACACAATCTGGCTTTCGCCTTCCATCGCGACGCCACGGATGCGGGTACGTGTGGTCTGTACCTTGTGGGTAACAATCGACACTTTGGCCCCGACCAAACGGTTCGTTAGGGTCGATTTTCCGGCGTTAGGTTCCCCAATTAGGGCGACAAATCCTGCACGTTTCACGCGCTCTCCAATCTTTGCAATAGGGCCTTGGCGGCGGCTTGTTCAGCCTGACGCTTTGACCCTGCGGTGGCCTCTGCCACCTCATCATTTTCCAACTTCGCGGCGATGGTGAAAACCGGAGCATGATCCGGCCCACTGCGCGCTACAATCTCGTAACGTGGCGGTGGTAAGCCACGCGCCTGTGCCCACTCTTGCAGGCTGGTTTTGGCATCGCGGGCATCGGCATCCACGTGGACAACCCGTTCCCCCCAAAGTCGCAACACCATATCACGGGCAGGCCCAAAACCTGCATCCATATATACAGCAGCGATCACGGCCTCCATTGCGTCCCCAAGCAACGCCAATTTACGGCGCCCGCCAGACAGCATCTCGGAGCGACCAAGCTTTAGCGCATCCCCAAGCAAGATTTCACGAGCAACGTCTGCGCAGGCTTCTTTACGGACTAAGGCATTGAATCTAGGGGCAAGTTGCCCTTCGCTCGCGCCGCGATCCTGAACAAGCAGAGCCTCGGCCATGACCAGCCCCAAAACCCGATCCCCGAGGAATTCCAATCGCTGATTATCATCCCGAGTCGGCGAGGACATTGATGAATGCGTGACCGCGCGCACCAATAGATCGGGCGTGCTAAACTTGTGCCCGATCCGCGCCTCAAGCGCCTTTAATTCGCTGGATAGCTTCAATTCACCGCCTTAAAAAACCGATCGCTGCGCCATGTCCAGAATGCAAACATTGAGCGCCCTGCTGATGAAAACACAATTCTGTCCGCACGGCCAATGAGGTTTTCAAACGGGACAAAACCGACCCCGCCAACCTGCTGTGGTACACGGCTATCAGTGGAATTATCGCGGTTATCACCCATAAAGAAATAGTGGCCAGCGGGGACGCGGTAGACGTTTGTGTTGTCCACACTTGTGTTGCGCACATTCAAAATGCCGTGGCTGACACCGCCCGGAAGTGTCTCGATCTGACGCTCCTTGGCGCAGCTGCCGCCCATGCCAACAGGATCATTGGCGCAGATAGGCATGCCGCCTTGGGGGCCTTGCAACTCTTTGGTTTCTATAAACAAACCGTCATCTTTCAGACCAACCGCAGTGCCGTTGATATGCAAAACGCCCTGTTTCATTTGGATTTGATCACCCGGCAAACCAATCAGACGTTTGATGTAATCTGCACCACTACGAGGGTGGCGGAAAACCACAACATCGCCGCGATCCGGCTCTGAGGCGAAGAGGCGGCTGTTGTCGCCATCCAAGAAACCGCAAATATCTTTGGCGTCAATGTCGACACCTATCGCCCCTAGGCGCACGCTTGGGCAGGAAGCGTAGGAGTAACCGTAGGCCATCTTGTTGACGAACAAGAAGTCGCCAATCAACAGGGTGTCTTTCATCGAGCCTGAGGGAATCCAAAACGGTTGGAAAAATAGCGAGCGGAAAACGCCTGCTATCACCAGCGCGTAAGCGATGGTTTTGATAGTCTCAACAAACGCGTTGGGCTTTTCGTTAGCCTCGGCAGCCATGTGGTATTCTCCAGAAAAGGTTGGGCTTTACATGAGGGGCGAGACGGGGCGAGTCAACCCGCACCGAGGGCTAGAACGGTAGACTAGGCCAAAAGCGGGCGAAGCGCGGTAAAATAACTGTTTATCAGTGATAAAACGGCCCCATAATGCGTAATGCCCCGCATCAATATGAGGTTATGCAGGGGTGTTTGGCCGCGCCTCGATCACCACAAATGCCTGCGCCCAAGGGTGGTCATCGGTCAGGGTGACGTGAATGATCGCCTCATGATCTGGGGGGGTCATATCTGCAAGGCGTGCCTTGGCCCAACCGGTGACGGCCATCACGGGCTGACCTGTGGGAAGGTTGGTAACGGCCATGTCTTTCCAACTGATCCCCATGGCTAAACCTGTTCCCAGCGCCTTGGAACAGGCCTCTTTGGCGGCCCAGCGTTTGGCGAGCGTGCCTGCCTCATCCCGGCGGCGGGCGGCCTTTTTCTGTTCAACTTCGGTGAAAACACGGTTGCGAAAACGGTCACCGAACCGCTCTAGCGTGCCAGCGACCCGGTCAATATTCGCAAGATCAGATCCGATGCCAAGTATCATATCAACCCTCCAATCCAGTGGATTTCCGGTGTTTTGAGTAAGCAATTCGCCCGAAGGAATTGCAAGAAATTACCGCTGCGTGATAGCCGCCCAATCGCCAGAGTTTTGTACAAATCGTACAAAACACCCCCAAGTTTTGTACAAAACTGGAGAACCTAAAATTGCCGCGTATCGCGATGAAATTGCGCCCGCCCTAGGCCCGTGCCTCATCCATCAGGCGGCGCATGTTTGTGATGGCGGTTTCCATGCCAACGAACATCGCCTCGCCCATCAGAAAGTGACCGATGTTCAATTCCATCACCTCGGGAAGGGCCGCTATGGGTTTTACGGTGTCATAGGTCAGCCCGTGGCCTGCGTGCACCTCTAGTCCGAGGGAGTCGGCAAATTGTGACATCTCGGCAAGGCGCAGGGCCTCGGCGTCGCGTTCGTCAAAGCGGCCCTCAGAGTGATAATCGCAATAGGCACCGGTGTGCAGTTCGATCACTTGGGCACCGATGCGGTGGGCGGCCTCGATCTGGGGACGATCCGCTGCGATGAATATCGACACGCGGCAGCCCGCCTCGCGCAATGGTGCGATGTAATGAGCGAGTTTATTTTCCTCGCGCGCGACCTCTAGCCCGCCCTCGGTGGTTTTCTCTTCGCGCTTTTCGGGCACAAGACACACGGCGTGGGGTTTATGGCGCAGCGCAATCGCCTGCATTTCGTCGGTGGCGGCCATTTCGAAATTTAGCGGAATGGTCAGCGCCTGCATCAGCCCGTCGATGTCAGCATCCTGAATATGGCGGCGGTCCTCGCGCAGATGCGCAGTGATCCCGTCTGCGCCCGATGCCTCGGCCAGAATTGCAGCCCGCACCGGATCGGGATATTCGCCGCCGCGTGCATTTCGCACCGTTGCCACATGATCAATATTCACGCCCAGACGCAGCATGTCCAACACTCCTGAAACCTCATTTCAAAGCAACTTAGGTCTTGGGCGGCAAAGAGAAAACCGATTTATTGTACCCGTACAGCCGCGAGGGGCGTTAATCTTTGCGCGCCTTGGCACTGGAATCTGGGTCGCCGCGATGCAACGCCTTTTGCTTAAGCGCGGCAAGTTTGGCCTTGAGTTTGCCCTTGCGGCGTTTTTGATAGGCGCGGATCACCGGAACGCTGAGATAATAGCAAATGCTGGCGCAAATCACGCCGGGCACCAAGCCACCGATGAGATAGGGGTAAAACACCTCATCCCAGAAAATCGACAAGCCGTGCCAATCCATCGCCGTGCCGTTAAACCACGCCAGCAGATTGTGCAGCAGATCCCAGCCGGCCCCGGTGAATTTACCGACAATCGTTTGCTGATCTCCCTCTTGGAATTCGGTTCCGAGCAGGAAGTGTCCGGTTTTTAGCGACGACACCACGATGAAGAAATAGGTCAGCGGGTTGCCAAAGAAGGTTCCCAATAAGGCGGCGAGGATATTGCCCTGCACCAAACGCGCCACGACGGCGGCGACGATGAAATGCACACCATAAAAGGGGGTAAAAGCCGCAAAAACGCCCGCCCAAATGCCGCGCGCTATGCGTTCTGGAGAGCCGGGTAACCGATGCAGACGGTGCCGGACGTAATAAAACGCGCGGGTCCACCCACCCTTGGGCCAGAGAAACTCCCCAATGATCCGCAAAATAGAGCGTTTATCCCGGCGTTTGAAGACCACAAAAGGGTTTCCTTATTGCTGCACCACGACGGGCATACGGGCCCGCTCCGGGTTTCGATAACGTTCAATGACCGCGACGTCGCTTTCTGCTTCGAGTGCCAACATGACGGAGTGCAGGTGTTCTGCGTCCCTTAGGTCGATACTAAGGTACAGGCGGTAAAAATCAGGTTTCCGATCCACAAATTCCAGATCAGAGATATTCGCCTTATGCTCTCCGATCAACGTGCAAATGCGACCAAGTACACCCGCATCGTTGCCAATCGTCAATTCCAGCGTCACAGCATAGATTGCCTGGTGTTTGCCAGGTTGCCAATGCAGATCCAACCACCGCTGTGGTTGATCTTCGAACATAGACAACGCCTCGCAGTCGATTGCGTGCACGATCACGCCGTGGCCGCGATAGGTCAGGCCAACGATTCGTTCGCCCGGCAGCGGTTGGCAGCAGGGGGAGCGCTTAAAGCTTTGTTCTGCGGTGAGGCCGATCACCGCGCGGTCGCGGCTGATCACGTCACGATCATCGGTGATCAGGTCGGGATAGACGGCCTGCACCAAGTCGCGCGCGGTGAGTTCGGCACTGCCCAAACGGGCCAACAGCGTTTCGCGCCCATCCAGACGCAAATGTTTGGCCGCGGTTTCCAGCAGTTTGTCGGTGACTTTCTTGTCGACATGTTCAAAGGCGGCGCGCGCGAGTTCAAAGCCAAGCTTGGCAAACCGTTCACGGTCCACCTCGCGCAGGGCACGGCGGATGGCGCTGCGGGCCTTGCCTGTGGTGGCGATATCAAGCCAGGTCGCCTGTGGGGTCTGCCCCTCGGCGGTAATGATTTCAACGGATTGGCCGTTTTTGATCCGGGTCCAAAGCGGGACGCGCATATTGTCGATCTTGGCACCAACGACGGCACTGCCTATGCGGGTGTGGATAGCGTAGGCGAAATCAAGCGGGGTGGCACCACGCGGCAGCTTGACCACATCGCCTTTGGGCGTGAAGCAAAAGACCTGATCGGAATACATCTCAAGCTTAACCGCCTCAAGAAATTCGTCGTGGTCATCCTCGGCACCGAATTGCTCGGTGAGGCCGCTGACCCATTTGGCGGGGTCAACCGCAAAGGGGTTTTCGCTGCGCACACCATCGCGGTAAGACCAATGCGCGGCCACGCCGGTTTCGGCGACATCATGCATTTGTTGGGTGCGAATTTGCACCTCGACCCGTTTGCCATCGCGCCCTGACACCGTGGTATGGATCGAGCGATAGCCGTTGGATTTATGCTGGCTGATGTAATCTTTGAAACGACCCGGCACCGCGCTCCAGCGGTGATGGATCGCGCCCAGTACCTGATAGCAATCTGCCTCGGTTCCGGTGATGATGCGAAACCCGTAAATGTCGGATAGGCGGCTAAAGCCCTGATCCTTTTCCTGCATCTTGCGCCAGATCGAATAGGGTTTTTTAGCGCGCCCGATGACCGTGGCCTCAATGCCTGCTTTGTCCAATTCGTGGATCATGTCGGCGGCGATCTTTTCGATCACATCGCCGGTTTCCTTTTGCAGGGTGATAAAGCGGCGCATGATACTGGCGCGCCCCTCTGGATTGAGAACCTTAAAGGCGAGATCCTCAAGCTCTTCGCGCATCCATTGCATGCCCATGCGACCCGCAAGCGGGGCGTAGATATCCATGGTTTCGCGCGCCTTTTGCTGCTGTTTTGCAGGGCGCATCGCGCGAATGGTGCGCATATTGTGCAAACGGTCAGCCAGCTTAACCAGAATAACACGCAGGTCTTTGGACATCGCCATAAAGAGCTTGCGGAAATTCTCTGCTTGTTTGGTTTCGGTCGAGCTGAGCTGTAGATTGGTCAGTTTGGTGACACCATCGACCAGCACCGCGACCTCTTCGCCGAAACGCGCGGATACCTCGGAATAGGAGGCCTCGGTATCCTCAATAGTGTCGTGCAACAGGGCGGTGATGATGGTGGCGTCATCCAGCTGTTGCTCTGTCAGAATGGCGGCAACGGCGATGGGATGGCTAAAATAGGCCTCGCCCGAATGGCGGGTCTGCCCATCGTGCATGTCAAAGCCGTATTGATAGGCCTCGCGCAGCAATTTTTCATTGGTTTTAGGGTTGTAGGCGCGAACCAGTGCGACCAGATCGTCAACTGGGATCATATGCGCCTAACCTTATTTTTCACAGGGGAGGAAACGTAGCATGTCCTGAGTGCCGAGGTGAAATTAGCCTTGGCCTTGAGCTTCCATCAAGGCGCGCAGCAATTTCTCTTCGGACATGTCGTCCTCTTGTGGTTTATCGGCCTCGGCCCCCATCAAGAGCGCCATTGTGTCTTCTTCTGGCTCGTCGACCTCAATCTGGTTCTGATTGCTTTCGATCAGACGCTCGCGCAGATCATCAGCTGATTGGGTTTCATCAGCAATTTCGCGCAGGCTAACAACGGGGTTTTTGTCGTTGTCACGCTCTACAGTCAAAGCACCACCAGCCGCGATCTCACGTGCACGATGGGCAGCTAGCATCACCAACTCAAAGCGGTTGGGAACCTTGTCGACGCAATCTTCTACGGTAACGCGGGCCATCGGGAACTCCATTATCTCGGATCGGGATCATCAGAAGCTGAGTATTTAAGGGGCTTCGCCAGTATTGACAAGCGGGAAATCACAAAGGAATGACGGCATTTCGGTCACTTTCAGGTAAGTTTTCAAGCATTTCCGCGATTGTGCGCCCTATGGTTGGATGCATCCAGTCGGGCGCCACGTCTAAAAGCGGCACAAGAACAAAGGCGCGGTCCTGTAGACGGGGGTGTGGGAGAATCAGTTGATCAGGGCTGTGCTGCATTTGTTGATCAAGCGGAAGGTCGCGCCAAGCGGTGTACCCAGCCAGATCAGGCAGCACCTGCTGACCGTAAGCGATGAGGTCGATATCAAGGGTGCGCGTGCCCCACCGCGTGATGCGCTTGCGGCCAAACTCGGCCTCTACCTCGTGCAAACGAAGCAATAATTCATCGGGCGACAAGGAGGTGCGTACGGCAAGCGCGCTGTTCACAAAATCCGGCCCAGCGCCCGCAGGGAAACAGGGTGTAGAGAAGAAACGGCTCGCCTTTAGGGTGTGAATCGAATCACTACACAGGCGGCTAATCGCTGCCTGCTGAGTCTCAAGCGCAATCCCCCATTCAGAGGATTGATTGCCCCCCAGGGCTAACAAGACAGTTTCATTCATTTTTTTTACACCTAACCCGGCCAATATGTCGTGATTATAACGATTAAGGCATCACCCCTTTGCATGCCCGATTTTTTTCATTACTTTACTCAGACGGTCGCGCACATGTTTATTTTACTCACGGAACGAATTTTGCGCGGTGATTGCAGGAAGGAAATTTAATGTTCTACAAAGACGAACGGCTGGCGCTGTTCATCGATGGCTCGAATCTATACGCAGCCGCCAAATCACTCGGTTTTGACATCGACTACAAGCTACTAAGGCAAGAGTTTATGCGGCGCGGCAAAATGCTGCGGGCGTTTTACTATACCGCCTTGCTTGAGAATGATGAATATTCTCCGATACGCCCATTGGTTGATTGGCTGCACTATAATGGTTTTACCATGGTTACCAAGCCAGCCAAAGAATACACCGACAGCCAAGGACGTCGAAAAGTCAAAGGCAACATGGATATCGAGTTGGCAGTGGATGCAATGGAACTTGCGCCCTATGTCGATCATATCGTGCTGTTCTCAGGGGATGGTGATTTCCGTCCGCTGGTCGCAAGCCTACAGCGCAAGGGCGTACGTGTTTCAGTCGTTTCCACCATTCGCAGCCAGCCTCCGATGATTTCGGACGAGCTGCGCCGCCAAGCTGACAATTTCATCGAGCTTGACGGGTTGAAGGAAGTTCTGGGGCGCCCTGCTCGCGAACCTATGCCGGACGACCGCCCAGCCGCCTATTCAGGGGCTGAGTGATCCTTCGGGATATTAAAGAAATGCAAAAGCCTTGGGGAAGATGCTTTTGCACAAGACCAAAGTGTTTCTACATTAATCTGCAACAGGTTTCTGTAGAAACACGATAGTTAGGCCGGGCCATTGTGCCCGGTTTTTCTTTGGCTTGGGTTTTCGGCTGTGAGGCGGAAAGTAGGCGAAACGGCTATTTGCGCCAGTGGAACGGCACGATGATCAGCGCGCCAATCGAGGATAGAATTGCGTTCAACCCCGGACTGGCAAAGCCGATGCCAAACATGATCCGCACAAAGTAGAATAAGAACGCCCCGCCCACACAGATGATGATCGAAGGAACGTAGCCATTGCGCGTATAGCCGGTTTTTTCGGTGGCATAGCCAACGATCCCGGCAATAACGACGGTGCCCATCATGGTGAAAAACATGGTCGCGCCTCTCTTGTAGTTACGCCCTAGACTTATAGTTGCGGCCCTAAAGCTGTGCGCCCTTGGTCACGGGAAATCCGCGCAGGAACACGTCGGCATCCTGCGCAGCTTTGCCAGCGCGTTGCAAGCGCAGCAATTGTACGGCACCCGTGCCGCAAGCGATTGTGATATTATCATCAAGAACTTGGCCCGCATTCCCCGCCCCGGAAACTACCTTTGAGGCGAGGAGTTTCACGCGCTGGCCATCCATCATGCACCACGCCCCCGGAAAGCTGGAGAGGCCGCGAATTTTGCGGTCTACGTCTTGAGCCGGCAAGGTCCAGTCAATCTGCGCCTCGGATTTGTCGATTTTCTCGGCGTAGGTGACGCCCTCGATGGATTGCACCGACGGCGTGAGGTTATCAAGCTGGTTAAGGGCTGTGATGATCACGGCAGCGCCCATCGCACTTAGGCGATCATGCAGGTGGTCGGTGGTTTCGGTTGCGCCAATCGCCGTTGCCTCGCGCATCAATACGGGACCGGTATCAAGCCCTGCCTCCATCTGCATAATGCAGACGCCAGTATCGGCATCCCCCGCCATGATCGCGCGGTGAATCGGGGCAGCCCCCCGCCAGCGCGGCAAAAGCGATGCGTGGATATTGAGGCAACCTTTGGCGGGCGCATCCAAAATCACCTGCGGCAAGATCAGACCATAAGCCACCACCACGGCGATATCGGCATTCAATGCGGCGAATTCCGCCTGCACATCGGCATCCTTTAGGGACAACGGATGGCGGACAGGCAGATCCAACTCCAACGCGCGGGCATGCACGGGGCCGGGGCGTTCTTTCTTGCCGCGGCCTGCTGGACGGGGCGGCTGGGAATAGACGGCAACAACCTCGTGGCCGGCATCAACCAAAGCATCAAGAACCGGCACCGAAAACGCCGGAGTGCCCATAAAGATCACTTTCATTTCAGCTTGCCCGCCTTTTTGATCAACATGTCGCGTTTGGTGCGGCTGACGTGATCAAAGAACAGCTTGCCGTTAATATGGTCGATCTGATGCTGCACAGATGTCGCCCAAAGTCCGACAAAATCCTTGTCGGTGGTGGCACCGTTTTCATCCATATAGCGCACAGTCACGGCGCGCGGACGTTTGATCAGGGTCGAGACGCCGGGCAGATTCGGGCTGGCCTCCTCGTGGTCGCGCAGCTCTATTGAGGCATGCAGGATCACGGGATTGGCCATTTTGACCACCTTGCCGCGTTCACGAGAGGCATCCACAACAATCAACCGCTGCATCACACCGATCTGATTGGCACCCATGCCAACGCCGGGCATGGCCTCCATCGTGTCGATCAGGTCATTCCACACCGAGCGTTCGGCATCGGTGATCTCGACCACCTCTGCTGCGGGGGTGCGCAGACGTTTGTCAGGCCATGGCAGGCAGAGGCGAACGGTCATTGCGTACTCCGGTGGGTGAGGATCAGAACGGGGATTGAGGGAACGCGGGAGTTAACCGCGCGCGAGTTCGCGTTTCATTTTCTGAGAGCGTCGTGTCATCATTTGACGTTTCATCGGCCCCAAGTAATCAATGAAAAGCTTGCCGTTCAGGTGGTCAATCTCGTGCTGCACACAGGTCGCCCTTAGCTCTTCAAAGTCGCCTTCTTGGGGATTGCCGTTGATATCCAGCCAGCTCACACGCACCATTGCGGGGCGCGTGACATCTGCAAATTGATCAGGAAGCGACAGGCAGCCCTCCTCATAGGTGTTCAGATCATCGGAGGCAGAAAGCACAACCGGATTGAACATCACCTCGGGTTCGGGGTCGCCGTCTTTGATGCAATCCATCACGATCAGCTGTTCAAGCACGCCAACCTGCGGCGCGGCAAGGCCAATGCCGGGGGCGTCATACATGGTTTTCAACATGTCCTTGGCAAGGGCGCGCAAGTCATCGGTCAGATCCAGCACAGGGGCACAGATCTTTTTCAAGCGGGGATCAGGATGGATCAAAATAGGTCTCAACATAGGGGTCAGATAAAACAAGGCGGCGCGCACTGCAACGCCTCTTGAACTTGAGAAGCAATAGGGTAGCGTGCCTGCATCTATGCGAGGAGAGAAATTCATGGATTTTGATGAGGTCATCAACCGTCACGGCACCCATTCGGTGAAATGGGATATGATGGAAAAAATCTATGGCGTCCCGGCGGAGGATGGAATCGCCATGTGGGTGGCAGATATGGATTTTCGCCCGCCGCAATGTGTGGCTGATGCGATCGGTAAAATGCACGATCATGGGATTTATGGGTATCACGGCGATGACACCCCCTACAAAGAGGCGATCTGTTGGTGGATGGAAAACCGCCATGGGTGGCACGTTGATCCGGCGGCAATTTTCACCACGCATGGGTTGGTGAACGGCACAGCACTATGCGTTGATACCTATTCCAAACCCGGCGATGGGGTGGTGTTGTTTACGCCAGTTTATCACGCCTTTGCCCGTGTGATTGCTGCGGCGGGACGTGAGGTTGTGGAATGCGAGCTGGTCAATAACGATGGCCGGTATGAGATGGATTTCGCGGCCTATGACGCGCAGATGAAGGGCCATGAGAGCATGGTTATCCTGTGTTCACCGCATAATCCGGGGGGGCGCGTCTGGAGCCGTGAGGAGCTGCAAGGGGTGGCTGACTTCTGCAAACGCCATGATCTCATTCTGGTGAGTGACGAAATTCACCATGATCTGATCTATCCGGGTCACGCGCATATTCCCATGACCTTGGTGGATGACAGCATTCTGGATCGTTTGGTGATGATGACGGCCACCACAAAGACATTTAACATCGCAGGCAGCCATTCGGGCAATGTGATTATCCCTGATACAGCCCTACGTGCGCGGTTTGCCAAGCGCATGGCCGCGATGGGGATTTCTGCCAATTCCTTTGGCCTGTTCATGGCCACCGCCGCCTATAGCCCTGATGGGGCGGTGTGGGTTGACGGGTTGATGGAATACCTCGAGGGGAATCGCCAGATTTTGGATGCGGCGATTGCAGGCATTCCGGGGCTCGCCACAATGTCGCTTGAAGCGACATACCTAAGTTGGGTGGATTTTTCGGGCACGGGGATGGATCGGGCGGAATTCACGCGGCGTGTGCAGCAAGACGCGCGAATCGCTGCCAATCACGGTCCGACTTTTGGCACTGGCGGGGAGAATTTCCTGCGCTTCAATATTGCCACGCCCCGTAGCTATGTCATCCAAGCGAGCGAGCGGTTGCAAGCCGCCTTTGCTGATCTGCAATAACATTGCAGCAAGGGTCCCTCCCCCTTAGACAAAGGGGGAGGACAGGTGGGGGTTCGATGCGTTGAGCGAAGGCGTAGCCTTCTCAATTAGGTCACGTTAAAAACATCTGCTTATGTGTTTTCAAGCCGCTTACGGTACCGTCGTGCTTCAAAAAAGCGCCCGCCGCCTGACGACATTCAATAGTTATGAGATTCGCAAAACGGGATTTTAATTCCGTCAGTTTTTGCAAGCCAACATATAGGCATCATCCGGTCGCATCATTGCCCCGTCATGCAGTGCCCTGAAATCGCGGCGCTAAATCAGAAATCTTTGCCAATCAAAGCCACAGGCGCGTTTTCCTCACGGTAAAAATCCAGTGGCACGCGATCTAGCACAGCTGTGGAGCGTTTGAATTCATACAGCATTTCGCCGTTCTCTTCTTCTGAGGCGACGACCAGGCATTGATAGATATGGCGCGAACCGTCGTAAACATCGACCAAGCCACGCAGGTGCGGGGCCTGCTCAACATCCAGCGTAAAGCCATCGTCGCGAAACGTCAGAATGCGAAAGCTTTCGCCATCTGCCTCAACACGCAATCGGCTTTTGCGTTTTAGATTCTGTTTTCGGGCGGCATCCAGCCCGGCCTGGACCTCTTTT
Organism: uncultured Cognatishimia sp.; assembly: GCA_964021645.1. Lineage (GTDB taxonomy): Bacteria > Pseudomonadota > Alphaproteobacteria > Rhodobacterales > Rhodobacteraceae > CANLDA01. The sequence goes on along the minus strand of CAXIAD010000007.1, from coordinate 5,342 downwards.
GGCAGAAAGGTGGTCATATCAATATCTCCAGTTATGACCAAGTTTGCCGCGAAACCGCTTAACGTCAAGTAAAGCTTTGACGAAATTGCGGCCCATCTTGTGTCTGTGCGCAGGCGCGCAACAGTTTTGCATCTATGGCAGTAGGCATATCTGGCAATGCCCCATAGGATAATCCAAAGATTGCGCCATTACGGGGCGATAAACATGCACAAGCGAGGGCAGCACACATGGGGCTTTTGGTAGACGGTCAATGGGTTGATCAGTGGTATGACACCAAATCATCGGGTGGGAAATTTGAACGCTCGCAATCGCAGTTTCGCAATTGGATCACGGCGAATGGCCCAGATAGTTCGGGGGCAAGCTCCGGTGGCAAGGGCGGGTTTGCGCCAGAAACTGCGCGCTATCATTTGTATGTATCGCATGCCTGTCCTTGGGCGCACCGCACCCTGATTTTTCGCCACCTCAAGGGGCTGAATGCGCATATCTCAACCTCGGTGGTGCATCCTGACATGTTGGATCGTGGCTGGACATTTGAGCGTGACGAGGCCGGCGCGACGGGGGACAGCCTTTATGGGTTGGGCCATGCCTATGAAATATACACCAAGGCAGACGCGGGTTATAGCGGGCGGGTCACGGTGCCGATTTTATGGGACATGCAGCAAGAAACCATCGTTTCCAACGAAAGCTCCGAAATTATCAGGATGTTCAATTCGGCCTTTGACGGGCTGACGGGCAATACGTTGGATTTCTGGCCTGTAGCGATGCGTGACGCCATAGAGGAGGTCAACCAACGCGTCTATGACACGCTGAACAATGGCGTCTACAAATGTGGCTTTGCCACCACGCAGCAGGCTTATGATGCGGCGATCACACCGTTGTTTGATACGCTGGAGTGGCTGGAGAGCCGGCTGGGCAGCAATCGCTATCTGATGGGGGATAAATTAACAGAGGCAGACTGGCGGCTTTTCACCACGTTGATCCGGTTTGATCCGGTGTATCACTTACATTTCAAATGCAATCGCAAGCGGCTGATAGATTATCCGAACCTATGGGCCTATACGCGCGAATTGTATCAGATGCAGGGCATCATGGAGACAGTGAACATGCCCCATATCGTGCGCCACTATCACTATAGCCACGATAGCATTAATCCGCATCGCATCATCCCTACGAATCCAGATCTCGATTACATGGAACCTCACAACCGGGGCTGACGCGGGTGCCGCCTATCCCGCCGTTTCAACGCGGCGGGCGCGGGCCATATCAACGCAGACAACACCCAACCCGCCGCTTTCCTCTATCGCTGTGCCGCCATGCGCCCTTGTCAGCAGCCCATATTTCCGCTTGAAGGCGGTAACCGATGTAAAGGGCAGGCAATGGCGAAGAAAATGGCGCATAGGGACCACGGCGGCGGTGTCGACAATGCAATGCTGCAATGGGGTGGCAACCGTTCGGATTGGCTGGATCTATCCACGGGTATCAACCCCACGCCCTATCCTGTGCCTCAGATCACAGACCATAGCTGGTCTGCCCTGCCCGACACTGGCGCACAGCACGCCCTAATGGATGCAGCCCGCGCGTTTTGGAATGTCCCACGCGGGGCGGCCATTCTTGCGGCACCCGGGGCCTCTTCGATCATTGCGCGCCTGCCTGCTGTTTTGGGCGCGAAATCTGGCGCAGAACCTAAATGCGTAGACATCCCTGCCCCAACCTATAACGAACACGCGGCTGCATACGCCGCCCAAGGCTGGAATGTGAGTGCCGATGCCAAACACACAGATGCGCGCGTATTGGTGCATCCGAACAATCCCACAGGGCGCTTTTGGGCCGCCTCCGACATCAACGGCCCGGATGCGGCACCGGTCACCGTGATTGATGAAAGCTTTTGCGATGTGGCCCCTGAGCAAAGCCTGATTGAGCATGCGGGAGAGGATACTATTATCCTCAAAAGCTTTGGCAAATTCTGGGGGCTTGCGGGTTTGCGCCTTGGGTTTGTGATTGCTGGTCCAAAACTGATTGCAAGGCTGAGTGATCTTACCGGCCCTTGGGCTGTTTCTGGCCCTGCGTTGCAAATTGGCGCTGCCGCTTTGCAAGATACCAATTGGGCCACCGCAACACGCGCCAGCCTGACGCAGGAAGCTGCGCGGTTGGATCAGTTGGTTTGCGCCAAGGGGGCGGCGCTTGTTGGTGGATGCAGCCTGTTTCGTCTATATGAGGTGGATGATGCCGCCGCATGGCAGCAGAAACTGGCACAGCGCCACGTCTGGAGCCGCATTTTCCCCTATTCAAAAACCTATCTGCGCCTTGGCCTGCCCGCCTCTGATCGCTGGGCACAGCTAGAGGCCGCATTATGAGCACCGCTGGCTTACTTGCCCTTGCCATGCTGTTGGATGCTGCATTTGGCGAGCCCGCGTGGTTATGGCGGCGATTGACCCATCCGGCAGTATTGATGGGGCGCGTGATTGGCTGGGCAGATACGACATTCAATCATGGCCCCCAGCAAAAACTGCGGGGCGTTTTGGTGGTTGTTGCACTCGTGATTGCCATGGGGCTGTTGGGGGGTGTGATTTCCATGCTTGGCTGGCTGGTCGTTTTGATCGTGACCGCGATTCTGTTGGCGCAGAAATCATTGGTGGATCATGTGGCGCGCGTTGCCGATGGGCTGCGGGTATCGCTGGGAGATGGGCGCCGGGCTGTTGCGATGATTGTCAGTCGGGACACGGCACAGATGGACGGCGCGGCTGTGGCGCGATCATCAATTGAGTCTGCGGCAGAAAACCTATCGGATGGCGTGATCGCGCCTGCATTTTGGTTTTTGATCGGCGGATTGCCCGGGTTATTGATCTATAAAATCATCAACACAGCAGATTCCATGATCGGCTATCGCACTGAAAAACATCGCGATTTTGGCTGGGCAGCGGCGCGACTGGATGATGTATTGAACTGGGTGCCTGCGCGCATCACAGCCTGTTTGATTGCGGCGACGCATTTCGGGCTTGGCGCATGGACACAGATACGAGATGACGCCCAAAAGCACCGCTCTCCCAATGCGGGTTGGCCCGAAAGTGCTATGGCGCGAGCACTGAATGTCGCTATTGCGGGGCCGCGTGCCTATGACGGTGTGATGCAGGATTTCCCGTTTGTGAACGAGCGTGGTGCCAAGATAATCGGTGCCGCAGAGATTGATCAGGCCTGTGCTGCGTTGTGGCGCACATGGGGGGCTGCCCTGATGATCACATTATTGATCTGTCTTTTCTAATAGTTGCGATGCGGGCGCTGCGCGCCTAATGTTTGCAGCAGAATTAATTTGATTTTAGTGAGGTTGCTCATGCGTTTTGTTTTGCCAATTGCCGTTTCGCTGTTGATGTCCATTGCCGGGGCGACAGTCGCGCAAACCTGTGGCGGGTCATTCAACGGCTTTGTTAAGGGATTGAAAAAAGAGGCCGCTGCGCTGGGGCATGACAAACGCACAGTGAACAGCTTTTTCGCCAATGTGCGCCAAGATCCCGCTACGTTGAAGGCCGACCGCGCGCAGGGGGTTTTTCAACGCCCGTTTCTGGATTTTTCCCAGCGGCTGATCAGCTCAAACCGATTGAACACCGGTAAATCCAAGGCAAAAACCTATGGGCAGACCTTTGCCCGTATTGAACAAAAATATGGCGTGTCGCCGGGGGTATTGCTGGCGTTTTGGGCATTTGAAACCGATTTCGGGGCCTTTCAGGGGGATTTCAACACCTTAAATTCGCTGGTCACGCTGTCGCATGATTGCAGACGCCCTGAGCTATTTCGCCCGCAGGTATTTGCCGCGCTTGAGCTATATAAAACGGGCGATTTCAGCCCGACAAAAACCACGGGCGCATGGGCCGGTGAAATTGGCATGGTGCAAATGTTGCCAGCGGATATTTTGGCGAATGGTGTGGATGCGGATGGGGATGGCAAGGTACGGCTTAAATCCTCGGCCCAAGATGCGCTGATGTCGGGTGGTAAGATGCTGAACCATCTTGGCTGGCGCGCGGGGGAGCCGTGGTTGCAGGAGGTCACTGTGCCGCGCAATATGGATTGGGCGCTGTCCGGACTGGAGACCACAAAAGACGCCAGTGACTGGGCGAAATTGGGCGTGAAAGCGCGCCAAGGTCAGTTGGCAAATCTGCCCGCCTCATTGGTATTGCCGCAAGGGCGCAAGGGGCCTGCATTTTTGGCATATCCGAATTTTCGGGTGTATTTTGAATGGAACCAAAGCTTTGTCTATGTTGCCACGGCGGCCTATTTCGCAACACGTTTAGAAGGGGCCGCGCCCTATGCTGCGGGCAATCCAGAGCCTGGGTTGCAGGGAGCGCAAATGAAGCAGTTGCAAAAGAAATTGAAACAGCACGGCCATGACGTAGGCAAAGTGGACGGTATTTTGGGGGCCAAAACCCGCAGCGCTGTGCAACGCGAACAACAACGTCTGGGCCTGCCCGCGGATGCGTGGCCGACGGCGGCACTGTTGAATAGGCTATAGGGGTTTTACGGTCTGGGGCGGACCGGAAAGCGGTCGCCCTTGGCTGTGAGCATGACCAAACGCTCGGCGGTTTGCACAAAACGGTCACAGCGAGAAAACCCGTTAACGAAGGCAACGCAGACTGTGCTGTCAGGCTCTAGTTGGTAATGCCCATAGGCCACTCCACCCTCATCCGCATAGGTGTAAGTGTAGCGCCCGTCGGGATAATAATAGGATTGGCCATCATCATAGAAGGTGATGGTTTGCCCGGTTAGACGTTGCTGTAGGGCCGCGTCGGTTAACAGGGTGTCGCCGGTTTTTTGCGCCCAATTCTGATCTGTGGGCGTGTCTTGCGCGGCTAGTGGACCAGCAAGAAGAATGATGGCGAGGGATAGTTTGAGCATTGTGGCCTCCTGCCCGCAGTATAGCGCATTGCGGTACAAACGCCTGTCACGTTCGAGTGAAGGTGGCGGATTAGGCGACCATGGTTGCGGCGGCTTTTAGATCGACGGAGACCAGTTGGCTGACGCCCTGCTCGGCCATTGTCACACCAAAGAGGCGGTCCATCCGCGCCATGGTGACGGCGTGGTGGGTGATGATCAAAAAGCGCGTGTTGGTTTGACGGCACATCTCATCCAATAGGTCACAAAAGCGCGTGACATTGGCGTCATCCAAGGGTGCGTCGACCTCATCCAGAACACAGATCGGGGCGGGGTTCGCAAGGAATACCGCAAAGATCAGGGCCATGGCGGTCAGCGTTTGCTCGCCGCCCGACAGTAGGCTGAGGGTTGAGAGTTTTTTGCCCGGAGGTTGGCACATGATCTCTAGGCCTGCCTCTAGCGGGTCATCGCTTTCGACCAAA